>CAYSVT010000019.1:0-11810 GCA_964434685.1 Candidatus Woesearchaeota archaeon
GCGGGATTAGGTTAAGGCCGATAGGCTTTGAGAATAATAACACTCTAAAATAACCGCTTAAGGTCCCGTCAAGCAGCAAGTGAACTGCAGTGCCGAGAGCAATCATAAACAAGATTCTAGAGATTCTCAGGTGATGTTTAACCACTTTTTTTTCTATCCCTTTTATTCTCTTAAACCCTTTTCTCTCAGCAATTAGAAAGCAGTAGGCAAATAGCAGGAATACTAAAGGCCATAATATGCTATGTGTAAAAGAGGGATGAAAAGAGCTTACTGACAGCTCATTGATTGTTGTTGCAGGAGAGATTCCAGTTAGAATATTAGCTAGGATGTAGAATAAGATGTCTATATCAAGAAGCAAACCAGCAACTCCTGCTATTATGACATAGTGTAAAGGGAATCTTTTTTTATCTCTAATAAAATAATCTCGGATAAGCTCTGCAATTATTATTGCAATCAGGACATGAGTCACTGCATAAGGCATTTTAAACATAAGAAGAAATCATTTATAAATATACTTCTAAAAGCCATAGAAAAGCTTTTTAAATCCCCCATGTATTTATAAATAGCTAAAATGACTTACTCAAAGTTAAAAGTGCAGAATATTGTTGCAACTACTTCTTTAGGCAAGAGTGTACCGTTAACAAAGCTTGCAAGGTCACAATCCAATACAGAGTACAATCCAGAGCAGTTTCCCGGGCTAGTACTAAGGGTTGCAAAGCCAAAATCTGCAGTGTTAGTCTTCTCTTCAGGTAATCTTGTATGTACTGGCACTAAGAGTGTTGCACAGGTAAAGCAGGTTATACGTGTGGTAATAAGGCACCTTAGAAAGATAGGCATTAAGGTAACTGAAAAACCAAAGATCAATGTCCAGAACATTGTTGCATCTGGAGAAATTAATCTTGCCCTGAATCTGAATTTTCTCGCATTACACTTAGAGAATACGGAATACGAGCCAGAGCAATTTCCTGGCTTAGTCTACAAGCTGTCAAAGCCAAATGCAACATTCCTGCTTTTCAGCAATGGAAAACTTGTCTGTACGGGAACTAAAGATAGGAAGCAACTGGATGATTCAATGAAGCAGCTCATGAAGAATACCAAAGAGGTCATGAAGAAGGTTAAGAAGGTTAAGAAGGATTAGTTGCAATCAAAAAACATCATTATCTGATAAAAATAATTTTAAAGACTAGGGGGGAATAGATTTAGTAGCCAAGCAATGGCTTGGTTTTGGCGTATGAAAACAGAAGATCTTCTTGCTGAAGCAAAAGAATTTTTTGAATATTCAAAAAGGGATATTGGCAAACTTGCAAAAAAGGGTGTTAAGTCCGTGCCAGTGTCGTTTCAGGAGATAGCTTCCTTTGCTCATGAACTTGCAGAGCATTTATTGAAGAGTCCAGAGGAGATCCTCCAGATTTTTGAACTGGCTTTAGAAGAGATGGGTCTTATTACAGGCGCAAGGGTTAGGCTTGTGGACCTACCACAATCGCAGTTTGTAAGAATAAGAAATCTGAGGGCTAGGCATCTAAATCAGCTAATCTCTATTGAAGGGATAGTCAGGCAGTCGTCAGATGTTAGGCCCCAGGTAGTAAATGCAAAGTTTGAGTGCCCCTCTTGTGGTACAATACTTTCTGTTCTTCAGATAGAAAAGCATTTTCGTGAGCCGAACAGATGCAGTTGCGGGAGAAAGGGGGGTTTCAGGCTTGTGACCAAAGAGATGGTGGATGCACAGCGAATAGTTGTTGAGGAATCTCCAGAAAGTTTGACTGGTGGTGAACAGGCACATAGGATTTCTGTCTTTCTTAAGGAAGACTTGGTCGATCCCCATATGGAAGAGCGCACAACACCGGGAAGTAGGGTGTTAGTCAATGGAATATTAAAAGAGGTTCCTATTCCATTGCCAACAGGCGCTATCAGCACACGGTTTGACCTTGCAATAGAAGCCAATAACCTAATACCCCTTGAAGAAAGCTTTGAAGAGTTGCAAGTAGACGAAGAGGATGAAAGACAGATTAAAGAACTTGCAGCAGACCCAAGAATTCTTGAGAGAATTTCAGCATCAATAGCCCAAAGTATATATGGATATGAGGATATCAAGCAGGTTATTGCACTGCAGCTCTTTGGAGGTGTCAAGAAAAAGAGGAGTGATGGAACATCTACACGGGGTGATTTGCATGTTCTTCTTGTTGGGGATCCCGGTGTTGCAAAATCAGTTATGCTGAAATTTATTTCAGGCATTGCGCCAAAGGGAAGATATGTTGTAGGTAAATCAACTACGGGTGCAGGGCTTACAGCTGCTGTTGTAAGGGATGATTTTTTGAAGGGATGGAGTTTAGAGGCAGGAGCGATGGTATTGAGTAATAAGGGTCTTGTTTGTGTGGATGAATTGGAAAAAATGGACCCTGAGGACAGAACAGCAATGCATGAGGCAATGGAGCAGCAAACAGTTACAATAAGCAAGGCGAATGTTCAAGCCACATTAAGGGCAGAAACCTCTGTGCTTGCAGCAGCCAATCCAAAGTTTGGCAGATTCGATCCATTCAACCCCATTCCGCAACAAATAGACCTCCCAGCCACTCTCATCAACAGGTTTGATGTCATGTTTATAATGCGTGATATACCTAATCGTTCAAAAGATGAGGCAATTGCAACTTGTGTACTGCTTGAGCATAGACAAGCAGCAGGAAAGCAGAGTATAGAACCAGAATTATTAAGAAAGTATATAGCTTATTCAAAACAACATGTGTATCCTGAGTTGACAGAGAAGGCAGTGGATGAGATAAAAAAGTTTTATGTTGATTTAAGGAACAGGCCAGTAACAGTGGACCAGGCAGTGCCTCCAATTCCAATAACTGCAAGGCAACTGGAAGCACTAATCAGGCTTAGTGAGGCATGTGCACGTGCAAGGCTTGGTAATAAGGTGACAGTAGATGATGCAAAAAAGGCGATAGAGCTTATCAAAAACTATTTAATGCAAGTTGGTTTCGATTATAAAACACAGCAGTTTGATATTGACAGGATTGCAACAGGAGTTCCAGCATCCCAAAGAAGCAAGATTATACTGGTTAGAGAGGCTGTAACAAGAATTGAATCAAGGCTGGGCAAGCTGATACCTGTTGAGGAGATAATCAAAGATATGGAAGGTAAATTAGATGAAGAGTCCATAATCGAAGCAATTAACGAATTAAACAGAGTAGGGGATGTATTCTCTCCAAGGAAGGGGTACATACAGAGGGTTTAAATGGTGATAGGTGAAGAAAAGATATTTACAGAAGCAAAAAAAAGGCAGACTGCACTGAAGTTGAGCATAACGGACTTGCAGCAGAACAATCTTCCTAATAGTAATACAAATGTCATGAATAACAGGGCCATTAGGGTGAATATTATGGGGAATGTAATAGACAAATTTGTTTCTGAGGGTGAGAAAAAATATGCCGCTCTTACCATAGACGATGCCTCTTCCCAAATACGGATTAAGACCTTTGGGGAAGATATCTTAAAATTACAGGGCATAGAGATAGGAGACACGATATTAGTCATAGGCAATGCAAGGACATTCAATGATGAGATTTACATACTTCCGGAGATCTTGCGCAGAATAGACTTAAAATGGCTTTTGGTTAGAAAAAAGGAACTTGAAAGAGGTCAGGCATCTGATCCTGCAGACAACAGGATATCCAAACAGCTTAAACAGGTTAATCTTACAGAGCAGCAGAGAGAGATTATAGAAGAGATAATCTTCCAAAAAAAACCAGGGGGGAAAACGATTAAAGAGAATATATTAGACCTACTCAAACAGGAGACAGAAGGAATAGACATAGACCGCTTGATCATGATGGTAGATTCACCTGTCGACAGCATTAAGTCTACGGTTCAGGAGATGATAGAAAATGCAGAGATATTTGAACCTAAACCGGGGAAGATAAGACTTCTTTAGCTTGCTTTAACATTGATTATAACCATCCTCATAAAAAGTGCGATAGAAGTTATAAGCAAGATTATAAAAATAAAATTAATAGTCCATATAACCTTCTCCCGTACCCTATCACTAACACTCATGGCAATAAGTATCATCAGCATTAAAACAAGGAGGTTGACCAGCATCATCAGTGTTAATGCAAAAATAATCCATTTGTGAAAAATAAAGGTTATGACTGATAAGACAGCCATTAATAATACTGCAGAGAATATTATTAAGTAGTACACCCTTTTAACCTTCATATAAACAATAAACAACCTTAATTTTTAAATCTTTTTGAATAGGGATTCTCTCCTATCTGGAGGCAAGATTTTTAAAGTGACTGCTTTTCACAGATAGATGAATCAAGGATATGACAAACTACTTGACAAGATTTACCAAAATGTAAAACCAATAAAATCTTCAAGTGATAGATTTGAAGTGCCGAAGATAAAGGGGCATGTAGAAGGGACTAAGACGATGATAACCAATCTTTCACAAATTTGCAGCATTTTACGCAGAAAACCAGAACATCTCTTGAAGTTCCTTTCCCGTGAGTTAGCAGCTCTTGCAGTTGTTGAGGGAGACAGAACAATATTCAACAGAAAACTTAACTCATCCCAGATAAATGAAAAAATATCCCTTTACATAAAGGAATTTGTTGTCTGCCCAGAATGCAAAAAGCCAGATACAGAGCTTATTAAGCAAGACGTCTTTTTATTCTTGCATTGCCTTGCCTGTGGCGCTAAACACAGCGTTAGGGCGAAGATTGTGTGAAGATGATAATAAAAATTCATGAATCATTGTGTGAAGATGATAATAAAAATTCATGAATCTTACAGGAAGATTGTAGCAGTATGCGATTCTGAACTTCTTGGAAAGAAATTTGAAGAGGGCATTAAACAGCTGGATATAAGAAAAGATTTTTATGGAAATGATGAGAGAGATGAACAAGAGGTAGTACAGATATTGCAGGATACTCTGAGTGATGATGCAACATTCAATTTTGCTGGAAAGAAGGCAGTTGAGGCAGGAATTAAGGCAGGGATTATTTCAGAGGGCAGCATTCTTACAATTTCAGGAGTTCCTTATGCCCTTTCTTTAATTTAAGTGACATTGTCTAATCTGCGGGACTTTTAATAATTTTTATCTCAATGCTTCTTATAAAAGTCCCGACTATTTGACAGAGCCAATTTAAGTAAGCCTTTTAAATGGCTTTTTCTTCTTTGAAAGATGCAACAAGGGAATCAAAATCAGGGAGTTTTAAGGGTAAAATTACCTCGAGGCAAAGAGGTTTTGGGTATTCTTGAGTCTCGCCTAGGAGCATCTCGCATGCTCATTAAGTGCTTAGACGGCAAATCAAGAGTATGCAGAATACCTGGCAGATTAAAAAGGCATTTGTGGCTGCGTGAGGGTGATGTAGTAATTGTAGAGCCATGGGTATTCCAGAGGGAAGAAAAGGGAGACGTTGTCTTTAAATATAGCCTCGCTGCTGTTGAATGGTTGAGGAAAAAGGGGTATCTGAAGACAAGTGAAGAGGAATTTTAGTTCTTGTCAAAAATAAAGAGAGAATATGACTCAAAAATAAAAAAATGGAAAGGCTATTTCTAACAAAAAAGCAAATTTACAGACTGAAAAGAAATCAAGCAAGGCTTGAGAAGGAGTTTAAGGTTAAGATATTCATAGAAGGGCATAATATCTCTCTAGAAGGGGATTCATTAGAGGAGTATACTGCCGTCAGAGCAATAAAATTATTCTGCAAGGGTTTTGATTTTAAGATAGTTTCTTTGTTGGAAGACGAGGAGTATATGACAGAAGAAATAAATATAAGGGATTATGCTAAACATCAAAGATTCATCCAGATTAGGGCTAGGATAATAGGCAAGGAAGGGAGGGTGCTTAAGACTATCTCTGAGTTAAGCAATTGTGCGATAAAATTAATTGATAATAGTGTGATTATAATTGGGAGAACAGAGGATGTAGATATAGCCATGAATGCGATAATCTCTTTGATAAGGGGTAGCAAGCATAGCAGTGTATATGCCAAATTAGAGCAAAAGCTGGTTTTTGATGAGGATTTGGGCTTAAAGCATAAAAAACAAGCTTTATAAATTCTCTAAATTTTTAATTAGTTATGCCTCTGTAGCTCAGCAGGTAGAGCAGCTGACTGTTAGCTTTGTAGAAACAAACCAAGGAAATTGAATGTGAGGAAACCTTGGTTTCCTACATATCAGCGGGTCGCTGGTTCGAGTCCAGCCGGAGGCGTTCGGGCCTGTAGCTCAGTCTGGTTAGAGCACTACGCTGATAAAGAACCAAGGGTAACTAATGAAATTGATAAGAAACCTTGGTTTCTTATGAAACGTAGGGGTCTTCAGTTCAAATCTGAACAGGCCCATTTTGAAATGATAAGAAAGGTAACGGTAAAGGATGCAATGAAGATTCATAAGCTGATAAATCACTTTGCTGAAAAGGGGATGATGCTGCCGCGCTCTCTTAATGATATCTATAACAATATCAGGGATTTTTTTATTTATGAACAGGATGGAAAAATAATTGGCTGTGTTGCCCTGAATATTGTCTGGGGGAATTTAGCTGAAATAAGGTCTCTTGCAGTAAAGGAGAATCATCAGAAGAAGGCTGTAGGGCAGCAGCTTGTTGAGGCATGTTTTGATGAGGCAAAAAATCTTGGAGTTAATAAGATATTTGTATTGACATACAAACCAAAGTATTTTAAAAGGTTTGGGTTTGGAGTAGTAGACAAGAATCGCTTTCCGAATAAGATATGGACTGATTGTGTGAATTGCCCAAAATTTCCTAAATGTGATGAGGTATTTATGGTTAGAAGGTTATGAGAAGAATACTTGACAATAAAAAAATAGAAAAAATTGCAAGAATCCTTGTCGATTATAGTTGTAAGATTAAAAAAGATGAAATAGCAGTTATTATAGCAGATTTGCCTGCTAAACCTCTTGTTCTTGAATTATACAAACAGATAATCAAAAAAGGAGCTTATCCAAGGTTGACGTGGAATGTTGAGGGTTTTTCGCCCGTGTATTATTGTTATGCAGGTATTAAACAATTGAGAAACTTTCCCAAAATAACAGAGCACGAGTACAAAAACAGCGATGCATTTATGTATATCAGAGCGCCAGTAGACAGACAGGAATTAAAAAAATGTGACCCCCAAAAAATAATGTTAAGGCAAAAAATAACAAAAAAACTTTCTGAGATAAGATTAAAGAAAAAATGGGTTATCTTTGACTATCCCACTGAAGCACTTGCAAAGGATGCAGGGATGACTCTACAAAAATATAAGAAATTTGTTTTTAATGCAACAATTACAGATTGGGAAAAGGAAAGCAAAAAATGGAGAAGGATTGCAAACTTTTTTGATAGGGCAGACAGGGTCCACATAATTGCAAAAAATACGGATTTGAAATTCTCAATCAAAGGCAGAAAGGCAGTTGTGGGTGATGGAACATACAACATGCCTGATGGAGAGGTTTTTACAGCAGTGGTTGAGAAGAGTGTTAATGGCAGAATAGAGTTTACTTATCCATTAAGAATGATGGGTAGAAGAATTTCCAACATCTATCTAGAATTTAAAAACGGCAGGGTCATAAGGTTTAATTCATCTGATAACAAGGCATTAAAAGAGATTTTAGACACAGATAAGGGTGCAAGGTATATTGGCGAATTCGCCTTTGGCATGAATCCTCGCATAAACAGATTCACGGATAATCTCCTGCTTGATGAAAAGATAAGTGGTACAATTCACTTTGCATTAGGAAATGCTTATAAGGAATGCAAGGGCAAGAACAAGTCAGCAGTTCATGCTGACATAGTAAAGGATATGCATAATGCAAAGATTTTTATTGATTGTAAACTAGTCTATAAAGATGGCAAATTCAAGATATAAAAGGAGTGTAATGAAAAAGAGCAGTATTCCATTCAAATTAGTAGGAATCAAACTAACAAGGTCAGTTATTATGTCAATAATTATTATATTTATCCTGCTTTTGTCTACAAATTCTATTTTGCTGACTTACAAAGACATTAAGCCTGGTAAGGTTGCTGATATAGATATTAATCCTCCAATTTATCCACCAGTCTTCTTGAACAATGCTTCTTTGATATTAATGAAGGTTCCAGCAGTGGACAGTAAAGGCAACGGAATTACTACTTTCCTAATTATTGAAGCTATGCCTGGTTCTGGCAGAACACTTGTAGACATTGATAACCTCCTATTTTGGGCGGATACTCAACAAAGTATAAGAACTGCAAGGAAAGTAGCGGCGAATATCACACAGATAGATGTAAACAAATATGATTTAGTATACAATATTCATGCAAATGCGACGGTTATAGGGGGGCAGAGTGCTGGTGCTGCAATAACAATAGCCACAATTGCTGCTTTGCAAAACAAAAGTCTGAAAGATGGAGTGATAATAACAGGTACAATAAATCATGATGGAACAATAGGGCCAGTTTCAGAGATTCTTACAAAGGCAAGAGCTGCAAAAAAGTCTGGTTTCTCATTGTTTCTCGTTCCATTACTTCAAAGCGGAGATATTATTTATGAGACAACAGAGCACTGCGAGAAATTTGGGGTTACCCAAGTATGCACTGTAGAACAAATCCCCAAGAGAGTTGATGTATCAAATCAGAGTGGTATAGAGGTAAAGGAAGTGAGTTCTATTAATGAGGCGCTGCCTTATTTTATTTCTGAGTAAAACAAATGATAGAAAGAACACCTTTTGAATCTATTTGCATAAATGAACTTGTCAAAGGATGCAATCTCTGTGTCGAGGGCAAAAAGCTGGTTCTCTTTATAACAGGTTTGTGCAGTAGAAGATGCTTTTACTGCTCTCTATCAAAAAAGAGAGGGCAGACAGATAATGTTTGGGCAAATGAGAGATTATGCAAGAGTGTGCGGGATGCCGTATTAGAAGCAGAATCAAGTAGTGCACAGGGGGCAGGCATCACAGGAGGCGATCCCTTGCTTGTTGAAAAAAGAACCTTGAAATACATAAAGGCGTTAAAGAAAAAATTTGGTAAAAATTTTCACATCCATATCTATTTACCTACAGATAATCTCAAAGTAGACAATATAAAAAGATTGTACTTGGCTGGAGTTGATGAGGTGAGATTCCATCCCTACTTCCTGAAAAAGGATCTTAGAAGTGAAATAGGGAAGATATCCCTTGCAGGCTTATTCTTTATGAAGCATCAAATTGGTTGCGAGATTCCTGCATTACCTCATAAAAAGGAAGAGATTATGCGATTTATTGAGCAAGTGAAAAATGTTATTGGGTTTCTGAATATAAATGAATTGGAATTAAGTGATACAAATGCAGATTTCTTGCTAAGGCAGGGCTTTAATATAAACAAAGAGGGTTACACAATAAAAGGAAGCAAAGATACTGCTTTAAAAATTTTAAGCTATTGTGAAAAGAATACGAAAATGAGAGTTCATTATTGCTCCGCTAGAACAAAAAATCTCTATCAATACAAAAATCGGCTTAAGAGAAGGGCCCTTAAAATAAAAAGGTGTTATGATACCCTAACAAGTGATTTTACCTTAAGGCGAGCAGCATTTTATCCCCCAGAATCCAAGCCGGGGTTTTGCTATAGAAGCACGCTTAATAAACTCCAAAAAGAAAAATTGAAGCATATCAAAAAATTGGAATTCTTTAGAAATTTTTTAATTGGTGCAGGTGTCCCTAAAAAAATGCTTGAGATTGATAAAGAAAGACTGAGATTGCTTACCAGCAGACAATTTGCGTTTAAATACTCCAAAGAGGCAAAAGATAGAGGGTTTGTTCCGGCATATGTTGAAGAACTCCCCGTTAGTGATTCTACAATATTGGAATTAGACTTTCTTAATTAACCAGCTGGCTTGAGCTCTAAAGAGAGTTTTTCCCCTTTAAAGAAATATCTCGTTAGTGGCAGAGAGACCGGAATTAGTTTAAAAAATGCCTTGTCCTTTCCGAATGCCCTAATCTCTATGCTGTTTTCTAACTGGTTTACACTGATATTCTTTATTGAGCTTACACCTGGCAGATTAATCTCATAAACTATTCTGTCTGTCAATCTTCTTACTGTTGTTTCTGGTTCTGTCTTAGGCAATCTTGATAACTGCTCTTCTTCCCTCTTTGTCAATTGTCTTGTCTGTTTCACAGGTTTTTCTTCTATACTCTCTTTTTCTTCCCCGCCTCCGAATCTCTTTACTTTTATTACTGGTTGCCCACCATTTGAGCTTATGTTAATGCTTATCCCGCTTGAAATAGGCAATCTCTTGATTTTTTCTTCGTCCACATATCCAAATGACCTGTCCATTTCCTTAAACTGCTTTTCAATTTCCTTAAAAAGAGAATTGAAACCGAATGGAACTTTAATATTAAACATATTCTCGTTAATCTCATCAAGCAATCCTTGCGGTTCCCGCTTATTCCTTGTCTGCTGTCCACAATATGGGCAAAAATCAAAATTCCTGCTAATCTTGCTGTTGCATCTTGGGCACCTGGTTTTGAACATTTGAGAATAAGAAAAAAATGATTTAAATATCTTATGTAAGACAAAAAGTTTTTAATTATGCTTGTTTTGAAGACAAAATGGAAAAAGAGGATTATAAATCAGAAATAGCAAAAAAATTGAATATAGACTTACACCAATTAGAGATAGAACAGAATAAGCTTGCAAAGGCAGTTTCATTAAAAGACTCTATTGACTTTTCTCTAACAGAGTCAATAGGGGCTTGCTATAATACTTTCATTAACAACAGGATTATCTCTGTTTTTCTTGTTTGCAGTCCAGATATGGAGATTATTGAACAACAATACTCTACAAAGAGGTTGGAATTTCCGTATATAATCTCTTTCAGGGCATACAGAGAATTGCCTGCGATGATAGACTGCTATAACAAAATTGCAGAATCACCAGATGTAATCTTTGTGGAGGGTCATGGCATCCTTCACCCAAGGGGGTTGGGCATTGCTTCACATCTTGGAATTTCAATACAGAAACCGACAATAGGCATAGCACAAAAACTTCTTATAGGAGAGTTAAGAGGGGAGGAGGTAATCCTCAACGGAAAGGTGGCTGGTTATGCCTTTTCCAGCAGGCAGGGCAGCAAACCATTTTATGTAAGTCCTGGACATATGGTCTCTTTGAAAACTGCATTAGAATTGACTAAGAAATGCCTAAAATTACCGCATAAACTGCCAGAGCCATTAGTCTTAGCGAGAAAGTTTGCAAGCAAGATAAGGGATGAGTTAAGATTAGCTTAAAAAAACTTTGCAATGGGGACAGAGCGAATCGAACGCTCAACCGATGGTTTCTTCGTTGGGTTGATAAGGGCTTGCCCTTATTCTGGAGCCATCCGTTTTGCCATTAAACTATGCCCCCATTAAGATTTGAGTATTAAGTAATTTAAAAAGATTGTCTTGCAAGGGGTAGAGAAAAGATTAAATAGATTCAATCATCTAATATTCTTATTCAAAAGAGGAAGAAATGAAGGAATACAAATTGTTTATCTTTTTGTTTGTTGCAATAATCCTTTCCGTTTTTTTAACTGCTTCTGCGATTGCAACTACGCTGACGTTTTACAAGCCCGATAATGCTGTTGCAAGGCAGTTATCCTGTGGTGATTCGTGTTCACTTTCATGTACGCCTTCAGACAGTAATGAGTGCTGTAATCTAGAGGGCCAGTACTATTCTATATGGGACACGGGCGAGGGTGGCTCAACAAATGACTGCAGACCGGCAACAACATGCAGTGCAAGTGAGGGTTATGGGCGCCTTATTGTTAATAGCCAATATGTAGGTTGGGATGCGGAACAACAATACTGTACATCAG
>CAYSVT010000020.1:0-10743 GCA_964434685.1 Candidatus Woesearchaeota archaeon
TACGGAAGAGTTGATGCTCTTTCAGCAATAAACTATATCTAACTTTTTCTTTATTTTTTATTTTTTAACAAACTTTAAAAACAAAATATCCTAATCCTTATGATGGGAAACAAGGAAAAAGGGGCGAATGCGGAAAGGGAACTGCTACGGATGTTTTCTGGGAGCACTTGGAAGGCGGCGAGGGTTGCAGGCAGCGGCTTAAATGAAGAATCACCATGCGATTTGATTGCAGGCAAGTTCAAGAAAAAATATGCCATTGAGTGCAAGACATGCAAGGAAAAGAAGAGGTATCTTGACAAAAAACAGATTGAGGAATTTCTAATCTTCTCCGAAATTTTTGGACTGAAGCCATTATTGGCAGTAAGGTTTAATAGGGCGGGATGGTTCTTTATTAATCCAAAGGATATTGAAAAGGCAGGCGAGGGACTTGCCATATCATTAGAGCACGCAAGAAAAAGAGGCAAGAGGTTCTCACAAATCTTAAAATGAGTAAATTGCTTTTATTTCATTATTCAAAAAATTTAATTATTGAAAGGAGGTTGAAAAATGAAGATAGCATTAAGCATCGTTGCATTGCTTGTCATCTCAACATTTGCGATGGCTTTGGCATTTGCTGATGATTCAGTGACAATAGAGGATTCAATAGCAAGTGAGACAGTCACAACTTCTACAGAGGTTACTGATATAGCACAGACACCGGCAACTGATACTGCGCTAAATGAGGTCTCTGCTGAGGTTGACGCAGTTGCACCAACAACGCAAGCCCTTACAGCACAGCAGAGGTATTTGGGTGTTGCGAGAGTGACTGTTGGTGATGGTTTTGTCGTGAAGAGCGATAATACAGAGGCAAGAAGGATAACTGCATTTTGGGTTTCTAGCAGATACATTTCAGTAGACCCAGCAACTGTAAAGAGCTTAAGAGAGCAGTACAAAGGGCAGCCGGCAAAGCTTAAAGAAGAGATTGCAAAGTTAGCCACTGACAAGGTTGTTGCAAAGGCAACTGGAAGGTTGCATGTTGGACTGGGCAATAACAGAGAGAACTTTAAGCTGATGAAAAAGGAATTCACAAATACAAGTGTGAGCTTCTATGTAATACTCATCAATGAAAACATTGTAGCACTAAAGGATGCAAGTGATGAGGAAATCTCTGCAAAAGCAGTTGGCACATTAGTCCTCGATGGAACAAAATATCCCTCATTGACAGTATGGAAGGGAACACTGACATTAAACTCAGGCAAGAATGCAGGAACATGGAGTGTCACAGCCTCATCCGGCAGCAAGGTTATAACACATCAGAATTTGAGAAAGGCAAAGGCAGCAATAACACCTGGAGCTAAACCAGAAGTCACCCCATCAATAGCTAAAGCAACACCAGCAAGAAAGCCATTGCTGAGAAGGCTTGCATTCTGGATAAGAGACTAAATTTTTCTTTTTTTATTTTTTCTTTTTATTTTTTATTTCAGTTAAGTTTTTATTCTTTGATTTTGTAGGATGGGTATGGGAGATGAGCCGAAAGAGGCATTATATTACAAGAAATTAAAACACAATGTTGTGCAATGCCAATTGTGCCCTCGCTTCTGCATCATTAATGAGGGAAAGAGAGGCAATTGCGGTGTTAGGGAAAATCAAAAGGGAAGGCTTATTGCACTGACTTATTCTAAGCCATGCTCTCTTGCCTTTGACCCAATTGAAAAAAAGCCACTCTACCATTTTCTGCCAGGAGAAGAGGTATTAAGCATTGCAACAGTTGGCTGCAACCTGCATTGCCTGAACTGCCAGAATTGGAGTATTTCGCAAGTAACAGCTGATGAATATCCAACAACATATCTGCCGCCTAAAGAGGTTGTGCAGAAGGCGAAAGAAACAAATTGCAAGATGATAGCATACACATATACTGAGCCGACTGTTTTTTATGAATATGTGATTGATATAGCAAAATTGGCGAAGAAGCAGGGAATAAAAAATATTATTGTCAGTAACGGATTCATAAATCCTGCTCCGCTCAAAGAATTGTGCAAGTACATTGATGGGGCGAATATAGATTTGAAGTCAATAAAACCAGAATTCTATGAGAGCATATGCTCGGCAAGATTAGAACCAATATTAGATGCAATAAAAATCCTGCATGAAAATGGTGTATGGACAGAGCTTACAAACCTTCTTATCCCGCAACACAATGATTCTCCTGTGGAAATTAAAAAACTCGCAGAATTTGTAATAGGTATTGATAAAAATATGCCACTGCACTTTTCATCATTCTATCCGTGCTACAAGATGATGGATGTGGCAAGAACATCTGAAGAAGCAGTAAGAGATACAAGAGTAATTGCTTTAAAGGCGGGGCTGAATTATGTTTATACAGGGAACATCTCAGATGAAGAGGGAGGCACAACCTTTTGCCCCAAATGCAAAAAGGCAGCAATAATAAGGCATGGTTTTTTTGTCAAAGAGAATAATGTTGTGAATGGCAAATGCAAATTCTGCAATCAGAGAATTGCAGGCGTGTGGAAATGAACAGAAGATTTCTATTCATTGTATTAATACTTTCATTGCCGATAGTATCAGCATGCCCGAGAATAAATGAGGTGATGGTGCGGGGGACAGAATGGGTTGAGATTTACAATCCGAATGCAGAGTTGTTAAACCTAAGTGAATGGCAGATAAAAGATAACTACGCGACAGACAAATTAAATACATCAGCAGTTACAAATGCCGCATACTTCCTTATTATTGCGCAAAACACAAGCATAACAAACATAACTTCAGAGCCAGTAACATATTTTTATGTGGATGATTCAAAGATAGGAAACGGATTGGCAGACTCTGGCGATAATGTCAATTTTTACAATCAAAACTGCTCCTCAAATTTTGTCTATACTTCATCACAAGCAGACAAATCTTGGTCTTTCTGTGATGGGAATTGGTTGCTTTCATCAGCAACACCGGGAAAACAGAATAATTGCAGGGAATCTTCACAAGCAGAAGAGGAACCATCACAAGAAGAGCCTGTCTTTGAACAAATAAGCAAGCCAACAGGCAAGACAGCTTATGAGATACAGGCACCATACAGGATAGAGTCAGGCAAGGAATTTATAACAAGGGTGCTTATCCAGAACAAATACAGCACGAAGAAGGAATTTACAGCATGGAGCTATGTCTACAAGGAAGGAAAGTGCTATTCCTGCAATAAAAGCAGGGAAGAGAACAGCCAGAGCTCGATATTGGAGCCGAAGTCTTTTGCAAAAATCTACTTGAGGAATATTGTGCAAGATGCGAGAGAGGGAAATTACAGCTTTAAGGTAAGCATTATCCCAGAGGGATTTGAGAAGGCAAAGACATTTTATTTTGATTTGGAATTAAGGAATGAAAAGAATGGAAAAACTGAAAGAGGCAACGAAAGTGTTTTAAATTCATCTGCTCAGTTTAAAAAGACTGAAGAGAGCAGCATTCCAATAACAGGGGATGTTATTTATAAATCAAGGGGCTTTAACGCAAGAGACAGGGCATATTGGCTTTTTTTGATTTTATGCATATCGCTGCTTTTATACTTAATATTAAAGAAGGAGAGAAAAGATGTTGCTGAAGGAAAAGAAGTTGCGTGTAGCATTCATAATTGAGGTAATGGGAAGGCCTGCAGAGTATATAGCCAAGGCATTAGAGGATTTGGTTGCAAGACTTGCCATTGAGCAGGATGTCCAGGTAACAAATAAGAAGTTTCACGAGCCAAAGGAAGTTGAGCAGGCTAAGAACCTGTTTGTGACCTTTGCAGAGGTTGAATTTCTTACAACAACATTAGACAGATTGATGGAAATGTGCTTTGTTTACATGCCCTCTTCTGTAGAGTTGATTGAGCCAGCAGAATTGCGATTCAGTCTGAATGATGTAAATGCTGTTCTCAATGCACTTCTTGCGCGCTTGCACAAATATGATGAGATTGCGAAGACGATGATTATGCAGACCCAGATGTTGCAGAGCCAACTTAAGCACTATGAGGGGCTTGCAGCCTTGCAGTCGAAGGCTGCTCAACCGGCAGAAAAGAAAAAGGCAGCTAAAAAAGACAAATCAAAAAAGAAAGGGTGATTTGTTTAATATTATTCTAAAGAAAGCAAAACTTTATAAAATCTTCAACCTTTTTTGTTTGGATGGCTGAACTAAAAGAGAGGGATTTGGAGGAATTGCCTGAAGGGATAAAGGAAATAGACAGGGAATTAGAGCAATTGCTTTCTAAACGAAAGGCAAAGGTGAAGGTTTTTGGTGTTGGCGGTGGCGGTGGAAACAGCTTAAGCAGGATGCGCGAGATTGGCATAAAGGGTGCTGAGTTGGTAGCAGTCAACACAGATGCACAGGATTTACTTTACACTAATGCTGATGCAAAGGTGCTCATAGGAAAGGAATTGACACTTGGATTGGGTGCAGGCAGCAATCCCCGCATTGGAGAAGAATCTGCCAAGGAATCAGAGCATGAGTTAAAGCAGAGGCTGCAGGGTGCAGACATGGTTTTTATCACATGCGGTTTAGGTGGTGGAACAGGAACAGGTGCAGCACCGATTGTAGCGTCACTTGGAAAGAAGCAGGGTTCATTGACAATTGCTGTGGTAACAATGCCATTCAGCATTGAGGGGCAAAAAAGGTTAGAAAATGCATTGATTGGATTAGAAAAACTGGAATCAATTGTTGATACTCTGATTGTAATCCCGAATGATAAATTGTTAGAGCTTGCACCGGAATTGCCATTGCATACAGCATTTAAGGTTGCAGATGAAATTCTCACAAATGCAGTCAAGGGAATCACAGAGTTAATTACAAAGGCAGGGCTTGTAAACTTGGATTTTGCAGATGTCAGGACAATAATGACTGGCGGCGGTGTTTCATTAATCGGAATGGGGGAATCTGACAGCCAGGACAGGGCAGTTGAGGCTGTTGAAAAGGCATTCGCGAATCCACTGCTTGATGTGGATGTTTCTGGCGCAACAGGCGCTCTTGTAAATATTGTTGGCGGACCTGACATGTCACTTGATGAGACAAGAAAGATTTTGGAGGCAGTCAACAAGCGTTTAAGTCCTGATGCAAAGCTGATATGGGGAGCTCAATTATCAGAGGACATGGAGAAGGCAATTCGCGTCATGCTCATAATCACGGGTGTAAGAAGCCCGCAGATACTCGGGCCAGGCGAGGGCACAAGGGACAAGAGGCAGAAGGAAATTTCTGAGGAATTGGGCATAGAATTTATTGAGTAAAGTTCATAAAAATGAATCAGTAAAAGAGGCTTATGAATTATTTAAGTTTGAAAGGAGTAACTCTTAAAGCAAGATTTAAAAATACTAACTGCTTGTTATGTTCATAAAAAATGAAGCAAAAAAGAGATGCATTGGTGAACTCACTTATACTTCTCCTCTTCTTCAAGGTAATACTGCAGTTCTTTCCCTTGCCCTCCAGATTGCCTGATAAGATAATTGCATTATCCTTTGCAGTGATTTTCTCAGCAGTATTCTTTGGGGTGCTGGCAAACAAGAGATGGGCTTACCTGCTGGGTGTAATGGCATCGTTAGTGGATTTGTCAGCAGCAGCGTGGGCAGGAGGCATTTTAGGTGTTGTAGTTTCAATATATGATATAACACTGCTCTTCTATTGTGTAAGGGGCGACAGCAGATTAATGAAGGAGCGTTCTGAGAAGCGCAAATCCAAGAGAAAGGGAAGAAGATAGACTGCATCCATCCCAATCTTTACTAATCATCCTTCTTTGCGAAATGCTAACCATAAGATAATAACAATCAAAACCTTTAAAAAAGAAAAATCATAAAATGATAACAATCAAAACCTTTAAAAAAGAAAAAGATCTTTGCATCACATGAATGTCATACAATCCTTTAACAGCCTGATGCAGAAGTGTGTCAGGGTATGGAAGGTAATGAGAAAGCCGACAAAAGAGGAATTTATAGTAGTGATAAAGGTTTCAGCAATAGGCACATTGATTATTGGTGCGCTTGGATTTTTAATCTCAGTACTAATGAAATTTATAGTCAGGTAAAAGAGGAAGATTTATAAATGGTTAACCTGTTAAATATTAAATTTCTTTGTGATTTGAGATGATTTTTGTTTTAAAGGTAACAACAAATAAGGAAGACCAGACGCTGGACTTGATAGCAGAGCGAGCAAAAAAGAAACAGTTGAATGTTTACAGTCTGGCAAGGCCACACGGATTGCGCGGCTATGTTCTTATTGAAGCAGCAGACCACGAAATAGTTGAGGAGGCGTGCTTCAACCTGCCGTATGTAAAGGGGATAATCCCAAAAACAGTTACATATGAGGAGGTGAGCAATCTCATAGAGCCGGCAGTGGCTGCAATAAACATAGAAAAGAATGATATTGTGGAGATAATTGCAGAGCCTTTCAAAAAGGAAAAGGCAAAGGTTATTCGTGTAGATAAGGGCAAGGAAGAGGTTATTGTGGAATTGCTTGGTGCAGCTGTTCCAATTCCAGTAACAGTAAAGATTGATAATGTTCGCGTGATAAGAAGGGAAGAGGATGAGAAGCAAGAAAAAGAGGGGAATATTGAGTAATGGTTAACATATACACAATTGGAGGTTATAGTGAAGTTGGAAAGAATATGACTGCCCTGCAGATAGGGAATGATGTTATCCTTCTTGATTGCGGGTTATACTTGCCGGCAGTTGTTGAATTAGAAGAAAAGGAAAGGGCAGCAATAACTGAAAAAAAGCTGCGTGACATAGGTGCATTGCCAAATGATTTGTTACTGCACAAACTGGGACTGCGAAATAAGGTAAGAGCAATTGTGGCATCACATGCACACCTTGACCATATTGGCGCTATTCCATACATTGCACCAAGTTACAATGCTGAAATAATCTCAACACCATTCTCCATAGAGGTATTAAAGGCAATTTTAAGAGATAATAATATTAATCTGCCCAATGAGATAAAGGCGCTGCAGCCAAACTCCTCTTATGTGGTGGAGGGAGAGAAGCAGCACAAGATTGAGCTGATAAATGTCACGCATTCAACACTGCAGACGGCATTGATTGCAGTGCATACGGACAAGGGAGTCATACTCTATGCAAATGATTTTAAATTTGACAACACCCCGATAGTCGGGAAGAGGCCGAATTATGCAAGACTAAAGGAGATTGCAAAGGAGGGCGTTCTTGCACTTGTTGTGGATTCATTATATGCTGGTGAGGAGCGCAAGACACCAAGCGAGAAGATCGCTAGGGGATTGCTTGAGGATGTATTGCTTACAACAAGCAACGAGAATGCATGCATATTCATAAGCACATTTTCCTCCCATATTGCAAGACTGAAGAGTATAGTTGATTTCAGCAAGCAGTTGGATAGGAAGATAGTTTTTATAGGAAGAAGCCTCAACAAGTATGTGTCAGCTGCATTCAGATTGAAGCTGGCGCCATTTGCCAAAAGTGTTTACATCTCCACATACAGAAACCAGACAGAGAGGATTCTCAAGAAGATATCAAAAAACAGAGAAAAATATATGGTGGTGTGCACAGGACACCAGGGCGAGCCTGGCTCTGTTTTGGACAGGCTGTCAAGAAACATGATGCCATTTACATTCTCAAATAAGGATCATGTCATATTTAGTAGCAGAACCATTCCGACACCAATTAATGTGGCAAACAAAGATCAGGTTGAAAGGAGGTTGAGAGAAAAGGGTGTGAGGATATTTGATTCTGTGCATGTTTCAGGTCATGCTGCAAGAGAGGATTTGAGAGATTTCATATCAATGCTTCAGCCTAGGCATATAATCCCTGCACACGGTGATTTGCAGAAGCTTACATCCATGGCAGAGTTGGCGACTGAAATGGGATACAGGCTTGGAAGAGACTGCCATATCATGCAAGACTCTCAGAAATTATCGCTTTAGGAAAAAACTTTAAATATATCTCACTATTAACTTAAGAGATAATTGTAAAAGAGGAAACAGAGAAAAGTGGTAAATGAGGATATAATTGTCTGTTTTGCTAACGCATTGGAGAGAAACCAGAGCATGGAAAATGCTATTGAAAGTTTGGTAAATGCAGGCTTTGCGAGAGAGGAGGTTGAAGAGGCAGCAAGAGAGGTTTCGCGTGTCAGTGAGACTGCAAATATAATAAGCACACTCCAGCCACCTTCTCATCAATCATCAGGGCTAGCTCCCCCGCTACCAACACCAGGTGCTGCAAAACCACTGCCTACTTTACCCTCAGCACAGAATACAAAGGGGGGTGGAATGAAACTTTTTATAATTATTGGAGTCATAATTTTCATTGTGCTTATCCTGGCGTCATGGGCTGCATATGTATATCTAAAGGGGAGGAATTTATTTTAAGATGAAGATAAGAGAAGCGATATTTAGGGGATTTGGTTTATGGAAGAAGAATCCAATCATAATGCTCCCATTCTTATTCTGGGTTGTGGCATATTTCCTGCTTGGATGGTCATTCAACTACTGGGCAATGGATGCTCAGCAATCCTTGCAGCAGATGAATTCTGTTGCATGGAGGGATATAACAAGCATTCTTTTTTTGCCAAGGTGGCCATTCCTTGTCCTGTCCCTAATCCTTGCTGCAGCAGTATTATTTTTTGGCGCCTCAACGATAGCATTTTCTGCTGAAGTATGCAAAAAGAAAAGGGTTCATTTTAAGGACATCTTTAGGTTGGGCAGGAAATTTGCTAACAGATACCTTGCAATAAACTCTGTAATAACATTTGTTCTTATTACAATAGTCATAATTATGGGCCTGTTGGCTGTCGGTATTGCAGGGCCAGCATCAATTGCCCCACTTACTTCAATGAGCATGGACAAGGGGACTGCATTGAAGATAACAGCAATTGTCCTGTGCTTTGCATTGATTTTAGGCGCTCTTTATCTCTTTTTCTCCCTGAGCAACTATTTCATGATATTGAATGATACAAAGCCAATAAAGGCAATCAAGCAGAGCTTTTCATTTGTTGCAAAAAACCTTTTTCCATTCCTGTTTTTGACAGTTATCTTTGCCCTGGTGGATGGGGCAGTAAATATTGTGCTGTCTTTAACCATAGCTATATTCCAGTTTCTCAATTCAGAGATTTTGCTGTCCATAAGCGCAACTGTGATTAAGATTGTTAGTTTTATTATATCAGCAATTATCATAACCCCAATTCAGACACTTTCAATAATTTTATTTGTTCTTGGAAGGAAATGAGTCTTGATGGGAGTTTAAGTCCATTTGATATACAGGAAAAACTGAGGAGAAGGGATTGTGAATTCAGGAATCTCTACAATCAATTTGATCAAAGAATAATCTATTGCGGCGGCAGGGATAATGATGTAAGGGCTGCATTCTGCAAGTATCGGGGGAAGGAATCCATGAATCTTCTTGGCAAATTTTACAAGAGATGCGATTATGCATAAATTTTTATATAATCCCCCTTTGAGAATAGTGTAAAAAAGACAGGGAGCAAGATGAGATTTGCGCATATAGCGGACTGCCATCTTGGTGGATGGCGGGATCAGAAACTTCAGCAGCTTAATCTTGAGGTTTTCAGGACTGCAATCCAAATCTGCATGGATGAAAGAGTGAAATTTGTTCTGATTGCAGGGGACTTGTTTGATACCTCAATGCCTCCAATAGAGATACTTGAGGAGACATTTGTGCAGTTGAGAAGATTAAGGGATGCAGGCATCAGTTGTTATATCATAGCCGGCTCTCATGATTATTCTACAAGCGGCAAGACCTTCCTTAACATACTGGAGAAGGCTGGCTTCTGCTGCAATGTTTCAAAGTTGAGAGAAGATGGAGAGAAGGTATTGATGGATTTTACTCTTGATGGAAACCTGCTGCTGGCAGGTGTTCCGGGCAAAAAGGCAGGACTAGAGAGGAATGTATTCAAGAATCTTGTTATGGATGACTTAAAGAAGCACCAGGATAAGATAAAGATATTCATGATGCACACCACTATAAGCGAGGTGAAGCCGAAGGAGTTGGAGATGGTAGAGACAATTGAGGGGGTGTATTTGCCAGACGGGTTTGATTATTATGCTGCAGGGCATCTGCATGAGGTAAAGGAGAAGAAGGTGGATAAGAGATTTATTATCTATCCTGGGCCACTATTCCCAAATAATTTTGCAGAGCTTGAACAGCTGAAGTATGGCAATTTCTGCATTGTGGAGATAGATGAGCAGAAGAAATATCCTAAAATAACAAGAAAGGAAATAATTCTAAGGGAGGTTATGCCAATCAAAATAAATGTTGACAATCAGGATGCCGAGACTGCAACACAGACCATAATCAAGGAGATAGCGAAGCAGGACATAAAGGACAAGATAGTGCTTTTAAGAATAGAAGGCTGCTTGAACGGCAAGACATCTGATGTGAGGTTTGATGAGATAAATCTTCAACTTACTGATTCCTACACATTTCTCAGAAATATTTCAGACTTGACGAGCAGGGAGCTTAAGATTGAGATAACAAGCAGGGGGGGCAGCATAGAGGAAATAGAGAAGAATGTTGTTGACAGATACCTGAAGCAGGAAAATAATGAATTTTCACAGTTCGTTTACAGCATATTAAAACTGTTAGATTTGGAGAAGCAGGAGGGGGAGACTAATGCATCATTTGAGTCCCGCATCAATGAGGAGGCGATGAAGATAATGAACCTCCAGGATTTGGCAAAATGAAAATCAAAAAAAGAGACATTGCTCGTAAAGATGCTGTAAAATGAAAATAAAAATAAAAATGAAAATCAAAA
>CAYSVT010000021.1:0-10509 GCA_964434685.1 Candidatus Woesearchaeota archaeon
GGACTTCCACTAAGGTAATAGACATAGGAGCATACCTCTGCCTTCTCTATCTTGCCAGAAACATTGAACATGCTGAATGTCAGCTCACCCTCATACTCCTGCCCGCCAGAACCATAATTTATCAGTGCACACCAATTGCTTGGATTGCAGTCATAACCACCTGAATATTCATAATATGTGCTTGTTGCTGTCTTCACTGCATTGTATTTGCTTGTTGTGCTTGCATTGTATGAGCAGTTTGTGCACAATTCATCCCTGCATGCAAGGAATGATGTTGGCAGTGAGTTGGGGTCAGTAACAGAAGCACTGAATTTAATATCCCTGCCCTTGCACACTGGATCAGGCTCACCCATCAGATTTGTCATAACAGGCGAATTTGGGTCGCCTGTTGTCACTATCTCAAATTGTATTATTGCTGATGAAGCCATTTCATTGCCCACTCCATCCACACACCTCGCATAAAATTTGTAAATGCCGTCTGGCAATGGGCCAAGTTGCACTGTATGCTGCCTGTCACTTCCCACAAAGAAATTCAGCATTCCTGAATAGCTGTTGTCAGCAGTATCATACTTGCATAGCGCATTTTCATTAGTTGTTGCAGACATGATTGGCTTGCTGTCATTTATCTGCCCTGAAGGGGAGGTTACAATGACTACAGGAGGGTCTGCATCCTCACCTATAATCACAACACCTGTCTCAAGCATCTCGACAAGAAAATGATGGTCTCCCTGTGCCGGGGAAAAACTGCCCTCGACAACTGCCCTTGTCATCTTGGAGACATCTGTCAATGCACCCTTCACCCTCAATTTGAATACTATCTCTGTCCCATTGATGAATGTTTCCTCAATGCCGGCAGGCAATGCAATTGTTACATACTGCTTGTTGCCTGGCCCAAGCGAGTAAACAGTGTTCGCAGCATTCGCAAGCTTGTCAACAGCCTCCTGCGCCTTGCTAACCCTCAAATTTGTAGAGGTTTCAGTTATTGTATAGTAAAAGATAGGCGTAAGTGCAATGATGAGAAAGCTGAGGATTATAATAAATTCTATGCTTGTCTGTGACCTCTTTTTCATTGTTTAGAAAAGAGAAATTAAATTTAAATAACTTTCTTAACAGATGATAAATAAATTTTTAAAGGCAGTTCATTGATTAATTCTAGGGGTGGTAAGCCCTGAGCTTTTTCTCAGGAATTTTAAGATGGCTGAATCAAAATTGCTTGTTAAAACCACACTTGGAACAACAATACTTGATTTGGAGAGCAGGATAAACGTGCATCTGAACAAGGACTTGTATTTGGAAAAGGATGCTATTGACCTTAATGTGGGGGATATGGTTGTCTATAAGAATGAATACATAGAGACAACACTTGATGAGGCCAAGCAATTCCTTAATCTAAGCCCACAATATGTGCGTGCCAAGATGCAGGTAATGGAAAAGAATTCTAAAAATAAGCATGTGCCTATCTTGAGAACAGAGTTATGGAGGGGCATTCTTGCTAAAAAGGCTTCTTACAACAGTTCACTTGAAGGTATAATAAGGAAAGAGGAGGAGGATTTCTGCAACTCAGATTACGATGAGGCCATTGAGATGATAAGCAATGCTATAAATGAAAATGGAATTGAAATAAGCAAAGCTGCCATAAAAAATTGGCTTAAGGGGGAGACCTATGCGCCAAGGGACTGGCAAATCTTCAACTCGTTAGCAAAGATAAACCCAATATTTAAGGAATTTGATGAATCCAACCAAAACGTTGATGGAAAGTATAGTAATTATAAGTTCTTTGTCACAAAACATCAAGAAGCTGTAAGAAATCTTCCAAAAACCCTTGCAAAGTTAATGGGGAAGGAATCTGATAGTGAACAAGAAATAGAGAGAAAGCAAAATGAATTTGACACCAAAGTAAATGAAGAGGTTGAGCTCATCATAAAGGATTTAATGGAGAGGAAAAGCAAAGAGTATTCCCTTGCTAGAGTAGTATCAGTTGAGAGGCTTTATCGAAAAGATCCTCGGGTTAAGGAAGTAAAAAGAAATCCTGCATACAAGTTAAGCAGAGGGATTGAGACAAAAAAGCCTGAATTGGATATAACAAGCAAAGGAACTGATGAATTTATGGAAGATTATTTCTTTATTAATGGTCTGTTTAGCACATCACTGAATATATACATTGATTCTTCGCATCCAAAAGAGTTTGAGCCATTCGTCTTTAAGAATAATAAGTTTAAAGGATACCAAGAAGGTATTAAACAATTATTCTTAGAGAAATATAACCAACCTGAGATATATGAGTCAAGTCATGGCTTCCAAAGAATGAAATTTTTGTTGGATGATGATACTGCAAGGATAAATTATGCAGAAAAATTAACTGACTTACTTCTTGATGATTTGAGCAAGGGAAAATTTGATGAAAGATTTTTATTGCCCAGAGATTCTTATAAAAAACTCCTTGAAGCAGAGTATAAAATAGTGATTGCAAGACCAAGAAGGCTTGCAGAATTTGAACTTGCTGATGACGAGTTCGGCTACTGCGGGAGAGCAATTGACAAAATTGTGCATAAAGGGCTTAAATCAGAGGAAGACAAAGAAGAATATAAAAGATTGGTGGAAAAAGGGAAGGAGGTACATGAGCGCTTAACAAAATTGAAAAAGAGGATTGAGGAAAGACTTCATCTTAAGGTTAGAGAAGAGTATCACAATGGCAATCTTCTCCGTTTTTTGGAACTTAATAGCAAAAGGGAGAGGAATAAGGAGGATATTGAAAGGTGCATTAAAGAATATGACTTGGAAAATTTCAGGGAGATAATAAAATACAAGCACGCACCACTTTACCCTGAAATCATGAATCAGTACAAAGAAGATTGATTGGTGAGAAAGATTTTTAAATTATAGTAGTCTATTTGAATGATGAAAAAGAGGGTGGGAAAAAAGAGGCAGTTGAAACAGAGAGAGAAGAAAATCCCTCCCGGAATAAGAATCTGGGCGCATACTCTTATGATATGGTATTCTGTAATCCTCATTGTCCTGCCATTCAGCCTTTTTTTAATTCTTAGTGGAGACACAACAATGTACTTCACAGAGAGTTACATCTTCAATTTAATCTACAGCCTGGTTACAGGTGGGATAGTCATCATAGAATCAATACTCTTCATAGTACTGTGCAAAGGCATCTTAAGATTAGAGGAAGGGGCAAGGGATTTGCTCATCAAACTGATTCTCTTCATAATATTCTTCAACATAATTGACCTGGCATTCCTTAGTATTGTAGGCATAGACATACTGTTTATGCTGATTACCTTCACTCTATCTTGCATGTTTTATTTTGTAATCATTGCATACTTCAACAGGCATGATGTTAAGGCAGTATTCAAGAAATAAGTTATTACCCATTCTTATAGGATGATGTTAAGGCTGCCTTCAAGAAATAATTCAGCTTCTTTTGTATGGAATCAAGAGTGGCTTGGTGTCATATTGGATTGCTTCCAGTTCCCTGTAAAAATCCCCTGATTTCTCTTTTGGCTTGTAGAGAACTGTAATCCCCCTTCCATGTGTTGCAGAAAGCATCAACACATTTAAAATGCTCTTGGCATCACATTCCTTGACGTCTATTCTAATCCATACGTCCCCTTCATACTTCCTTGCAACATTCACAATCTGGCTTGCTGGCCTCATATGCAATCCCTCTTTGATATTTACATAATACTTCTTAGAATGATACTTATTATACTTCTTCCTCTTTTCCGCAACAAGATGCCCAAAGAAGGATGCTATCTTTTTTATTGCATCCGATTCCCCCCTCCCTTTATCGTCAAGTGCATACAAAACAAGCCTATGTCCTTCTTTTGGGTTGTGCTTCTCCCATAATCCCCTGTCAAAAGGGTCAAATAGGTAGTGCTTGTACGAGGCAACAAAACTCATTTCCTTGTAACTCCCAAATGCATTGATTAACTTTTCATAATCTATTTCTCCGTCATCCACTTCTATTGTCCTGTTCTCATAATTCAGCAGCGCAATCTTCAGTATTTCATGCTGAGATTTTTTTTCTCTTATTTCATGCCTCTTTTTGTATTCCTTTATAGCTGCTTCCAGCCCCTTTTCAGAGTTGCTGAGTTCGTGATGCAGTCCGTTTACCTCTGGCGTAAAATCCAGTGTAGGCTCCTCTAAGAGAATCTCATTTTCCGCATGTTCGAGGATTTTGTATTCCTCTTTCAGTATGCTGAGTAAATTCTTCATTTTAACTTAAAGCTAAAAGAATTTGTGAATATCCTGCTGAAAGATGATTTATAAAGCTTTCGAAAGCAAGATTTATATAAACGGAATTTTTGATGGTGGGATGATAAAAGCAGTTATCTTTGACTTGGATAATACGCTGATAGATTTCTGGAAAATGAAAACAAATGCGGTTGATTGCTCACTGGAGGCAATGATTCATGCCGGCTTGAGGATGAACAAGAGGGAAGCAAGGAAGGAGCTGTTCGAGTTGTACTACAAGTACGGCATTGAATACAGGGAGATATTCCAGAAGTTTCTCCTTCACACAACCGGCAAGATTGATTACAAGATATTAAGCAAGGCTGTAGTTGCGTATCGCAGGGCAAAGTTCAATCTTTTAATGCCCTACGATGGCGTGAAGAGAACACTTGATTTTTTGAGCAGGCGATACAAACTGGGTATAATATCTGATGCCCCCCGCATGAAGGCATGGGTAAGGCTCGCCTCTATGGGCATTGAGGATTACTTTGATGTTGTTGTTGCCCTTGAAGACACTGGAAAGACAAAACCCCACAGCCTGCCATTCCTCAAAGCAATCAAAAAATTGGGTGTTAAACCTGGTGAGGTGCTGATGGTTGGGGATAATATCAAGAGGGATATTGTTGGCGGGAAGGTTTTGGGAATGAAGACAGCATTCGCAAGATACGGCAGTCTGCGTAAATTAAATAAAAATTTGAAGAGCAATGCTGATTATGAAATTAAGAGAATTGAGGATTTGATAAGGATTCTTGGATAAACCAAAAATCTTATTTACAGGCATTGCCGCAAATGCGGGACTTGAATAAAATTTAAAATAAAGATAGCATGTTAGTATCTATTCAAATAAAATGATAAAATTTAAAGAAGGCAAAAATCTAGGAAGTCCCGCTAATTAGGCAGAGCCTTATTTACAAAGCTTTTTAAAGCCCCTAAACCGCTTTTCTAAAGGAGGATTTCAAATATGGGAAAAAAGAAGATTGAAGAGGAACCTCTAAAGGATGCAGAAGCGACAGAAGAGGTTGAAGTAGAAAACGAAGATTTGGGCGAAGAGCCAAGTGAGAAAACAGAAGAGACAGAAGAAGTTGAGGAAGCATCCGGAGAGAGCACAGAAGCCGCATCATCTGACAGCGGAAGAGAAATGTGGAAAATAAAGTGCTCTGAATGCGGAAAAGACGCTGAAGTTCCTTTTAAGCCTACTGAAGGCAGAGCTGTATACTGCAGGGATTGTTTCAGCAAACAACGAAGAAGCAGCTTCGGCGGTGGCGGCGGAAACAGATTTGGTGGCGGCGGAAACAGATTTGGTGGCGGCGGATACAGACGAAGATTCTAATTCTAAGTTTATCTAAAATTTAGAAGTTTAGAAGGGATTTTATTTTTTCTTTTTTATTTTATTTTTATTTTAGAAGTTTAGAAAGGATTTTTTATTTTATTGATTATTCGCAAGTTTGCGGAAGTTTTTTATACTTGTTTTGTATGCCCTCTTGTATAAAAATGGCAAAAAAGAGGCAAGAGCCAAAGACAGCAAAACCCCGTCAGACATTGACTCATAGGGTAACGCATCTTGATATGCTAGATATACAGCTGATAAAGCTGGCAATTATTCCAGCAGTTTTTCTTGCATTGAAGCTTTGGCCAGCACTAATGCTGTGGGTGTACAAGACAAACATATGGTGGTTTTTTGCTGCACTTGTGCTTTTTGGTGCAAGGCCCTTCATCAAATACTGGATGAGTGACTGATTCCACCATGATTTTTGTATCTAATGATTAGGATAAAAATTAAAAAGAAGGTGGGCGAAACATTTGTTGTAATATTATCTGTGCTCTTAATCTTTTTCTTAAGCGGCTGTGGCAATGGCTATTCTTACAATGATGGTGTAAGAGACATACGGGGTGTTGAAGCAAAGTATCTTGAGATAGGTTATGTTCCCGCCGAATCCCTTGAAGATTACAAGGCAGATATGGGCCTGTTAAAGGCGAGGGTTGCAAGCAAGGGAAACAGCAAGAATGTTCAGGCAGTGATTACAACAATAGAATTTAAGATAAATTCTGCTGCTGCAAGGGGGGAGCTCATTTCTGTAAGAAGCGTTTCAAAGGGGGGGATAATCTGCGCGCAGAAGACTGAGGCTAAGGAATTTTATTCACATTCTGGCTTGGCTGCACAGTACACAAAGAATGCTGCAGACAATCTTGGCAAGCTACTTACAGATTACAAGTCTCTCTTAGATGAAGACACTCAGGCATTATACAGCCAGCAAAAAATAAATCTTGATGCAACTGCCCGCAGCATTGAGTCTGGTGTGCAGCAGATGCAGAATATCTTAGCTGAATGCAAATGATTAATCCAAAAAGGCATATCCTTCTATTGAGATGCTTCTGAATTTCCTTTCTGAACTGCCCATTATAAGAATTTCTGTGTCTTCAGATAAATCGTGCTCCTTATTTAGATTTAAAAAGTTGTTGTTGAATAGATTTTTATATCTTTCTTGCCTTGCTAAATTATGAAAAGGGTTTTCCTTCCAAAAAAAGCAGGGTGGATTTTGGTTGTTGTGCTTGTTTACATTGACGCAATCCTTGACATAATCCGCGGGAAAGAGGGAAATCCCTTGTGGGCTCCATTTGTTGAGAAATTCGGCATTTACATTGTTTTATTATTAGCACCTTTTGTTATTTTGTTATTTTATTTTGCACTCAAGATTGTTGCCAAAATAGTAGCCAAGGTGGACAAAACGCCGCATGCAGAAGAGATACTCGTAACCGCATTGGTTGTAGTTTATGCATTATTTGACTTATGGCTTATTTCGGTAGACTTTTTTGGTTTTGGGCTGATAAAAAACTTCCGTCATACCATCCCCTTTTTGATTGCAGGTGGATTGATTTATGCGTTGTGGGCTGAAAGGGCTGTGAAAAGAAAGGGTTAAAAATTAGCTTGACTTTGGTTTGATATGAAAATAGGAATTGCATCAGGAATAGCATTTCTTTCTCTTTTATTTGCCCTCAATATTGCTTCTGCGCAAGCGCCTGACCCATTAAGATGTAATGAAACTGATAGCGGGATAAATTATTTTACAAAGGGTATTGTTTGGTGGGAATCCCAGGGTCATCAAGTTTACAGCTATACGGACATATGTTCAAATGGCGAAATGCTGACTGAATTATACTGCCTGAATGGTGATAAGAAGCAGGTTAATTATAATTGCAGCGGGAATTATGGAGAATGCTATGATGGTGCATGTGTAAAATGTTCATCTGAGTCAGACAGCGGCAACAGCATTTATGTAAAGGGCAGTGTTACCCTGTCTAATGGAAGTGTGTTGACAGTTTATTGCATTGATGATATACACCTGCAGGAGTATGCCTGTTCCAATAATGAATTCCAGAAGTATCTTTCTCCCTGCCCTGTTTGCAGGATGGGGCAATGCCTCTTCTGCACAGATTCTGACGATGGGAGGGATTATTCCATAAAGGGAGAGGTGAAGGTCAATTTTCCTGCAGGCCAGATTACTTCCTACAATGACCGCTGTGATGGGGACACATTAACAGAGTATTATTGCAAGGATGGTATCGTGCAGTCCGAAACAGTGAGATGTTCTCCATCTTGCGATATTGATTCTGGAATATGCCTGAATCCCTGCACCTCTGCAGATTGTATTGGAGCAAGTAATGCACAAACAGCACAGCCACAAACCCAGCCGCCAGAACAGACACTGCCAGGCACAACGCTGCCTGCACAGCATTCAGAAGAAGCCAAGCCCCAATCTGGCGAGGGCAATGATTCTGGAAGAAAGAATGATGATATTGCCATTGCAAAAGATGCTTCCCAGCCTGCTAAAAAAGGCGCTGCACCAAAGTCTAAATGGGAGGCTCTCGGCATTATATTAATCATCAACAATATCTTAGGTGTAGTAATTGCCTTGATAATATCTATAATGTTGTTAAAGAGTATTCATAAAAAATAGGTGCAAGGAAAAAGGGTCAGAAAGAGGGAAAGGGTTAAAATTTAGGTAGAATCTCGGCTTGGGCGTAGACTATTTAATCCATTCCTTAATCTTGAATTCTTTTGCTGTTTTGCTTTTGCTTAGCTCTTCACCCTGATTCAGCAGATAATAATCCAAATCTTCAAGCTCTGCAGGTGTTATTGCAAGAACAGGAATTTTATGGGCTCTGTAAATCTTGTTCTTCAGCACCTTCTTTTTCCATGACTTTGGATAACCACCATAAAACTCCACAAAGATATTAAAAGAAGGAATGTAAAAGTCTGGCGTGCAGATGTTCCCCGCGTATGGGGGGGGTTGTGATGGGGAGGGAGATTGATTCATAGAGGCATGGGATTTTATTTCTGTAAAGGAATTCTGCTATCTGCTTTTCTCCATTGCTCCTTACAAGAAATCCCTGCGGCGTTTTGAGATGCCTTCTTAATGGATTCTTGCCGTGCTTGAGAAATTCCTCAAACGCCCCTGGATTTTTTATGAAAAAATTCTTTATTCTTTGCGAATGCCTTTTTCTTGCTGATGGATGTTCCTTCCACCAGTCAGTTACTGCCTTATCTATTTTTCTTGCTCTCTGCAGTTGTACTGGATTCTGTTTGTAGTATCTTTTGAGAGATGCTGAAATCTTCTTTTTTACAGCAGAACCCCTATATAATCTGCTCATCGCCTTTCCTATTTTTGCTTTCTGCTCTTTATACAGATGTTTTCCTTTTGGCCATGGCATTTTTATCTCAGTCAAAGCATTTATCGAGAATGGCTTTTGTTAGGAGGATAGATTCATTGCAATTCTGCTTCAAGTTATTAGAAGCACTTTTCTTAAAATAAGCATTTTCAACTATTTTCTTTTCTTCTTGTGCAACTCTAACAGCAGGTACAAAGTCTCCATCTCCTGAAACAAGTACTGCTGTATCATAAGCATCTTTGAAAGCGCCTTTTACTAAATCAACAGCCATATAAATATCATCTTCTTTTATTATATAATAGAATTTATTTGTTTCTTTTATTTTTCTCTTTAATAGTTTGCATAAAATAAGGTTAAATTTAGGTATTCTTTTTATCTTTTCAAAGAATCTTTGCTGGCTCTTGTATTTTTCTATGTCTTTTGTAATGTCTAGGGGCGCATTATAGTAAAATATGCTACAGATGTCTCTTTTGTTAGCTAAAAAGCCACAAAATTTTTCAAAGTTAAAGTTTGCTAGGTTCTTAGAATTGCCATAGATTTTCTTCAAGCCATAATAAAAATTATTACCATCAATGAATATAGAAACTCTTGTCATTTAAAAAAGCCCAGGTTTGCAGTGCAAGCCTGGGGCGTATATGACTATAGAATCAATAAAGGTTTTATAAAGCTTTCTAGACAGCTGGGGAAGCAAGGAAGTTTTCCTTTTTTCCATGGCATTTTAGGAAGACAAGATAATAAGACTTATAAATGATACCTTAATGAATAAATAAGAGGTGATTCGTGCCTCGGCGATTTCTGGGGATTTTAGGAGACAAAATGGGAAGCGGACATATAAGAAAGGGAGAAACAGAAGCCTTTCCTGTAAAGTCAAGGACATGCTGGTATGCATTGATAAAAGTAATAGATGGAAAGTTGCAGTCAGAGTGTTATGGCGGTTCAGACAGGGATAAGAAAGAGCTGACAGAAAATATAATTAAATATCTGCAGGAAAATGTGGAATTTAGAATATATGGGGTTTGGCAAGGGCAGTGGAGAACTGACTTATTTGATTTGGACCCAAAGACTTTAGAAGGCAAGATAAATGAATTTTTCTCACAAAAAGAATCCATGACATAATATCAGATTGGATTAATATGATTTAAGGTTTATATATCACTTGTTAGTAGTTACAAATAGGAAGATTTATAAATATATTTTGACTCTGGTTTTCAGGTTAAAAATGGAAGTTGCAGAATACAAAACACAGGAGAATTTCAGGGTTAGGATAGAAGCAAGAGTAAAGAATGCTGAGTTAGTAAAAGCAAGAGAAAACATGGGTTTAACTCTTGAAAAAGCTGCTGAAATGATAGGATTAGGTGTTAATACTCTATGCAAAACAGAGAATCTTAAGAATTACCCATCTGAAAGGTTACAGCAAAGGATATGTGACTTTTATAGAAACAATGGCTACTTCATGCTCAAAGAAGATGTTTTCCCACCGGAATTAAGCAATATAATGGCAAGAAAGCTTATTGCTGAGAAGGAGATACCTAAAGAGCAGATTCTTTCTTTGGGTTATATTAACAAAAAACTATTGCCTGTTTATGACCCGCAACAGAC
>CAYSVT010000022.1:0-10482 GCA_964434685.1 Candidatus Woesearchaeota archaeon
TAAAAAAGAAAGAATCATGCAATTAAATAATGGATAAAAAAGAAAGAATCATGCAGTCAGATGAAAGAAAAGTAAAGATTGGACTTGAAATCCACGGATACCTTGTAACAAAGGAAAAACTTTTTTGTAGATGTCCTACTGATTACAAAAAAGGGAATACTAAACCTAATACTAACATTTGCCCGATTTGTTGTGGATATCCTGGAAGCAAGCCCATGTTGCCAAACAAGGAGGCATACAAAAAGATTATTGAGATTGCATTAATGCTTGGCTGCAAGATTTCTCAGGAAGTGATATGGCAAAGAAAGCATTATGACTGGCCTGACTTGCCTAAGGGATACCAAGACACAATCTCTGGCGCACATTCAATCCCAGTAGGCTACGAAGGAGAATTCCATGGCATCAAGATAAGAGAGGTGCATCTTGAGGAAGACCCGGCAAAATGGGACCCTGAGACAGGCAACATTGATTACAACAGAAGCGGCTTGCCACTTGTTGAGATAGTTACAGAGCCTGATTTCAAATCCTCAAAAGAGGTGAGGGTATGGCTGAGAAGGCTTATCACAACACTTGCATATATCAAGGCGCTTGAAGAAGATGCAGGAATAAAGGCTGATGTCAATGTTTCCACCACTGGAGAGAGGGTAGAGATAAAGAATGTAAACAGCCTGACAAGCATTGTAAGAGCAATAGACTATGAAACAGCAAGGCAGGAGGCTGAAAAAAGCAGGGGGAATGCCATAAAAAGAGAAACGAGGATGTTTGATGAAAGGAGAAGAATAACTGTAAGCATGAGGGAAAAGGAGGAGCAGGCAGATTACAGATTCATTCCAGATCCGGACTTGCCATCAGTTCATGTTGAAAAGGAGCTTGTTGAAAAGCTTGAGAAGGAATTGCCAGAAGCGCCGCAAAAGAAGATAGAAAGATTTGTGAAGCAGCACAGCATTGAGAAGGATGTTGCAGAGGTGCTAAGCAAAAACAAAGAGATAGCAGAGTTTTATGAAGCTGTTTTAAAGTTCGGCATTGACAAGAAGCTTGCATCCTACTGGGTGGCAATTGAACTTTTGCGTGTATTAAAATGGAACAAAAAGAGGCTGCATGAGGTTAAAATAAAGGCAGAGCATTTTGCAGAGCTTCTAAAATTGATTGAAGAAAAGAAATTAACAGAAACTGCTGCAAAAAATCTTTTAAACAAATTTGTGCCAAAATCCTTCCCGCCAAAAGAGAGTCTCAAGCAATTGGAAAGGATCACCGACAAGGACGAAATAGAAAAAATCTGTCTGGGAGTTTTAAATAAAAATCAAAAGGCAGTTCAGGATTTCAAGGCAGGAGAGAAAAAGGCATTAGACTTCTTAATTGGGCATGTAATGGCTGCAACAAAAGGCAGGGCAGACAACAATCTTGTGAGGGAAATCCTGCAGAAGCTGATTTCTTAGGGAATTGAGGAGAAATCGCGGTTTGGGTTATAAAAATCAAGATTTGGTTGGCAAGTATTGTAAAATTTTTTATTGATTTTATGTTCAATCTTGTTTTCTAATTTGCCCTTAGTCATAATGATATATTCTCTCCCAAATTTATAAATCTTCTATAGAAAACCAAAAAAATTAAAAATCGTATAAATCATCCCCAGAAGAAATACAACTATCAGTGCAACTAAGATAATTTTATTATCCTTAAGGGAATATTCTGGTTTTCTTTCACCAAGTTTTTTTGCATGATGATGCATAAGAACAATCAAAATCCCTTCAAGCGTCATTGCTAAGCCACCTGCCAATCCAATTACCTTTGAAAATCTTTCCTGCCTTATGAAAAGGTTAATCAAGAAGAATAGGAGCAAAGGCAGAATGCATGCAAGCGCCCATGATTTTCTCTCAGTTACGTGATAATCAAAGGAATACATCTCTTTCAATCCTAAACCAAGCGTCAAGAAACTAGTACTCATTGCTAATATCGCAAATATATTCCCAAAAAAGAATATAAATGAGCCCAATCTATCGCCAAGACAGAATGTTGCAATTTCTGTCGTCTGCTTGCCACAGGCACCAACAACACTTAATGCAAAAAGGAAGTATAATATAACCGGGATAAGCACCCCTATCAGAATCGCCTTCTTGAATATTTTTGTTTCCTTGCCTATCACCTCCCTCATCTCTGGAACTGCAACAGCCCCTGCAAGAGCAAATAATATTATGCCATAAGGCACGAATATTTTTGAGATATCAAATTGCATAAGATTCCCTGCATTAATCTTGAATAAGGCCATAATTGAAAGCAGCAGTATAATCCCCACAACAAAAATCCCTATTAATAGCTCATATTCTCCGACTGCATTTATGCCTAAATATATTATATGCGCTGCTAAAATAAAGAACAAAATACTAAATAATGCATCTGTCTGCAATGTAAAATTAAAAAGAACAATAGAATCCTGCAAATTGAATAATCTGACTAAGCTCTCGCCAACACCTATAATATATGCTATCAAGGCGCCATAAATGCCGAATATCATCGTAAATGCCATGAGATTCTTACCAATTTTGCCAAGATATTTCTCAGCATATCCTGTCAGCTGATGCTTCTTCTTTGTTCTTAGAACTATTTCTCCAATATACAAATATATCAGGACAGATGCCACGCTTAATACTACTAGGATTAACGCACCTGTCAGGAAGCCCGCCTTCATTACCATATAAGGAATTGCAAGAACACCTGCCCCAATTATTGTTCCTACAAGGAGTGCGATTGACCTAAGAAGTATGCCTACACCCATTTTCATAATTCAAGGAACAAAGCCAAATTTATAAAGCTTATTCAATTTATTTTGTAATGGGCCTATGAGGTAATGGATAGCCCCCGGGGCTTCGGAGAGCTTTCTCTAAAGAGAAACCTCTAAAAGAGAAATTTAAGAGCTCTAAGAAACCCCGTCGTGTCGGTTCGAATCCGACTAGGCCCACTTTAATAAATAATTTTAAATAAGCAAATAAACTGATATAAGAATGGAAGATAAGAAGGTAACATTCAGCATTGATAAGGAAGGCAATTTCTCTGGATGGTTCTCTGAAATCCTGCAGAAGGCAGAATTAGTGGATATAAGGTATAATGTCAAGGGATTTGAGGTGTTTATGCCATGGTCTACAATAATTATTGAGATGATGTATGATTTTTTTGAGACAGAACTTAAAGCAAGAGGGCATCTGCCCTGTATTTTTCCTGCTGTGATTCCAGAAGAGAATTTCAAGAAAGAGAGTGAGCATGTCAAGGGCTTTGAGCCAGATGTATTCTGGATTAGCAATGCCAGAGAGGGAAAACTTGCATTAAGGCCAACATCTGAAACCGCCTTCTATCAGCTTTATAGTCTATGGATTCGCTCCTACAAGGATCTGCCTCTCAAGCTTTACCAGCGTGCAAATGTATGGAGAAATGAGACAAAGGCTACAAGGCCATTAATAAGAACAAGGGAGTTCTATTGGATTGAAGCACATGACTGCTTTGCCACGCTTAAAGAAGCCGAAAAACAGGTGCAAGAAGACATTGAAACAACTGAAATAGTGATGCACCAAAAATTAGGAATTCCCTTTTTGCCATTAAAGAGGCCTGAATGGGACAAGTTTGCTGGTGCTGTTTACACAATTGGCTCTGACTCCCTGATGCCTGATGGAAAGGCAATCCAGCAGCCATCCACACATTTACTAGGGCAGGGATTCTCAAAATCGTTTGATATAAAATTCAAGAATGAAGATGGGAAGGATGAGTATGTATGGCAAACCTGTTATGGGCCATGTATCAGCAGGATTCTTGCCTCACTTATAGCAGTACATGGAGACAACAAAGGGCTAGTACTTCCATTTATTGTCTCCCCAATCCAAGTGATAATTGTGCCTATATTCAATATAGAAAACAAGAAGAAGGTTATTGATTACTGCGAAAAGATAAAAGGGACATTAAAAGAGGTCAGGACCCAAATAGACGCTTCAGAGAAAAAACCCGGGGAGAAGTTCTATTATTGGGAAATGAAGGGTGTGCCTTTAAGAATAGAGGCAGGAGAGAAGGAGATGAAAAGTAAGGAGGTTACAATATTCTCAAGAGATAATGGAACAAGGATTAAAGCAAAGGAAAATTTAGTGGGAAAGAAAACTTCAGAGCTTGGCGAACAGATTGATGTGAGATTGAGAGAAAAGGCTGATAAATGGTTCAAAGGCAAAGTGGAGAAGGCAAAGACTAAGGATGAATTAAAAGGAATCCTTGAAAACAAAGGCATTGCAAGAGTTAATTTCTGTTCAATAAAGAATGACGGAGCGAAGTGCGCTGAATACATTGAAAAAGAACTTGCAGCAAGTGTTAGGGGTGTAAGAGATGACAAAAAAGAAAAGCCTGAGGGCAAATGCTTAATCTGCAGTAAAGAAGCAAATGAGGTTGTTTACATTGCAAAAAGCTACTGATTCAACACATTTTATATTTATAAATTCTATTTGTATTTTAACTGAATAATTTCAAAAAAAACTGAAAAATTCTTGCGAACCATGGCACGTCCATAACCTCTACCCTGAATTCCTTGTCGTCAGAATAAGGCTCGCCATTCAGGTCGTAACATGTTATCCTTGCCTTGATAACCCCATTTAATACATCCTTTCCCTCAATATTCACCTCGAATGTTTCATTGCCCACCATCTCGCCTATGCTGGTGAAGATATAATTATTCAGCCGCAAAGAGAGATTGGTGCAGAAGGATTCAGTTCTTAAGGAGACTTCTAAGGTAGAATTTGTAAAATTTATAGTCTTAGGATTCAAATCAACCACTTCTGGTGATGGTTTAGGGATAATAGTTGCAATAAAGAACTGGCTCTCGGACACCTTATCATTTGAAACAGTTGCTATATAGTCTGTTTCATTGCTCGGAAAATTGAACTCTTTTTCCACCCTTGAATTGATTGGCAGGTCAAATTTAGCACATTGACTCTTTATGCATAAGTTTAAACCCAAGAGCAGCGAATTTGAATTGCTTGTAACCTCACACCTTACACTAATCTGTTCCCCCTTATAATAACCTGACTTGGCTGGAGAGCAATTTAAAATAAGACCATAACCATATTGCCCCTCTCTAGCCAGAAGAGCGCTTATGATATTCTGTGCCTTTTCCAGGCTTATCGTCTCATAATTCTGCGAGAAATCCACGCTTGTTTCTGCAACATCCTTAAATTGCGTCCTTGCTTTTAATGGTATAGTATACCTATAACCTGCCTCTACATCTGGAAGCTTGACAATTAAGAAGGACTCGCCTTTGCTATTAGGCTCAATAACCAAGTGATTCATGTTTTTTCCCATAATTCTTGGTGATTCAGTCAGATAAACCTCCACCGGCAAGTAATAATCTGCCAGATTCTTTATTTCGAATCTTATTGGAACATACGAGCCCAGCCCAACCTCTGGTTTTATTGGAGAGATGGAAAATTCCAGAATGTCTGGCCTTCCATTAATCTTATTAATAAATTCTTTGATACTTGTATTGATAACCAATTCAGAGGGAGTCACATCAACACCCATCTTATATGCATAAAGCACTGTTGTATGGGCATCCGCCCTCTTGCTCAGTGCAATATGAGTGGCATCAAGCCATCCATACTGGCCATACGTTGGGTCAAATGGAATCCATCCCTCGGGCATGTAAACCTCAACCCATGCATGATTGCCAAAACTATTCTTGATGTTAGAGTATGCTATTCCTGAAACATATCTTGCAGGAAGCCCTAATGCCCTTACTAACGCTATAAATAGTGTAGAATATTCAACACATACGCCCCTCTTGTCTTTGAATATATTAGATGCCTTCTCTATTTTTTGCCCGATGCCCTCGTCATATGTCATATTGCTATATACATACTCTGCAACCGCAGTTAATGCCTCAAAAAGGTCTCTCTTGCCTGCCACCAGCTCATTCGCCTTGTTTATAATGCCCTGATTTATGTCAACTACCTCTGAAGGTAATTTGTACTCTACAAATTTATTAGTAGTCCATGGGAAGTCTGTATGATAAATTCTTGGTGTGTAAAGAGAAGTCTCAACCATGGCATCCCACCCGAAATTAACCTTATTAACACTATTCCATTCAAAAAGGGCATCATTCTCGCTTATCTTCACAGTTGATTCATTGCCAATAAAGACTAAGTAGACTACCCTTTGATTGGCATAGTCTCTTGGCAAGATACTTGAATTTGCAATGAAGTTTGTGGAGTCAGTCATAGTCACCTGATTGCTGAATCTTACATTTACTAACAGTTTGTCGTAATCAAAGGGGTTATTCTCTGCATAAGCTATACTCACATTCAGGAGAACTATCAAGACTATCAGCATCAACCTCTTCATTTTATGTATCCCTCAATTAAGATTGATATCATCAACCTCTTCATTTTAAGTATTTTTCAAGATTCTCGCGGAATTTTGGCAAATCAGTAATCTGCATTGTAGCAGCACACGCCCTTTCATGGCCCCCACTCCTTCCTTCTATGCCTTCCATTGCATTTGCAACTATGCTCCTTATGTCTATATTTGCCCGGATTGATAGTTTTGCTTCTGCACCCTTGAGATAGGCCACAATAACCACTTTGTTAGGGTAATTATAAAACAACTCATTTGCTAATTCCCCGGATATGCTTAACTCCCCACCATACTGGAAGAAAAGGATTTTATGTCTAGAGAAGGATTTTGCCTTCTGCAGCAATTCCCTATACTTTCTGTCTACCTGATTAAACCTGTAATAAATGCTATTTGTAGTGCTGTTCTCTTCCAGTAAATCATAGGGAGATTTCACCTGCACAAGCAATTTAAGCATTCTCACAACATTTGTGGTTCTGTCCTTCATAGCAAAACTCAAGACCTTTGCCAGCTTGCCTAATTTTGTCTCATACAATGCCTCTGCTGCAGTCTTCACTTGAGGCACTAACTCAGGATATTCTTTGTGTACATCATCAAAGAAATCTGGCAAAAACCAGTCGCTTATACAACCCAGCAAAGCAATCCAATTATCCTCCTTTCTATTGGCTATCTTGTGGCACCAGTAAGACACTGGTTCATTACTGGGATTTTCTGATAATAGCGGATTAAAATATGATATGCCTTCAGCAGGTTGTGGCAAGTGGTGGTCAATCCAAACTATTCTTACTCCAAGCTGTAAAGTCTCTTTGATGAAAGAACTGTCCACCATAGGCTTGTCAAGTATAAAAACATAATCTGGTTTAAACTCATGAACCTTTCTCGTATAGCTCGCATTCAAATCTGGAAAGGATTTTATCACTACGCCCTTGCCTCGATTAATGCATCTTCTTAACAGCAAAAAGCTTGCCAGCCCATCAGGATCATTGTCAAAAAAAAACACTGGGTTTTGTGCCGCCTCAAGCAGTTCACGAGCTTGTGATATTCCTTTCTTGTCTAACATCTAAAGATACCGGATTAAAACCTTTAAATCTTTTTGCCTAACATCACCTGCTCTTTCATCGAAATAAGGTCTTTCTGCAATTTTCTTGCCTTTTTCTCGCTCTTCAAGATAGTTATCAATGCTTCTGTAGGTGATTCCAGCAAGAAATTAAGGCTATTAAACTCCTTGATAATCCTGCTTATCTCCCCGCCACCTAAATTTGCTTTGTTTAATATCCTGTAACCCTTTGGCATAACTGAATTTTCATGCGTAAAGCCCAGCGCAAGAACAACATTCTGCGGTTCCAGTAGCTCTTCAAAGGAGAGTATAGAAAGAAGGTTCTTTGTTCTTTTTACCTTTAGTCTGGTGTAATCATTTATAACAAGAAGTTCTTCCTTTTCTACATCCTTCACAAGCTCACGCAAACGCATCTTTATCAGGCTTCCCTCAACACCCAGCTCTGTGATATACCTCTTTATTATAGATGATATCTTGATTATAGTCTCTGCTCTTTGGATTACTAGGCACACATCATTGAGATTGGTGAGATTTGTGAATTCCAAAACATTAAGATTCAACAGAAGGTCGTTAAAGATTTCGCATTGCTTTTCAAGAAGTTGCAATGAATCTATTGCCCTTCTTAATATCTCATCAGTATTCCTCATTACATACTTCACATCATTATAATACACTGTAACTGTCTTGCGCCTTTCAGATACTGCAATTGCAAGTGTCTTGAACTGTTTTGCTGTTCTTTCTGCCGCCTTGTGCCTTGTGCCTGTCTCTCTTGTTGTAATTTCTATGCTTGGTGCAAGCAAGGTGTTAGCATAAAGGATTCTTTTCATATCCTCTGACATAATTATCGCCCCATCCATCTTGCTTAATTCCACCAGCCTTTGGGGAGTGAACATGCAATTCACCCTAAAACCGCCCTCAATTATCTTTTCAATGCTGGGAACAAATTGAACTATCAATGCGCCCTTTTCTGCCTTGACTATGTCTGTGATCGCAGAGCGCAGGGCAGTACCCGGCGCAATAATCTTAAGAATCTGAAGGATATCATCCTTCTGGCTTATTTGGACAGCCTTGATAATTTTTATGTCATCCTCCGACCTCTCCTTTATATCATTCTGTTGTTTTGGGATTTCTTCCTGTAATTCTAACTTAGGCAGGGAGTCATTCCCCTTCGTTAATGCATCCTCTTTTTTTGTCTCTGTTTCCATCCTCTCTTTTAAAATAAAATGTTTTTAAAACTTTTGTTAATAAGAATCAGAATTTTCATATAGAAAGTATACTAAGCAAATATTTAAACCTTTTCAGAAAAGATTTTATATACTTCTTTATTATACATAGAATATTATATATAGAATAATTTTTTATGCAGAAGAAAATGGATGAATTACCAAAACTTGGAAAGATACACCCTGAATTTTTTAATAAGGTTATTTATCCTAAACTAGGCAAGGGTTGTTCATCTGTTATAGTCAAGCCACAGCATGGTGTTGATTTTGGAGTCATTGATTTAGGTGATGATGTAATGGTTTTATCAACAGACCCATTCTATATTGCCAAAGAGCTTGGGATGGAAAAGGCCACCTGGTTTGCTGTTCACATCATTGCCTCTGATGTCGCTGTCAGCGGCATAAGCCCAGAATATTTGTCAATAGACCTTAACCTTCCCCCTGAAATGACAGAAGATGAGCTTACAAGAATGTGGGATGCTGTAGACAGTGAATGTAAAAAATTAGGAATAACAGTAGTAACAGGACATACTGCAAGATACGCCGGCTGCAACTATCCAATGGTTGGCGGAGCAACAATGTTTGGCATTGATAAGAAAGAGAGGCTGATAATACCAAATGCGCATGCAGGAGATGCCATTATAGTGTCGAAGGGCCCTGCAATTGAAACCACTGGACTAATGTCTGCTTATTTTCCAAGATTCCTTGAGGAGAGATATGGAAGTGAATTTGTAAAAAGGGCGCAGAATGTTTATTATCAGATGTCTACTGTCAAGGATGCCTTGATTGCAGCATCTGTTGGAGGCGTTACTGCAATGCATGATGCCACTGAGTGCGGTGTTTTTGGCGGGCTTTATGAAATGGCAGTTCATAGCAGGGTTGGAATGAATATCTATGTGGATAGGATAGTGCTGCAGGATGAGGTGAAAAAGACTTGCGAATGCTTTGATATTAATCCATACAATGCAATCAGCGAAGGAACACTGCTGGCAACAGCAAATAGGGATAGGGCACAAGATGTTGTTAATGCCCTGAAAAAAGAGGGGATAGCTGCAAGCGTTGTCGGAGAGGTTACCCATGAAAAGGAAGGGATTTATATTTTTGAAGGGAATAAGAGATACAAGCTAGAACACCCAAGAGTGGACCCATTTTGGGGCAAGTTTGAGGAGTACCTTAAAAAGTAATGTCAAAAATTTAAATCAAGCTCGCAATAATCAGGGGGAATGCAACTGTGGCGTCACAGCAAACATCCACTGTCAATGCCTTTGGAGAAACCTTTTTCCATGATTTTGCCTCACGCAAGGGCGCGCCTGAACTGCCGCCATGCTCTGGCCTGTCCATTGTCACTTGTATAGCATAATCCAAGCTCTTCCCTGACACCTGCATCATGATATTCACAAAATTCTTTGGAACGCCGCCACCAAGAATAAGCATGCCGAATTTTTTGTTTTGCCACACCAAATCAAGAAATTCCTTTATATCTATCTGAGGATTCACCTGCAGCTTGTGGTCCTGGCCATACATCCAGAGCTGGAATCCTAAAATGCTGTCAGTTATGCTGGGGCAGAATATCTTGACATTATTTTTATAAGCTGCCCTGATAATGCTTCCCTCATCCTTTATTTTTGAACCAATAATACTCAAAAATTGCGAGGGGCTCATATTTTCCTGCGGCAATTCTTTCAGCAATGCCTGCAATCTCCTTTCTAATACCACATAACCATTATTATCAAGGAATATGTCATAAATCCTGTTTATGTTCTTTTTTGATAATTCGACATCATCTGCATTATCATCACCCTGAATATGCCTGACACCAAACGCCTCTATCAA
>CAYSVT010000023.1:0-3600 GCA_964434685.1 Candidatus Woesearchaeota archaeon
GCACTGTATTGTGGATAAATACTAAAGAGTTCCTGCCAGCTAAGTAATTATGGTTTTTTCTCGTCGTTAGGTCATAAAATAAATTATCCTTAACATCTACCTTGGAAATTTCTTTGACTCTAGTTATTGGAAAATAACGTTTTTCTCTGTTTGATAAATTATTTTTAATTCTTGGTAAATTAATACTAACGCTTAATTTATCCCTTATTTTTGTCATTTGGTATGCAGGAATTCTTAATCTGTATATGGTCACTTCATTTTTTCTCTTTACTGGTTTTTCTTTCTTGCTCACCATAATCCCGGCTGTGCTACAAATCTCTATTATATCAACAGCAAGTTTGGGAGAAACAGTATAATATTCCACATCGCCATCTCTTTTACTAACATAACCATCACTATCCATCAAACCAGATAAGAGAGAGAATACATTTTTCTTATCTAAATTCTTTTTTACCTCTTGCGGTATAGTTACGTTATAAACTTTTTTTCCTGCTTTGAAACCATATTTAAAGAAAAATTCCCATAGACTCTGATTAGATGTAGAAATCTCTCTTAATTTTTTAGTTCTTTTATCATTTTGTATAATTTTTGCCTTAATGTTGAAATATTTTGAAAGTATCTTTCTTACTTTTTCTAAAGATTGTTCATGCTCGTCATAAAAGCGAACTTTATATTTTTTAAGATTATTCCCCCCTCTATTGTCAATAAATTCTGATATGCTGCCATCACCAATAAAAAATCCAATTAGCCACATTAAATCCTCGTTCAATTCAGTTTTTTTCTCTGGATACAAATTATTAGAATTTTGTAAAATATAATCCCCTTTTTTTATCTTGTCTGCCTCTTTTTCTACTATCTTATATTTAGGAAAGAGATTATATTTTTCCCTACATTCCTTGTTATGTTTTAGATGTGCAGCAAAAGCTTTTGCATTTTTAACTTTTTTTCTACAAATCGGACAAGTTGGATTTATCTTAATTTTTTCCAAAACAAAAAATGGATGCCAGTCAGTTGTTGTAATGTCTAAATTTCTCTCCCCCACTATCTTTATTTTATTCTTTTTTTCAACATCGATAATTACAGCATCTATAATTTCGTCCCACTCGCTAACCCCCTTTTCTAGATTATAACTCAACGCTTTAATTGGTCTAAGTTTTTCAAAGTTTTCTGTTATATATTCAATATCTAATAGACCTTTGTCGGTTAAAACTTTATTTCCTTTTTCTATACATCCTCCTGTGTATAATGTCTGCAAAGGCTCCTGATGCTTCAATGCAAAGAATAAATCATCAGTATAGTTAACAGGAAGTGTCGTTGAACTTGTATAATAAGGCTCTTTTTCTCCTTGGGTTTTAATGTGTGGATAGAGTTGTTTATCCCTTTTTGCTAATCTGTAAGAAGTGCCCTCTGCAGGTGTTGCTTCCAGATTATATATGCTTCCCGTTTCCTTTTGGTACTCAGTAAGCCTTTCCCTCATAAATTCCAGCACTTTGATAGAGAACTTTTGACCCTCTTTTGTTGAGATATCCCTGCCTAAAAAATTTAAACATGCCTCATTCATTCCTACAATGCCTATAGTGGAGAAATGATTTACTAATGAGCCAAGGTATCGCTTTGTGTAAGGCAATAACCATCTGTCAATATTTCTTTGCACTACCTTCTTCTTTATTTCAAGGGAGCGCATTGCCAAGTACATGTATCTGTCAAGAGTTTCAAAGAACTGTTCTTCAGTCTTGCTTAGATATCCAATACGGGGCATATTTATTGTTACAACACCTATGCTGCCGGTAGATTCCCCAGAACCAAATAAACCACCAGTGGCATTCCTTCTTAATTCTGATAGGTCTAATCGCAGATGACAGCACATTGATCTGACATCACTCGGCTTTAAGTCAGAGCCAATAAAATTCTGGAAGTATGGCAGGCCATATTTTGCAGTCATCTCGAATAGTAAGTCAGCAATCTCAGAATTCCAATCAAAGTCTTTTGTGATGTTATATGTTGGGATGGGGAATGTGAACACCCTGCCTTTGGCATCCCCTTCAGTCATGCACTCGATAAATGCCTTATTAATCATGTCCATCTCATCTTGGTAATCAGAATATGTAGAATTCTGCAATGTGCCGCCGATTGTTACTGACTGCTTTGCCAAGTCTTCTGGCGGCACTAAGTCAAGTGTTATATTTGTGAAGGGTGATTGCCCGCCCCATCTTGATGCAACATTTACGTTGAACACAAATTCCTGAATTGCCTGCTTCACTTCCTTATAAGAAAGTTTATCTGCCCTTACAAATGGCGCAAGGTATGTGTCAAATGATGAAAATGCCTGTGCTCCAGCCCATTCGTTTTGCAGAGTGCCGATAAAATTAATCATTTGGCCTACAGCAGTTCTGAGATGTTTAGGAGGCTTGCTCTCAATCTTATTTGGAACGCCATTAAATCCCTCATGCAAAAGTTGCCGCAGACTCCATCCTGCGCAGTATCCTGTCAGGCTCATAGAAAGATTATGCAAATGCAGATCACCATTGATATGCGCATCAGCGATTTCCTTAGGGTAGACATAATTCAAGCCATAATAAGCCATTACAGTGCCAGCAGCATGCCATAGTAATCCTGAAAGAGAGTATGCCGCGTTTGCATTCTCATACACACGCCAATCCTCTTTCTGTATGTAATCCCTCACAATCTCTTGTGAATCCATCAATAATTTTCTTGCATCCCGCAATTCCTTGCGCTTTTCTCTGTATAGAATATATGCCTTTGCAGTCTTTGCATGCCCGTTCTCTATCAAAACCTTTTCTACCAAATCTTGTACAGCCTCAACATCTGGAACCTTGTCCTTAAACTGCTTTTCAATGTATTGTAATACTTCATTCGAAAGTTTCTCTGCAATGCCCCTGTCTTTGCCGCCGACAGCCTGTGCAGCCCTCCAGATTGCTTCAGTAACCTTCTCTCTGTTAAAATCAACTAGTCTTCCGTCCCTCTTGCGGACCTTTTTTATAGAGAACTCAACCATACTCATCCCCTTTTACTGAAAATTTTGCAATCATAAGTTTTTAAATATTTTTATGATATTATATACTCTATTCCAGATTAACATTTAGTATATCCGCAACTGCCGCACTTGATGCATCCTTCTTCGTGGCTAAGTGAATGCCCGCAGTCAGGACACACGCCAACAACATTTCTATGTCCAGGATTTTCATGAATATCATCATCATGTGAGTGCTTCATTGCGGGCTTTTCATTTTCATTGGGATCCTGTTTGTTTGTATCAGTAATATAAACCTTCTCAATAGTCTTGGCAATTGCATCTGAGCAGGAATAAACCTTTCCACCCTTGTTCCATGAAGGAGAGGGACAACGAATGTTGCGCAATTGCTCCACAATTACTTTGTATTCAATACCTGAACGGAATGCAAGTGACACCAGTCTGCCAACTGCCTCTAGCTGCGATGCAGAACAGCCACCTGCCTTGCCCATTTGTGTGAATAGCTCAAATGGCCTTCCCTCTTCATCATCGTTCAGTGTGACATAAAGATTTCCGCATCCAGTTGCAACCTTTGTTGTTGTGCCTTTTATTGTTTCTGGCCTTGGTCT
>CAYSVT010000023.1:3610-6163 GCA_964434685.1 Candidatus Woesearchaeota archaeon
TGTAATTTTGTCCTCCAATCTCCTGCTGCCAGTAACTAGCACCTGCTCCGCTCTGCTCTTGTCTCTATAGATAGTGACCCCCTTGCAACCAAGCTTGTAAGCAAGCAGATATGCATTTTTTACATCGTCTATTGTTGCGCTGTGGGGCAGATTAATAGTCTTGCTTACAGCATTATCAGTGTGTTTTTGGAATGCAGCCTGCATTCTTATATGATATTCTACTTCAATATCGTGTGCAGTAACGAATAACTCGTGGTACTCTTTTGGAACCTTTGGATTTCCTTGCAATGTTCCCTTATTGAATATCTCTTCAATAAGCTCTTTTGAATAAAATCCATTCTCTTTTGCTATTTTCTCAAACATAGAATCAACCTTAAACAGGCTTTCACCAAGGCTTTTTTCTACATCCCTCTTATATACTATTGCAAATAAGGGTTCTATACCCCCGCCAGATGCATCAGCAATAATTCCTATTGTGCCAGTTGGTGCTATTGTTGTAGTAGTAGCATTCCTTAATCTCTTCTTGCCTGCATAAATGCTCTTTTCAAAATTTGGGAATGTCCCCCTTTTTTCAGCAAGCCCTTCAGATGCATCCCTAGATTTATCAGAAATAAATTTCATAACCTCTTCAGCAGTCTTTATAGCCCTGTCTGAGTTGTATGGAACGCCTATCTCAATAAGCATATCTGCAAAACCCATTACCCCTAAACCGATTTTTCTGTTTGTCCGAGTCATGTGCTCTATATTTGGTGTGGGATACTTATTCATATCAATAACATTATCAAGAAAATGCACTGCCTTGGATACAATGCCTTCAAGTTTTTCATAGTCCACCTCTCCATTCCTGACAAATTTTCCAAGGTTTATTGAACCGAGATTACATGATTCATAAGGCAGCAAGGGCTGCTCACCACAAGGGTTGGTGCTTTCAATAATGCCAACCTTGGGGGTAGGGTTGTATTGATTAATGCGGTCAATGAAAATCACTCCAGGCTCCCCATTCTTGTGCGCCTGTTTCACAATTAAGTCAAATACCTCTTTTGCATTGATCTTCCTCAATATCTTGTTTGTATGAGGGTCAATTAGATTATAATCTTCCCCCCTTTCCAACTTATTCATAAATTCATCAGTAATTGCAACAGATATATTAAAATTGCTTATCTGCCTTTCACTTTCTTTGCATGTGATAAAATCCAGAATGTCCGGATGGTCCACACGCAGAATGCCCATATTTGCGCCCCTCCTAGTGCCGCCCTGCTTTACCGCCTCTGTTGCTGCATCATAAACCCTCATAAATGAAATGGGGCCAGAGGCAATCCCGCCAGTGGATTTGACTACAGAATTCTTGGGCCTCAAATTTGAAAATGAGAATCCTGTCCCGCCGCCAGACTTATGGATTATTGCAGTTTCTTTCAAAGATTCGAATATGGAATCCATTGAGTCATATACTGGCAGTGTGAAACATGCACTAAGCTGGCCTAGCTCTCTCCCAGCATTCATTAATGTTGGGGAGTTGGGCAGGAATTCAAGTTTTGCCATCATATCATAAAATTCAGAGAAGGTCCTGCCTAAAAGCTCTGCATTCTTCTCCTTTAAATTTTTTAGGTTAGACTGGTATCTTGAGAAGTTTCTGTCGCTGTTCTTTTGGTTTTGAAGAATTAGGATAGCACCATCCTTTTCCTCATACTCAACGCCATTATACACCTCCTTTTTGTCAGTTCTGTAAATAAGGTCTGCCAGGCTTATTGCCTCGGCAACCCTGTAAAACATCTCTTTAGGTGTTTCAACTACCCCCCCCTTCTCATCCTTTCTGAGATATCTCCTTTCTAACACCCTTTTTGAATTATCGCTTAGAATTGGCTCAAGAAGATTTTCCAAAGACATGCTTCTCCCATGAATCCCTTCCTATTTAAGCATTATATCTCCCAAAAATATATTTTATAAAAAATGTTCTGTAAGACACTAATTTATATGGAATTCATGTAAAATTCTACCATGACAAAAAAGAGGTAGATTAATATCAGTGAAATCCCTTCCTTCACACCAAGCATGCTTCCAGACTCAATAAAGGTTATAACCAAAAAGGAAGCAACCAGTAGAAATAAGCTGGCAATCATGAATGGTGCAAAAGCAGCAGAAATTGGATATATGACTGCTGTAAGACCAAGGATAAATGTTGAATTAAAGACTATTGTTCCTATCTGGTCGCCTAAAGCCATCTCTCCATGCCTCATTAACGATGCTTTGACACCAAAAGTCAGCTCAGGAAGTGTTGTGCCTATTGAAACAAGGAATAATCCAATCATAATGGGCGGGAGTGAAAGCTGAATTGCAAGGGCAGAAGCATATTTAACAACAAAATTTGCACTGACAAATAACAAAACAAGGCAGGTTACAAACAGAAGTATTGCAAAAACAATTTCATATCTGCCCACATGACCCTTCACTATCTTTCTGGATTCTCTTTTCATCTTTAATATGTGGTAGGAGTAGATAAAAAAGACCAAAATCAAAATTATGCCGTCAATCCTTGAAAGTTCGCCGTCCCAAGCC
>CAYSVT010000023.1:6173-10471 GCA_964434685.1 Candidatus Woesearchaeota archaeon
GCCCGTAAGCTTAGAGAAGTATCGCATAAGATCACGCAACCAGCGAATGCGAAGCGGCGGCATGAAGCTTGCGGCAACAAGGTCGTGCTTGAAAAGGTCCGCAATCCATCTGGCATCCTTTTTAAGGTTTTTCTCCCTTACTCTAATCCCTCTTGCTGCTATTACAATAATCCCAAGCACAAGTGTTAAGTCAAGGATATTGGCGCCAATTATATTTCCCAGGCTTAATGCAGGCTTTTTTGCAAGTGCAGATGTAATACCCACAAAAAGTTCTGGCAATGAAGTTGCTGCAGCCATTATAATGAAGGCAGCAACAAATTCGCTAAGCCTAAGAAATTGGGCAATCTTTGTTAGTGTCTTTACCAACCCAGCTCCACTAATGACGAGAACAATGCATGCAATTAAAAAATAAACCAGTTCAAGCAGCAGCATTTTATTTGACTCTGAAGATGTCTTTTAATGTTTTGAAAAGCTCACCCCCAACAAATATAGATGACGAAAGGGCAAGGATTAAGAAGAGTTCTGATGAAGGTATACTGACTGTATGGAATATCTTTTGGAAAGGTGCCACATAAATCAATAGCAATTGAAAGAGGAATGTCAACAAAACCGCACCTATAAGTACAAAATTCTTTTTTCTTTTGTGCAATGGCGTTGTGAATGAAGAGAAATTAAATGCATTAAAGCCCTCAAAAAACACAAGTGCAGTAAATGCAACGGTTTGCGCCTTTATAACATCTGCCTGGTATATGCTGAACAGGATTAGTATAGGCATCGTTAATAAAGCGGATATAAACAGCAGTGCAAAAAATGCATTAGGCGTGATTATATCTGCTGATTCGGGCTTCCTGTTCATAATATTACGCTCCAGCTTTTCGACACTCAATCCAAGGGCAATAATGCCGTCTGTTGCAAAGTTCACCCATAATAATTGCAATGGCAATAGAGGCAGAATCTCTTTCCATCCCAACCTTGAGCCAAGTATTATAGCAAAGAAGATCATCATTATCTCTGCAATATTGCTGCTCAACAGAAAATATGTAAACCTCTTTATGTTGTCATATATATGCCTGCCTTCTTCAACTCCTTTTACAATCGAAGCGAAGTGGTCGTCCATCAAGACAATATCTGCTACATCCCTTGTTACATCACTCCCGCGAATGCCCATTGCTATTCCTATGTCTGCCTTTTTTAATGCAGGTGCATCATTCACGCCATCACCAGTCGCGGCAACTGTCTCCCCCATATCATTCAGCACTCTTATCACACGAACCTTGTCTTCAGGGTCAACCCTTGCAAATACAGCTATTCCACCAATTCTTCTTTTCAACTCTTCATCACTCATCCTTCTTATCTCCCTGCCTTCAATAGCCTCACCATCCAAACCAATCTGCCTTGCAACTGCCTTAGCAGTAGTAATAGAATCACCAGTAATCATCTTCACTGCTATCCCTGCATTTTCACATTTTTCTATTGCTTCCCTGACCTCTTCTCTCGGTGCATCAAATAAGCATTGGAATCCGACAAATATCAATCCGTTCTCTGCATCCTCCCTTGTTACTCGCCCCTCTTTATACGCTGGCAAAAACTTGAATGCAAATGCCAATACTCGCAATGCTTCAGAAGCCATCCTTTCATATTCTTTTATGAGTTTTTTCTTTGAATCATCAGTCAAATCTATAACCTTCCAATCTGCCATCTCTTTAGTGCAATTATTTATAACCGCTTCCGGGGATCCCTTAACGTAACTTACCAACCTTTGCCCCCTTGCCTTTCTTATTATGGACATTATCTTCCTTTCAGAAGAGAATGGGAATTCCTTTACACGGGGTTCTGCGTTTGTTAATACTTCTCTGTTGAATCCGAACTCCCTTGAGAGTCTTACTAATGCTCTTTCAGTGTAATCACCGCCGACAAAATATTCTTTTAAGCCAGTTTCTGTTTCAGTAACCTCAAAGCGGGCATTACTGCTCAGGCACCCAATTTTCAGCAGAAGCCTTGCTTCTTCATTGTTATTCAAAAAATCTATGAGGCTTTTGCTTATGTGTGCTGATTTGTTGTTACAGAAGATTTTTGTTACATGCAGCTCCTCTCTTGTTATAGTTCCGGTCTTATCGGAGCATATCACTGTGACTCTTCCAAGTGTTTCAGCTGCAGGCAGTTTTCTTATCAACACCCTCACCCTAGCCATTCTTTTTACAGCAAATGCAAGGCAGAGGGTTATTACTGCAGGCAGCCCTTCCGGTATAGCGGCAACAGCCAGGCTTATTGAGGTAAAGAACATCGTCATTAGCTGTTCCCCAAATTTAATCCCTAATAAGAATATTATAACCATAAATAACAGTGCAGCAACACCCAACTGCTTTGACATCACGTCTATCTTCTTTTGTAAGGGTGTTATCTGTGCTGAAGGCTCCTGTAATAAAGTAGCTATCTTACCAAACTCTGTGAGCATCCCAGTTGTAGTTACTATTGCCTTGGCATTGCCTCTTGCCACCATTGTGCCAAGGAATAACATATTATGCCTTTCACTTATCGCTACACTATCTTTTATTTCACTTGTGACCTTTCCTGCAGGCATACTCTCTCCAGTAAGCACAGCCTCGTTTACCTCAAGGTCGCTGCATTCGATAATCCTGGCATCAGCCTGAATCTTATCACCTTCATTAAGTAATATAACATCACCGGGAACAAGCAGTGAAGCCTCTATCTCCCTTGTCTTTCCCCCTCTTACAACCCTTGCTGAGGGCACAAGTATCTGCTTTAAGTTCTCAATTGCCCGTTCAGCCCTATACTGTTGGAAAAAACCAAGAATTGCATTAAGCAATATTATAGCCAATATAACAAAGAAGTCTATCCAATGATGGATTACCGCAGATATAACTGCAGCAATAATCAGAATGTAGAGAAGAAATGACTTAAACTGTTCTAAGAATATCTTTAGTGGCTTGGTCTTATGTGTTTCCTTTATTTGATTTGAGCCATATTTTTTTAGCCGTATCTCTGCCTCATCTTCACCCAACCCATTCTCAGATGTCTTTAATCTCTGCAAAACCTCTTTAACTGGCAGCGTATGCCATAATTCAGCCATTTTTCCTCTTTTATGCAATCTCTTAAAACAAATCGAGGTATAAAAAATTAACTAAGTTACATCGCTTCGAGAATTTTTATTCTTTCCCCTATCGGAGGATGTGTATTAAACAAATTGAAAATTCTTTTTGCAAGGGGGTCAGAGAAGAATAAAGGTGCTACTGCTTCATTAACCCTTATTGGTTTATCATTTGAAATCTTTTTCAGTGCATTTATCAACCCCTTAGGATATCTTGTTACCTCTACAGAGCCTGCATCAGCCATAAACTCTCTTCTGCGTGAAATAGCAAGTTGAACAAGTTTAACTATTAAGGGAGCGATTATGGCGAGAATAATCCCTACAATAAATAATATAGCATTCGCATTGCCTCCACCCTTTCTTTCACTCCTATCTCTTCCGCTATACCATAAACTTCTCAAGAACATTTCTGAAATAATTGAAATTAAGCCAACCATTACTGCTATAAGTGTTACAAAGCGGATATCATAATTTTTTATATGAGTAAATTCATGAGCCAAAACACCCTCAAGCTCCTCTTTGTTTAGTCTTTCAACTGCACCAGTTGTAACACAGACAACAGCATGTTTTGCATCTCTTCCTGAGGCAAATGCATTAATCTGTGGATTCTGCATGATATAGACTTGGGGCATTGGCAATCCGCTTGCAAGGCATAAGCCTTCAATAGAATTGTAAATCTGTCTGTACTGCCTCGCATCTGCTTTTTCAGCACCAACAGCAGCCAATGCAATATTCGCCGAGAAGTAATACGAGAGCCATATGTATCCTATTGATACAAAAATCCAGATTACCATGAATATAAAAAAGTCAGCCCTTATCACCTGCCCTATAACATATCCTAACAAAGCCAAGACTGCAAAAACAATTATAGAGAGCAGTACAGAATTCCTTTTGTTTCTTGCAATTTGGTCTCTGAAGTCAATATGCTTCTCTTTAGGCATATCATGAATAAAAGAAAAGAGATTTTAAATCTTATGGAGAGTTAGGCTTAATTGAAAATCTCTAATGAACTAAGCCCTAATCAATATATTTGCATTAAGAAGCAGAAATTTGTTTGCATTCATTACTCACACATTTAATTCTTAAATTACCAGCAATACCTGTGCAAAAATCAGGGCATTGTTGTGTTATATTCACATAATCTTTATTTCCATAAAAACATTCTTTTGTATTTATATGTAAACCGCAA
>CAYSVT010000024.1:0-10332 GCA_964434685.1 Candidatus Woesearchaeota archaeon
GTTCTTCCTTTAATAATTATTATTTATATATCTTTATTTTTGTTCTTCCTTCAGTTTCTTGATTGCATTGTTAATCATATTCTCTACATCTTCGAGCCTAGCATACTTCAAAGGCTCCCATATCCTCATATATTTGTCCAATATGCGCAGCTCCTCTTTTCTTGCAAATGTAGCCGTTTCAGTAAGAAGGTATTGCAGACTTTCCTGCAGGCTGCTTATTTTTATTTTAATCTGCCTCATGTCATCCTTTATAAGATTTATGTCCTTCATTAGGCTGTCGCGGCTCTTGATAAAGCTCTCATTTGAGACCATCACCCTCTCTTTCAGCAATTCATGCCTGCTTTCAATATCATTTATTTTTGTATTTAATTCTGAAATAAGTGCTGCTACAGCGTTTACATTAATATCCTCCATTTTCGCTCTCTTTTATTAATTATAAATAACTAATTAGGTTTAAAATACTTACTTATCTAATCCCAAGAAATTTGTTTAGAAGATGAACCTTTTTGCTGTATCTTGTTCTGAGGTAGTATCCATATAGCATCCCCGCAAGCAATCCTCCAAGGTGGGCTGTATTGCCTATAGGCACTTGTGCAATAACTGACAAGACCCATAAGGATGATATCAACAGTATAACCGCCACCCACATGGGCATTGCAATAGGAACAAAAAGGATGTAAACTGGCAGTCGTGGAATAAGGACTGCTAGTACTCCTGCAATGCCGAAAATTGCGCCGGATGCACCAATGGCACTTGTGTCCAAGTTCTTTGTGAATAACAGGGCAGAAAAAACAAAGAACAATCCTGCAAGTATCCCTGCTGTGAAATAGAACATCAGGAACCTTCTCGGGCCTATAATCTTTTCAAGGAAACTGCCAAGAAACAACAGGCTTATCATATTCATAAGAAGGTGTGCAACAGGCCCGTGCATGAACATATTAGTAACTAATGTCCAAAGGTATATGCCTGAAAGGATTTTTGAGGGGGTTAGTGCCACATAATCAATAAACTTGGAATTATTGTAAACAAGAATCAAAACCAGAATATAAAAGATAAAGTTAGCTATAATTATAGAGTTAGTCACACTTATTCGCCTGTTTCTCATCTCCCCGCCCCCTTTTTCCTTCTTTTCTTTCTCTTTGCCAATTTGCTTGCTTTCTTCTCATGTTTTATGGTGTCCCTTTCACCAATCATCTTAAGCTCAGATTCTATAATGTTTATCTGCCCCCTAATCTTATTTATGCCCCTGTTGATTTCGTTTACCCTCTCATCCGTCTCGCTAATTTGCAGCAGATTTCCGCACTCAGGGCACAAAAACTCATGATTCATTGCAGTTTCTTCGCTTAATTCAATATCGCATCCCTTGCATTGATAAAATCTCTTGCTAGTTCTGCTTTTCAAGAGTGAGAAGAGCTGTTGCATCTCTCTCTTTTTAATAGTTAGAAGATGCTCCAGGGATTTCCTTGTGTTTAATGTCCAATAGTAAATATACCACCCCTTTCTCTTGTCTTTCTTCCTTATAAAGTTGACAATATCGTGCTCATACAGCTTGTAAAGCATATTTCTTGCCTGATTGATGGTAATATTCAGCTTATTGGCTATCTTGAACTCATCCACATTCCTTCTGTTTTTAAGAAGGTTTACTATTGCATGGCCGGTCTTGCCTACAATTCCCTCAACTACTTCATAAAGAAGTTGGTCTTGCATCCCCTTTTCATAAGCTCGAAGAATAAATATCTTTTGTTTTTTTGTTACTACTCTATAATTTATGCAAAGCTATTTATAGATTGTAAGAGTTTTTGCGATGATTTAAAATGCAGTTTTTCAAAAAGAGAGAGGTCCCCAGACAAGAGGAAAAGAGGTTCGAGCTTCCAGAGTTGCCATCGCTGCCAGAGATAAGGGAGATCAAAGAGGCAATAACGTTTCCCCCAGCAGCTTCTGCAATGTCCTCTTTGGCACCACCAATATTTACTAGGCGGGTTACAGAGGAGATTGGACTGCCAGACATAAGAACACAGCCACCTATAATACAAGAGGCAATGCCAGAGCCAACATATTCCTATCCTCAAGAGGAAAGGGCAGATATTTCTGAAGGAAGAAGGCCAGTAAAGTTAAGAGAGCCGATTTTTGTGAAGATAGACAAGTTCAAGGATGCTTTAAACAACTTTGAGGCAATAAAGAAGAAGCTGACAGAGATTGAAAACCTGCTTAAGAGGGTCAAGGAAACAAGAGGCAGGGAGCAGGAAGAGATGGATATGTGGGAAAGGGAGATAATGACTATCAAAGACAGGGTGTCAAGCATTGACGAGAAGCTCTTCAGCAAGCTCGGGTGATTCTTTTTAAAATGATGGATTTGGTAGAGAAAAAGGCAGTACATGTACAAATTATGCCTGAGGAGGCAGTAAACTCCAAGAAGGCAATGTTGGAGGTACAGCTGAATCTCCTGAGTATACTCAAAAATATAATCTCTGTCAAAGAGTTACGGGCACAGGAGATAAAAGCCAAGACGGAATTGAGGATAAATATTCAAGAGGTTTTGAAAAATCTTAAGGGGATATTAGATGTGATGCCTATCCCCGAAGAGATAAAGCTCGGGGAAGTGAAGGTTGAGGCACGTGAAGGCGGGGGAAAGAAGCCTCCAAAGGAAACAAGGAAGCTGAAGATAGAGGCGGAGCTCGAGGAATTGAAGAAACAGATAGCATTGCTTGGCTCGATGTGAGAAGGATGCAAGGCAAAAGGGTTGAGAGAGCCAAATAATCTGCAAAGGATTCTAATTGGTTAGGCACAGGCAAAATATGTAACTTTTTTAAATACACTCTTCTATTTCTTAATTATGAATAGGAAGGAATTGATTGCCAAATACATAGATTTCTTTAGAAGCAAGAATCATTCTGTTATTCCCCCCACCTCACTAATCCCGGAAAATGACCCAACAGTTCTTTTCACAACTGCAGGAATGCATCCCCTTATACCTTATCTTTTGGGACAGTCGCATGCGCAGGGAAAAAGGCTCGTGAATGTACAGCCATGCATAAGGACTGTGGACATAGATTCAGTGGGTGATGAGACACATCTGACCCTTTTCGAGATGTTAGGAAATTGGTCTTTAGGGGATTACTGGAAAAGGGAGGCGATAGAATGGAGTTTTGAATTTTTAACAAAAGAGCTTGGCTTCAAGAAATCACAAATTCATGTCACTGTTTTTGCAGGCGATTCAGAAGTGCCAAGGGATGAGGAGTCTGCAGGGGTATGGATTTCGTTAGGCATTCCAAAGGAAAGGATCTATTTTTTAGGAAGAGAACATGATTGGTGGGGCCCTGCTGGCTTGACAGGACCTTGCGGGCCAGATACAGAGATGTTTATTGACACTGGCAAAAAGCCCTGCGGCAAGAATTGCAAACCAGGCTGCAATTGCGGCAAGTATTTTGAGGTATGGAATGATGTTTTCATGCAGTACAACAAGACTAAAGAAGGAAAATACGGGCAGCTTAAGCAGAAGAATGTTGATACAGGAATGGGTGTTGAAAGAACAATTGCTATGCTTGAAGGCAAGAAGAGCGTTTATGAAACAGAAGTGTTTTTGCCAATAATCAAGAGGATTAAGGAGATTGCAGGAATAAAAGAAGAGGACAAAGAACAGGCAAAGAGCATTAGGATTATTGCAGACCATTTGAAGGCTGCAACATTTATCTTAGGAGATAACAAGCATATTGTACCCTCTAAGAAAGACCAGGGGTATGTAGTGAGGGGGTTGATAAGAAAGGCGGTAAGGCACGGCAATCTCCTCAACATAAAGAAAGATCTTACAAACAAGATTGCCGAAGAGGTTATCAAAATTTATGGGGAATCTTATCAAGAATTAGTAACAAACAAAAAATTTGTTCTTGATGAGTTAAGCAAGGAGGAGTCCCTTTTCAGGGAAACACTTGAAAAGGGATTGAGAGAATTTAAGAGCATATGCAAAAGGAGCAAGAACAAGATTCTGTGCAGGGATGCATTTCTGTTATACCAATCATTTGGCTTTCCAATTGAGATGACATGCGAGCTTGCATCTGAAAGGGGAAAGGAAGTGGACAGCGAGGGATTCAAGGGGGAATATGAGAGGCATCAGGAGATTTCAAGGAAGGGCAGCGAGAAAAAATTCAGGTCAGGATTAGCAGACACATCAGAGGAAACAACAAAGCTACATACTGCCACTCATTTATTGCATGCTGCATTGCGCGAGGTTTTAGGAAAGCATGTCCAGCAAAGGGGGAGCAATATTACTGCTGAAAGGCTTAGATTTGATTTCTCCCATGACAAGAAGATGAGTGATGATGAAATCAAAAGGGTTGAGGCAATTGTTAATGAACGAATAAAAGAGGCTTTGCCTGTAAAGAGAGAAGAGATGATGCTTGAAGAGGCGAAGAAGAAGGATGCATTGGCATTCTTTGCAGAGAAATATTCTGGCAAGGTTTCGGTTTACAGCATCGGTAACTTCAGCAAAGAGGTCTGCACAGGCCCGCATGTTTCAAATATAGGGGAGTTGGGAACATTTAGGGTTCTCAAAGAGGAATCAGTTGCTGCAGGCGTGAGAAGGATTAAGGCTGTCTTGGAGTAAATTAAAGGTTTATAAAGCCTCTTTTCATCCTATTCTTAGAACATACAAGGAAAGACGTTTTCTTTGGGTGTTATTGCAAGGAGGAAAATTAACATGGGATTCGACAGAGGGTTCCGAAGAGATTTCGGGCCCAGAGAAATGCATAAGGCAGTCTGCTCTGAATGCAAGAAGGAATGTGAAGTTCCATTCAAACCTACAGAAGGCAAGCCTGTTTACTGCAAAGAATGCTTTATGAAGAAGAGAAGATATTAATTCTTTGTATAGCTAATTAGTTTTATTTTTGTTTTTTATTTTTGATATTTTTTAATTATAAGCAAGAGCATACCCAAATCTTATATTAGAAGGGTGCTTTTTGCACCATTCTTCATGTTTTTGCTTGTCCTCTAGGAATTTTATAATCCAATTATGATATCTCTTGCCCTCTCTTTCAATTCTCTTTTCATATTCTCTTCTTGTTATCCTTTCAGGGGGTTGATGTCTAACCATCATTGCAGGAGTGTAAACTTCAATAATCTCATTAGGGTTATATTTAACCTTGTCTTTATCAGAAAATAGCGGCTTGAACCCAGCTTTTTCTAATGATCTTATTAGTTTTTCAGATAAATTAGGCATAGATCTCAAAAGCCTAGCATATATTTAAAGATAATTATTCAGAAACTATTATTTTTGCCAAATTCCTATCTTTTCATTTTGTGCCTTTTCCTCCAGCTTTCTGCAAGTTTCCTGATATATGCTTTTCTCATAGAAATAGCAGATTGCATATCCCTCTTCAACCATCTTCAGGTTTATGTTTATATCATCGGCAAAGGCATATCTTAAAAGCCTGCCATATTTGTCTTTGTTATCTCCTTCTTTTCCAAGAATTACATTTCTCTTTTCAATCAATTGTTCAAGTCTTTGCTTGCTTTCCTTATAGAAAAAATCTCCCTTTTCAGGCGCGTCTATTCCCAACAGCCTCACCCTTTCTCCCCCGCCTATTACGATAGTATCGCCATCTATAATCTTTGTCACAGTTATTTGTCTTTGTTCATTTAGAATGATGTTGCCTTGGTAAGATTTAGAATATATTAAGGCGGAGATTGCAAAAAAGAGCAATGTTGCTAAAATCTTTGTTGTTCTTTTCATTTGATATAAGTCAGCCAATTCTCATATTTTTTGTTCTTTAGAGCCAGTATCTCTGATACAGCACTTATCATCTTTATTCCTGTTTCCATCTCACACCCCTTCTTTTGAATAAGCACCAAGAAATCAATTTATAAATCTTACTCGAGATAAATTGCAGGTTTGCCTGGCTTCGCCTTTCCCGCCTTATTCTGAGGGTCATATTTGTTCTTGTCAGAAACAGGGAAGATTTCAACATGGGCATTAAGAGACTTCTCAATTATGCTCTTGGACTCTTTGTACAACTCCAATTCTTTGGGTAGAGTATACAAATAAATCCTTTTGGGCTCTGCACCTTTCTTTTCTCTGATAATCTTGGCAATATTTTTTATGTCTTCAATAGTTTGGGTAATCTGCTGCTCCTGCTTCTCAAGTTCAGGATTAATCTTGCTTTCATCTGCCTTTGGCCAAAATTCCAAACTTATAAAAGTCTTATTGCCAAGCCTGTGCCATAGCTCCTCCGCAATATGGGGGCAGAATGGACTTAATAATTTCAGAAATCCTTCTAAAACTTCTTTGCTCTCCTCTTCTCCAAAATAATCAAAAAGCATTCTTGTCTTGATTAACGCAAGATTATATCTGAAATGCTCTGTATCTTCACCAACCTCTTTTATTGCTTTATTGAATTTGCTTTCTACCATTTCCCTCGATTTGCCAATCCTAACCTTTTCAAAAAAGTTCATAATCCTTTTAATGAATTTAGAGCTGCCTTCTATAGACTCCTCACTCCATATGAAATCCTTATCTGCAGAGGCATTAGAAACAAGATAAAATCTTAACGTATCTGCACCAAATTTTTTAATCATGTCCAATGGGTCAACACCATTACCGGCAGATTTAGACATAACTGATCCATCAGAGCCATGAACCATCCCTTGATTGAATAATCTAACAGCAGGCTCGTCAAAATTTAATAATCCAATATCTCGCAAAAATTTAGTATAAAATCTGAAATAAATGAGATGCATGCAGGCATGCTCCTTGCCTCCAATATACTGATCAATCGGCATCCAGTATCTTACTTTTATCTTGTCGAATATTTCCTTGCTGTTTTTTGGGTCGCAGTATCTTAAAAAATACCAGGAAGAGTTCACGAACGTGTCCATCGTGTCTGTTTCCCTTCTTGCTTTTCCCCCGCATTTAGGACATTTTATATCTATAAATTCTTTATTTGTTGTCAAGGGATTTCCCTTTCCAAACCTTACTTTTTCGGGCAGTTTTACAGGCAAATCCTTTTCCAGAACTGGAATTACACCACATTTTTTGCAGTAAATTATCGGGATAGGAGTTCCCCAATACCTCTGCCTTGAAATCAGCCAGTCTTTAAGCTTATATTGAACTGTTCTTTTGCCTAACCTTCTTTTTTCAAGGTATTTTGTTATCTTCTCCCTTGCCTTTGCGCTATCAAGCCCACTAAATTTGTCTGAATTAATGAGGATGCCTTCATCAACAAAAGCCCCATCGTTCCTTTCTAAATAGTTTTTAAAAATGAATAAGTGATGTTCCCATGCAATTTTATTTAATGCTTCTTCTGGTTTTAACCATATAACTTCGTGTTTTCCTTGGTCTATTTCACTTGTTGTTCTATTCTCATTCATTAATTCTACTAAAAAGACCACATCTCGAGTCATCTGATTCTTATTTTTTGTTTTTCTGAATCCATAACAAAAAAGATTTTTCATTAAAATTTTCTTTATTCTAAACTTTGAATACCCTGTCTCCTCTTCAATCTCCCTGATTATTGCTTGTTCTGGAGTTTCTCCTTTTTCAATTCCCCCGCCAGCCAATATTAAATCTTCTGGCTCTTTTACAAATAAAAATTTGTTTTCTTTAGGATGTTTTATTATGGCTGTTACTGTATCCCTTCTTAAAGTTTCTACATTTTTTCTAGGAGCATGTCTTCCTTTTAAGATAAAACTGGGGGATATTACCTCTTTTATCGGGATTTTGTATTTCTTTGCAAATTCAAAATCTCTTGCATCATGAGCAGGAACAGCCATTACCATGCCACTTCCATACTCGGCCAAAACAAAATTTCCAACATAAACAGGAACTTTTTCCATTGTAAGAAGATTTGTTGCGTAACTTCCAGTGAATACACCATCTTTTTCTAATTTCTCTAAATCTTTTCCGCTAGTTGACTTGATTTTTTTCAAGAATGCTTCAACCTTTTTCTTTTGCTGATTTGTGACAACTTCCATAAGTTTAGGATGCTGTGCAGAGAGGACCATAAAGGTTACGCCATAAATTGTATCTGCTCTCGTAGTAAAGACAGGCCATTCCTGCTTATTTATTTTAAAATTAATCTCTGTCCCATAACTTTTTCCAATCCAGTTTTTCTGCATCGCCTTGACATCTTCAGGCCAATTTTGCAGCTTGTCTAAATACTCACATAACTCATCAGCATAATTGGTAATTTTAAAGAACCACTGTTTCAATTGCCTTATTTCTACCCTTGTATCTTTGTGCCGCCAACATTTTCCATCATGGACTTGTTCATTTGCCAGCACGCTACTGCATTTTTTGCAGAAATTAACAGGGGATTTTTTTCTGTATGCTAAGCCTTTCTCGAACATCTTCAAAAAAATCCATTGGTCCCACCTATAGTACTCTGTGTCATGGGTTCTAATCAGCCTATTCCAATCATAGCTTAACCCAAGTGCTTTTTGCTGTTTTATGAAATTTTCAATCGCTTTTTCAGTGTATGCCTTGGGATTGGTTCCTTCCTTTATAGCGGCATTTTCTGCCGGCAATCCCAAAGAATCATAACCCATTGGATAGAGAACATTATAGCCAGACATTCTTTTGAATCTTGTATGAATATCTCCTATAGTATAATTAAAAGAATGCCCCATATGCAAACCTTCACTAGAAGGATACGGAAACATTTCAAGGCAGTAAAACTTTCTTTTTCCACCCTCTTTAACTTCGAATATCCTATTCTTTTCCCATTCCTCCTGCCATTTCTTTTCTATCCTTCTGAAATCATAGTCCATTTTTAATCCAGATAAGGATTATTTAAATTCTTTATGATTATTAAAGTATTCTTCTATGGAAGATTTGACCTTCTCTGCGAACTTACACTGGGGCAAGACATCTATATCCCCCTTACCTTTGTTTTCATAAATATTGACAACGAGGGCATTCCCATATCCAGATTTATCCTTAAAATAGAACACATATCCATATGGCAGGTTAGATATTTCAGTTAATCGATATTCTGAATTGCCTTTTATAACACAGCAACTAATCAAATCCCTTTTTTCCGTATCAGACAGTTTATAATCTAGAGAAACCATAAGAAACCTCCTTAAAGGCACAAGAATAAAGAGGTCTCTATAGAAGCACTACTACTAATACAAGAACCAATAATACCGCGTGTATTAATAGTGCCCTACGAGACTTTTTCATTAATCAATTTAATTAAGGAAATTTAAATATCTTTCGTTAATAAGGTTTTAAAAGAGATATTGTTAAGTATACAAATGAACCCCCTAAAAGATGCTTTAAGTGTAATAAAGAAAAGGAAGATTAGATATTACCTCATCTTAGGCGTTATCTTCCTCTTCATCTTTTCTCAGTCATTCCTTGCAGGGCAATTTTTATACAAGACAGATAAGAAGAAAGCAGAGGGTTTGCTAAAGCAAATTGCAGATAATGAGAAGATAAAGTCCATAATTGAACTTTTCAAAGGAAAAAACTATTTTACTGCTTTTTTAGCAATCTTACTCAATAATTTTGTGATAGGCGCATATTCGATGTATTTTGGAGTTATATTTATAATCCCCTTGCTAATCCTTCTGCTCAACTCAGTCATGATAGGCTTTCTTTTCGGCATAGAAAGCATAATTCCCCCTTTACTGACTTTTCCACACACCCTCTCAATTATAGCTGTTGGATTGCTTGAATTTTCATCAATGATACTTGTTACATATGAGGGAATGAGGATTGGTATGAGTTGGATAGCCCCGAAAATCTTCAAGGAGAAGAAAAGAATTGATTCCCTTAAACAAGCAATAATTGAGGGTACAAGGATCCTGCCAATCTCTTTCCTTCTTCTAATAATTGCAGCAGTTATAGAAACATTCGCCATTGCTATATTCTCAACAAGATTTGCCCACTGAGAAGATTTAAAAAACTTTTATACCTCCCTTAACTGAGGGTCCGTAACTCAGCCTGGATAGAGTGCTAGCCTTCTAAATAAGGGCAAGCCCTTATCAACCCATAAAGAAAGCTAGAGGTCGCAGGTTCAAATCCTGTCGGGCCCATCCTTCTAATATGAAAGAAAAGGTAGCAGTAGTAAAATGTAATTCTTATGGTTCTAAAGAGGTAGCAGATGCCCTGCACAAAGGGTTGAACCTGTTAGGATTTAGATTCAAGCGAAATATGAAGGTGCTCATAAAACCCAATGTTCTCTCCCCTTCTAAACCAGAAGAGGGCATAACTACCCATCCAAACATCATTGAAGAAATCTGTAAACTTTTGAAAAGATATAATGCAAAAATCTTCATAGGTGATTCATCGAGTTATGAAACAACAAGGTCATTAAAGGAGTCAGGTATTGCGAGAAT
>CAYSVT010000025.1:0-5215 GCA_964434685.1 Candidatus Woesearchaeota archaeon
TTGAAAAGATGATTAAGTCTATTGTGCTGTTTGGCAGCACTGCAAAGAGGGTTGCTGAATCAGGGAGTGATATAGACATAATACTAATAGTAGATGACTGCTCAGTGCAATGGGATGAGGAGCTTGTGGCATGGTACAGGGAGGAATTAGGGAAGATAGTGCAGGCAAATCCATACAAAAGGGCATTGCATATAAACACTGTAAGGCTTTCAACATGGTGGCAGGATTTGATGAGGGGAGACCCCGTAGTCATTAATATTCTTAGATATGGCGAGCCATTGATTGATTTTGGCGGTTTTTTCATTCCACTCAAAACATTATTGCAGCAGGGAAAGATAAGAAGCACGCCAGAGGCAATATACACTGCATTGCAAAGGGCACCATTGCACATGCTGAGAAGCAAGGCAGCTGTATTAAATTCTATTGAGGGATTATACTGGGCAATGGTTGATTCCGCCCATGCTGCATTAATAGCTGCAAAGCAAACACCCCCATCACCAGAGCATATAGGTGAGATGCTTACAGAGCAGTTTGTTAAGCAGAAGATGCTTAATCCAAAATTAGTCTTGTGGTATAATGAGATGTATAATCTGGCACACAGGATTCTTCATGGCACTGTGAAAGAGGTAAGGGGCAATGAAATAGACTTGTGGCATGTGAGAACAGATGAATTTGTAAGAACAATGGCTGAAATAATAAAGAAGGTTGTCTGAAACAAGAAAAAAGTGTATTGCTATCCCTTATAATTACGGTAAATTCTTTCAAATTGCTTGCACCTTTTTTTCTCCATAAATGGAGTAAATATTAACCAAAATTGAAAGGGGTATGTTTGCTTGCCTATTCTCTTAAAGTCCATAAAAACAGGTATTGCATCACTCTTATTAAGCCATTTCACTGCTATATTCTGTGGGTGCACGTTAAAATATGGAATGTTATTCCCTGCAAAGAAATTTTCTATTTCTTTTACATTCTCCCAAAACATTTCATTGTTTATTTTGTCGTGTTCAGCAAGTGTTTTTGAGATTCTTCCATTGTAGTTGCGTATGAGTTCAGAGAGTGATGAGCTATTTCCTTTTTTATCCATTTGCACTCCATAAATCTCTGCAAAATTTTTTTGGAGGTTTTGAGGTAATTGTGCTTTCAATTTCTGATAATTAAAGAATTCATGGCTGTTGAAATCGGAAATCCTGAATTTACCTAAGCTATATAACCTAGCATTATAGTTGACTGTGAATGGTCCATATCTTTTCTGTATGCTTGGCTTCAGCTTCTTGATGCATCTCTCATCGTCAATCTGGAATACTTCCCTGTATCTCCCTTCCCCTATCTTTATTCCAATTTTTGTTTCACTCTTATTAGATGCGCCCTGTTCGTCTGTTTTTAAAATAGTCTCCAAAAGCGTCATTTTAGAAATTAAAAAATAAACTTTATTTCTTTTCTTCTGCCTTCTCAGCATCATAGAGGTTCTTTGCTATGCTCAGATAAATAGATTCCTTCTCCTTCTTTAAAGCCTTCTTCTTATCCTTATCTGTTTCCGTATATTCATCTACCCTGACCCTTTTGATGTTGTATAGCACATAATCTAATACCTTCTTCTTGCTGAGATCTTTGTTTTCCATAAACTTGCCTTGCAGTTTAGCACCCTTTGAATTAAGCTGCTTCTGAAATTCCCTTACAGTATTTTCTGGGCTGATTCTAATGTAGTATGCCAAGAAATCACGAATATACTTGTCTTCAGTTTGGTTAATCAGATACTCTTGCATCTCACCTATCTTCTTTTTTTCTATTAGAGAACTCAGATAAATCAGCTCTAAATGCAAGCCTACTATCTTGTCATGCTCAGGATTCCCACTCTTGCGGGGATTCATAGATAACGCTTGTGAATAAAGCATATTTACACCTAACTTACTTAACCGCACAGCCATATCTTCAAAATGCCTGTCTGTGTAATTTACAAGAGCATCTTGTGATTTGTTTAAACCAGTCTTAATCGCCTTGTCTACTGCATCACCAGGCTGCCCCATTAGGGGAGTATTAAGTTTTGAGCCAACTTCCAATCTTAAATCTGAATCATAAGGGCCCTTCTTCTGGCTATGAAAGTCCTCATTATATCCTGCCCAATCGCCCCATTCCTCTACAATCTTTTCAAGATTTTTATCTTCCATTTTTTATTATCCTCGTCTTTTGTAACTAAGAGCTTCATTAAACTCTTTTTCTCTCCCGTATTTTTTTGCTAATCCCTTTGTTTCATCAGCGATCTCTTTACCAATCCCAGTCCTCCTATCGACAAAACCACTTAACATATACTGAAGGTTTTCCTCTAATCTCCCTTTTTCAATAGCTGTATTAAGCTGCTTCTCTAAATTGTATTTTACTGCAATTTTTCTAGCTTCTTTGATTCTTCTAATAAATTTACTTTCCTTTGGTAGTGCACCAGACACTGCATAGTCGCCTTTAACTATCTCTTTACAATATTCATTAAACCTTGTTATTTCTTTTTCCTTTGCGATTTTGTTTACCATTTTTGTTACTATTAGGTAGTAATAATAGTATATAAATCTTTTGGTTTTGGAGTCTATAGATTTTAATAATTGTTTAAGAATCAGAATATACCTAATCCCTCTTTTGGCTTCTCCGTCTCTGCTGTCCCTTGATTCTCTTCCACTGCTTCAGAAATTAGCTCATTAATCTCTGGTCCCCTTTCCCCACTATTTGCAGGCTCTTTAATTTCAGTAATCTCTTCTAATCCCTCCTTGTCAAGCTCTTCGTGAATTTCCTCTACTGGCTCCTTCTCAATCTTTTGTGCAGTTGTCTCATCTGATTGCCCCTCAATCTCTGCCACTAACTTGCTTATATCGAATGCTGCATCTGCATTAACAGAGATGCTGTCCATGCCCTTCTCAACCAGTAATTTAGCCATCTCTGGTTTACTTCCAGCCTGTCCGCAAATACTGCTCTTTACACCATGCTTCTTGCATATCTCAATAGTTCTTGAGATGAGTGAGAGGACAGCAGGGTTCATCTCATCATAGATATATTGCACTGATTCATTACCCCTGTCAATTGCAAGAGTGTATTGAGTCAGGTCATTACTTCCTATACTAACAAATTCAATATACTTGCATAACTCCTCCAGGATTTCTACAGCTGCGGGCGTTTCAACCATGACGCCAAATTCTGCCTCTAAACCAACCTCTTGCATCAGTTTCTTTGTCTGTTTCACCTCATCAACTGAGATGACCTGGGGCAGCATAATCCCTAATTTGAATCCCTCCTCTGCAACCCTCTTTACTGCAAGGAACTCTGCCTTGAGGATTTCAGGATATTTTAATGAGTATCTAATACCATGCAAGCCAAGCATGGGATTTGTCTCAATTGGTGGAGAGCCTTCAAGGTGCTGGAATTCATCTGTCCTTATGTCACTTGTTCTTATCCATATTGATTTTGAGGGAAAGAATTTCGCAATCCTTCTTATTCCATCTGCAAGCAGTTCTGTATAAGCAGGAAGATTATTCTCCAAGAGATATTGTGATGGATGCTTCTTGCTGGAGGCAATAATCCCCTCCAATCTCAGCAAACCGACACCTGCAGCATTTGTTTTTGCTGCACGCTCTACGAAATCTGGCAAGTCTACAATCACCTTTATTTCTGTCTTTGTGTTTACAACAGGCAGAATCTCCTTCACAGCAGCCTTGATTTCAACAACACCCTCATAAACCATTCCTTCTGTCCCATTTACAGTAATCGTCATGCCGTCCTTTAACACAGAGGTTGCTTTCTTAGTGCCAACAACACAGGGGATGCCCATCTCTCTCGAGACAATTGCTGCATGCGCTGTCACTCCTCCTTCATCTGTGACTATTGCAGTAGCCTTTTGCATGCTGACAACCATGTCTGGATTTGTCATCTTTGTGACAAGCACATCCCCCTTCTTTATCTTGTCCAAATCCTTCATGTCATAAATAATTTTGACTGTGCCAGAAGCAATGCCTGCTGATGCAGCTAATCCCTGAAGTATTGTCTCTGCATGTATCTCTTCACCCCCTTCAATCCCTTTTCCAGCTGTTGTCACAGGCCTTGTCTGGACTATATATATATTACCTGATTCAATGGCAAATTCAATGTCTTGCGGCCCTTTGTAATGCTGCTCTATGCATGCCCCATAGTTAGCAATCTGCTTAATCTCGGATTCAGAAAGCACCTGCAGATTGACTCTTGTTGGAGGGAGGGTTTCCTTTATTGTCTTACCCTCAGAATTTCTGGTAAACATCAAATCCTTCTCTCCAATTAACTTTGCCTTTATTACTAAATCATCCTTTGACACAACATAATTATCCGGCATTATTGTGCCCGAGACTATGCCCTCCCCCAAGCCAAACACTGCTTCAATAATAATCTCATTAGCATTATTTAAGGGATTGATTGTAAACATAACTCCTGACTTGTCAGAATTGACCATCTTTTGCACAACAACCGCAATGAGACTCTTTTCATGCTCAAATCCCCTTTTCTTCCTGTAATATATTGCCCTTGCTGTAAAGAGTGATGCAAAGCATTTCCTTACTGATTCAAGAAGCTCTGCATTGCCCTTCACATTAAGAAATGTTTCCTGTTGCCCTGCAAAGCTGGCAGTGCTCAAATCCTCTGTTGTCGCACTGCTTCTCACAGCAACAAAGCACGGCTCTCTTGAAATCTTTAATATAGCCAGGGCATCTCTTGATGCTGTCTTCAGAAGATTAGAATCAACATTAAGATTATCGTAAGCCTCGACAATCTCCAGCTTTAATTCAGGGGGTATCTCTGTCCTAATTATCATATCCCTGATTTCTCTGGCACGCCCCTCTAGCTGTGCAGTATTATCTATGTCTATCCCCTCGATAATCTTCTTTATTTTGTCATTTAATCCATGAAAATTGATAAAGTGCTCATATGCCTGTGCAACAATAACAAATGCAGGAGGCACTGGCAGATGCGCATTATACATCTCTCCAAGATTTGCCCCCTTGCCACCCGCAATGGGTATACTTTCCCTGTTTAAGTCAGAAAGCCATTTAATAAATCTGTCTTCACCCTCTTTAGATTCGTCTTCTTTAGGCTCCTCCTGATGCGTAAATTTCTTTACAAGATATTCAGCAAATGTGTGTCCCATTTTTTGCCTCTTTTTGATTGTCTGTAATATTATGATAGAAATATTATGCTTAAAAGATTATCTATT
>CAYSVT010000025.1:5315-10016 GCA_964434685.1 Candidatus Woesearchaeota archaeon
TTATTCTCTTGCAAGTATCTTTGTTGCGCACGGCAGTTTTGCCCTGCATTCCTTCAATATTTCCCTGACTATCGCGATATCCCTCTTGTTCTGGACTGCTACTGTGAAGATATTGTGATTTGCCCTGATATGCGCCGCTATGCCAACAGGCACGCCAAAACTGAGTGTCATGCCCGTCTGCATCCTGTCTGCCCCAGCCCCTGTCAACATCTTGTTCTCACGCAAAACATGGTGCGGATATAGGGGAAGTGCAAAGTAGTAATCCCCCTTGAAGGTGTTGTCTAATTCCCTGTGAACATGCTGCCTCGCTGCCTCTACAGCATTATCCCTTATCATTATATCCTCCTTGCTGATAAGGTCAACAATAAATGGAAATTTTCCCTCATTGAATTTTCTTATGTCCCCCATTAGGTACTTGGTTATATGTGAAGCAGGGATTGCCTTTACATAATTCTTGCCCCTTACATTGCTTCTCCTTGTATAAGCCATCTTTCTGTGCTTGCTGTATGAAGATGCTTTTCTTAGTGCCATTTTACTTTATTTCCACCCCATCAGTGTTTATAACTGCCTGCCCCGGCAGCCCTTTATCAAAAATGACACGCAATAAACCCTTGTTTCCGTGGGTTTCTGAGACAATTCCATTTATAATCCTGCCAGCAGGGGATTTCCATTCCACGCTTTTACCCTTCAGTTTTTCTGCATCCTTCTTGCTTGTAATCCCCTCTGGCTGAATCAAGAAATGTCTGGGCTTGAATTTCTGCGCCCCTCTCCTGAATTGAATTACTCTGCCTTTCATTTTTATTAAGGAAAATTTATAAGAAAACTTTGGTTGTCTTATTTTTAAACCTTTGCTTGGATTGTTAAAACATAATCTCGAGGTTAGGGAGCAATTCTTCAAGATGTTTGAGAAGCCTTTTATTTAATATGCCGCCCTTTTTCTTTCCCTCAAATGCCTTCTGGAATTCCTCTTTTGTTGCTCCTGTGATTCCTTCTGCTGTTATCTTCTTGATGGCATCCGACATTATCACAAAAATCTCAGAGCCAAGAACAAAAGCATCTACTTCATTCTCCTTCCCCTCACTCTTGTACCTTAACCTCAGTTTTGTTTTCTCAATCTCTGCAATATCACATCTCTGGGAATATTCAATAAGCCATGTTACAAGCTCAAAGGCATCCTTTCTTGCCGATTCAACCTCATGCTTAGTGAGCTTCTTTTTCTTGTAGTCCTTCTTTGCTTTGGCTATCTCCCTTACTATTGCCAGAGCCCTTTCAGGCACCTTGCCCTTCTTCACCAATTCCCCATTTAACCTTTCAATCAATTTCTGTTCTGCTGCCTTGCCAAATATCTTCTCAAGCAAGGAGAATGATTCATCATAAATTTGCACTATTGTTTTTTCTCTTGCCCTTGCCTCAATCTGTTTCATTAATTCCTTCATCCTGTTCATATAGTCTGTTGAACCTTTCAACAATTCATCTATCTCCTTGCCAGAAATCCTTTCTACCTTTTCATGCTCAGCATCCTTGTATATTTTAACTACCTTGTGCAAGAAATCAACATATCTCTGTTCAAGCATCCTTTCCTTTTCTACAAATATTTTTTTCATCAATTCAACTGTCTCTCTTGGTGTTGGCGGTGCAATGCCATAAAGCATCAGGATTGCTTGTGTTGGTGTTATTATCCCCCAATAGAGGTCTGTTGTTGCTATATCCTTCAGTTTGTTCTTAACCTCTTCATCCATTTTGTCACCAAGCGACATGAACATATCTATCGCCTCAGGAGATGGCTTGATTTTTCCCATCCTTAAAAGCAGTTTCCATGGCATGAAAGCACCCCTGTCGTACAATGGCACACCATCTCTGATAAATGTAAAGATAACTGGATGCGCATCCTTAACAGACTCCCAAAACTCAGTCAGAATATAGACTTGGGGACTTAACTTGTTTTTTACACCTGCCAATTCACTTGCTTCATAAACATACTGATAGATTATAGCGCGCAATTTTTCCCTAAGCTCAAGCCGGCTCATCCTTTTGACATCAGTATCATCTATGATTATGTAAACATCAACATCACTTGTTTTTACTGTAGTGCCCCTAACAAGACTGCCTGCTATTACATAACTTACCACATACTTCTCAAATTTTCTCAAGACAAGGCTCTTGTGGATGTTTGCAACCCTCAACGCACCCAGAATGCCCTTGTCATATAGTGGAAAGGACATCGCAATTGCCTCGACGTATTCATACTTGCCATCAAAGCATATCTCCCACAACTCTGATATTGTCTTTATGTGAATCCATACCTTCGGCTTTATTCCTTCAACCAATTTTATTGCCTCGACCTTCATCTTTGCCACTTCTTTCACCTTGTCGTCAGGCAATACAACAAGAATATGTATCAGCTTCTCCCTTTTTTCTTCAGGAATCTCGCTTATGTTCACGCCATTGATTGCAATCTCCTCTTCATCCTCGACTAGATGGGAGGCCTGCGGGGGCAATAGCGCAACTGCGTTGACATAAGCAAATTTCTTGAGAAACTGTTTCTTGAAATTATCCAGTTTCTGCTTGATTTTTTCAAGCTCCTTCTTCGCCTCTTCAGACAATTCCTTCTTCGCCTCTTTTTTTGTTTCAGTGTCTTTTACATCCAGGTTTAGCCCCTTATCATCAGTCATTTATGAATTAAATGAAAAGCGTATTTAAAGGTTTTGATGAATTTTGGCTAGAAATAGAGGGTCCTTCAGATATTACTTTCCTAGAGACTTTAATCCCATCAAAGAGAGTATAAAAATAATCAGGTATATTATAAACCCGTAAACACATGCAGGAACTCCTTGGATTGCATTGCACCTTTCTAAAGTGCATGCATCAGTAAATACTTCCAGATATGACATAATCCCTGAAAAGATCATTCCAATAATAGAAATTCCCGTGATTATCTTTAAGCATATCTCTGCTTTCACCTAGGCAGATAGTGTTTGTTATTTAAAAATATTGCCTTAAACACAGAAAAAACGCCCGGACCAGGAATTGAACCTGGAGATCCTTTCGGAAACCAGCTCACAAGTGAAATCAGCAAGCAAAATAGGATGTTAAGGCATATGGCAATATTGATTCAGCATCTTAATTGCCATTTAACAGCTTTAACTTTTCTTATCGAACCTTGCTGAAATTTCCAGGCTGGCGCATTACCGTTGTGCCATCCGGGCATGAATGAAAGAGAGAAAAAAGAGATTAAAAATCTTACTAAAAGAGAATGAGTGTTAGAATAAATTAATTAGATATATATCTAAAAATCCCCGATTATTACTTGCCGATTTTCTTCTCAATTAATTCAATGCAGATTCCTGCTGCTACAGTCTGCCCAGCATCTCTTATTGCGAATCTTGCCATATGAGGATTGACTTTCTGTGTTTCAAGAACGAGATTTCCCATTGGCTTTATCTTCACAACTGCAACATCTCCATTCTTTAAGAAATCCGGATTTTCCTTTGCTGTTTGACCAGTCTTTGGGTCAAGTGTCTTTATCAATTCAATAAATTGACATGGAACTTGTGCAGTATGAACATGGAATACTGGTGTGTAGCCCTTAGCAATAACAGTCGGGTGGTTTATTACTGCAATCTGTGCAGTGAATTCTGCAACCACTGGGGCTGGTGCTGATGCATCGCAGATGACGTCTCCCCTTGCAATGTCCTTCTTTCCCACTCCCCTGATGTTAATGCCAACATTATCCCCTGCAATTGCCTCTGGCAGTGTCTCATGGTGCATCTCAATGCTCTTTATCTCCCCAGGAACACCTGTGCCTGACCTTGCAGGCAGTATCAGGACCTTTTGTCCGGGCTTCATCTTGCCTGTCTCTATCTTCCCTACTGGAACAGTTCCTATTCCAGTAATCTCATAAACATCTTGAATAGGCATTCTTAATGGCAATTCGGTTGGTTTTTGCGGGGTTGTGAAAAGGTCAAACTGCTCAAGCAATGTTGGACCCTTGTACCAAAGCATGTTTGTTGATTTTTTTGTTATGTTATCCCCCTTTAAGCCAGATGCAGCAATAAAATTTATCTTGTCAACATTAAAGCCAGCTGTCTTCAGCAAAGCAGAAACATCTGCCTTAACCTTGTTAAATTTTTCCTCAGAATAATTGACTGTGTCCATCTGGTTAATTAGTACAGTCATCTGTTCAACACCCATTGTCCTGCACAGCCATATATGCTCCTTTGTCTGGGGCATTATACCGTGCTGGCATGCAATTACAAGCATTGCGCAGTCTGCTTGAGAAGCGCCGGTAATCATATTCTTTACAAAATCCTTGTGACCAGGTGCATCAATAACAGTAATATTATACTTTTGAGTTGTAATCTTTTTATAAGCCAGGTCAATTGTCAATCCCCTTTCCCTTTCCTCCTTTAGCCTGTCCATAACGAATGCAAACTCGAAACCAACCTTGCCGTGTTTTTGTGCTTCCTCTTTTAATTTTGCTAGCTCCTGCTCTGTAACCTTCCCTGCCTCAAACATAAGCCTGCCTACGCAAGTGCTCTTTCCGTGGTCAACATGACCTACAAACAGTACGTTCACGTTTGGTTTTGCTTGTGCCATTTTTCTTTAGCAATAAATCAAGAGGGGATTTATAAAGATTTCGGTTTTATTTGATTTTTCCTTTTTCACAAGGTTTTTATATGCCCTATTTAACTGAAAGATTAT
>CAYSVT010000025.1:10026-10298 GCA_964434685.1 Candidatus Woesearchaeota archaeon
GGTGGTTATAATTAGGAGAAAGATTGCTCCTTATAAAAATCAGTGGGCTTTGCCCGGTTTAAGAATGTTCAAGCCAGAGACTATTGAAAGCTGCCTTGAAAGAATTGCAAAGAAAGAGGTAGGATTAAATATTGACGCAAAAGAAAGAATTTTTTTAGGCCAGTATGCAGGCAAATTTCGTACAGAGCATAATAGGCAGGATTTATCAACTGGATATTATCTGAAAGTTTCTGACAAACAAAGGATTACGATAAATCCAGAGCATTTTTCCT
>CAYSVT010000026.1:0-10072 GCA_964434685.1 Candidatus Woesearchaeota archaeon
GGAATCAATATAAACTATTTCCTTTTTGTGTTGATACTGTCCATTTCCACAATTATAGGCCAGATTCCTATAACTGTCTCTGGCTTGGGAACAAGGGAGGCTTCATTAGTCGGAATGTTTGCACTATTTGGGATAGAATCTTACAGGGTTATGTCTATGTCCATCCTCTCATTGATACTTGTTGGAATTGTTCCAGCACTTATTGGCTTCTTCCTAAGCATGGGTATGGGCAAATTAGGCAAGCCAAAACTGAATAAAAAAGAGATGTAGGATTATGGGTGTCGTTATAATTTAGTAACAACAGACAAAAAGGTTTATAAATAATTTCCCCTCTTCTTAATTATGAAATTCCTTTTAATACAGCCAAATTACAGGGATGTTTATAGTTATGCTGGCAGCAAGGAGATGACGCCGATATTCCCCCCGTTGGGGCTGGCTTATATTGCCGCCTTATTGCGTAAAAATGGCGTTGAGGTCAGAATTCTTGAAGCTAACGCCTTTGATTTAAGCCCAGAACAGATAAAACAGGAAATAATAAAAGAAAATCCGGACTTTGTCGGGCTTACAGCAACAACCTGTATGATATCTGAGGCAGCAAGAATTGCTAAAATAGTGAAGGAATGTTCAAAGGCAAGGATTATCGTTGGCGGGATTCATGCCTCATGCATGCCACAAAAGACATTGGAGGAATTTCCAGATATAGATATTGTTGTCAGGGGTGAGGGTGAATATATCGTGCTTGATATTGCACAGGGCAAACCTCTGAATGAGATATGGGGGGTAAGCTATAGGGAGGGAGATAAGATAATCGATAACCCTGAAAGAGGGGTGATAGAGGACCTGAATAATCTGCCTTTCCCCGCCAGGGATTTGCTTCCAATGAAAAAATATTTTTCAGCTGGCTCAAGGAAGAGGCCATCAGACTATATTCTGAGTTCTCGCGGCTGTCCCTACTCATGCATATTCTGTGCTGATTATCTCGTGCATGGAAAGAGATTCAGGGCAAGAAGCCCGGAGAACGTTGTTGCAGAGATTGAGATGCTTATTGAAAAGTATGGTATTAAAGAATTTGATTTCGTTGATGACAACTTCACACTGCTTCCAGAAAGGGTTGAGAGGATTTGTGACATAATGATTGAAAGGGGAATCAATAAGAAGGTGATATGGAGATGCTCTAACGGTGTGAGAATCGACAGGATTTATCCCTCTCTCTTAAAAAAGATGAAGAAGGCTGGCTGCTACATGCTCTCTCTTGGAATAGAATCCGGTGATGAAAAGATACTGGAGAATATAAAGAAGGGGATAACGCTTGATAAAGTAAGAAGGACTGTGCAATGGTGCAAGGCTGCGGGAATAGAGACTCGTGGATTATTCATGCTGGGCAATCTCGGTGAGAATGAGGAAACAATGAACAGGACAATAGAGTTCGCGAAAGGTCTTGACATTGATACAGCAACATTCCACATAACTGTGCCATTCCCAATGACGGAGTATTGGAATGTAATAGAGAAGGAGGGTAAGATATTCGCGAACAGGTGGCAGGATTACATTGCCTACGGCAAGGTCACATTCCAGCACGGCTGCTTAACGCCAAAATTGCTCCTCAAGATGCAGAAAAGGGCGTACAGGGAATTCTATATGAGACCTTCCTTCATAATTAAAAGAATAAAGGATTTGAGATATCCTCATAAAATTAAGGGATATTTCAGCAGCTTTATGAGCCTTCTAAGAATGGGTTAGAAACCAGTAAAATTGCTCCAGTCAAATTTATATATTGCTTGTATTATTAAGAAATCCTATAAAATTGCTCCAGTCCAGACTGTAGATTACCAAGAACTGCTTTGGCTTCTGAGGGTCATCTGCCCAGAACCATACTGGCTTTGCAATTTGCGGATGATTTTGCCCCCACATGTATGCCCATTGCGGCGTGTTAGCAGGCTCAAATGTAGATGCTATATAGAATGCTGGCTTCTGCTCTTCAATCTTCTTCTCAAAATCCTCCTGCTTCATGCCGCTGTAGCTGAATGTCCCCCTCTCAGAATAATAAAGGTTCTGTACAGTGGACATTGTCCACACAATGTCAGTCGGAGCAGAATTCTGCTTCAGCCATAATCCTGCATCCATGACTGGCTTGAACGAGTTTATTTTGTACAGCACCATGTTATAGCCATAGGCAGTTTGTATATACATCCCCAAGCCTATTAATGCTGCAACAGCAATCACTGCAAGATACTTATTATATTTGGATAATGCTTCCTTTACCTTAATTGCCCCAATGCCTGCAATTGCAAAGAAGAATGGTGCAACTGGTAGAGTATCACGCTGCTCAACATACATCCTCGTGTAGCCAAAGAATAGGTATGGCGTAATAATCCAAAGCAGGATGAAAAGCTTGATTCTCAAATGATTATAGTCCTTCTTGAAAATCAAATCAAGTCCTAAAAACAAATCTGCAAAGAATAGCACTAATCCTACAAGCCAAAGTAAGAAAATAGGAGAAGTGAAATAATACGCAAACAAGGACTGCTTCACCCCTATTGTTGTTGCAGTGCCTAATACATTCGGGATATCCTTTAGATATTCTGGAATACCCTTAAAACCCATTGCCCCGTCTCCGAGAGTCTCGCCTACTCTAAATCTGCCGTACTTTATACCAATAAACTGCCCAAATGAGTCCTCTGGAAAACTTTTAATGATGAACATAACAAATGGTGAGACAATCAGGCATGCCAAAACAAATGCTACCCACACATTCTTATTCAAGAAAACCTTCCGTTTATCTTCGAGAATGGCAAATATTCCGAGGGATATTAGATACACTCCATAAGAAACCCTCATCAAAAATCCAAAGGCAAAGAATATGCCTGCGAGCCATAGATTCCATGGCGGTCCCTTCTTTAAAAATCCCTTGATAAAAAAATAAAGGCCTGCAAAGAATAGTGTTGTTGCGGGCAGTTCAACCAGCAGCCTTCCTGTAAAGAATAAATGAACCCAAAACACTGACATAAGTGCTGCTGAAATCGTAGCTATCTTCTTGTTTTCAAACAGCTCCTTTACTACAAGATAGGATAATACTACCCCAAATATTGAAAACAGGGAGATTATGAACCTAAATGCAATCTCATCAAACCCTATTCTGTACAGTGCAGCAAACATCCATGTAAGCAGTATGGGCTTTTTTGGGCTCCAGTAATCATACCACTGAAAACCAAATGCGAGCTTCTTTGCTTTAGCCATATACTCTGCCTCATCCCACCATATGGGCTGCTGCTTCATAATCCAAAAGTAAAAAAGCCGTATTGCTATAGCTAAAGCGAATATTGAGAAGAGATATAGATTATCCCTATTCTTGAACCATTTTTTTATCTTTTCACTCCTCTTTTCTAATGCCTCTTGCATCTTACTTCACACCATGCCAATTTTTTAAATAAATCTGACATATTACCCCACACCATGCTAATTCTTTTCTAATGCATCTGACATCTTATTTTATTCCCTGCCAATTTTTTATAGCTATCTCATACCTTTCCAAATTGCCTGTATCAAACCACTGCCCTTTAAATTTATATCCATAGAGCTTGCCTTCCTTGGCAACTTTAGGAAAAACATCCCTTTCAAGCATAGCAAATCCATCTGGAATAAATTTAAAAATTTCTGGCTCTAAGAAATAAAAACCTGCATTAATAAATTTTGAGGGTTCATTGCCAATTGTAGGTTTCTCAACAAATTCTAAAATCTTTTCACCATCAAGCCTTGCAACACCATATGCATTTGGATTTTTCACCTCACTTAATGCAATTGTGGCAAACGCCTTATTTCTTTTATGCCTCAAGAGCATCTCATCAATGTCTATATCCTTCAGCTCATCACCGTTTGAAACAATAAAGGTTTCATTTACCCTGCCTTCAAAAAACTTTAAAGGCCCGGCTGTTCCAAGCGGATTATCCTCTTCTACATAACTTGCCCTTATTCCATAGTTCAATCCATCGCCAAAGTAATTCCTTATTTTTTCTTTTAGATGCCCAACCGCAAATGTGACATCTCTTATATCATACTTAGTTAGCAAATCCAGAATATGCTGTAATATTGGTTTTCCCTGAACAGGCAGTAATGGCTTTGGCATCTCGTATGTTATCGGCCTCATTCTTTCTCCTTTTCCCCCACAAAGAATCACTGCCTTTAATGTCTCGCCACCATCCAAAACCCTGTAAGAATCACTCTCCTCATGATGCGTTGATACCTCCAAAATCCTTGAATCCTCAATTGCATTAAGCCTGTGTAAAGTGCCCTCTGGAATGTCCAGTATGTCTCCCTGCTGCAAGAGTTTTTCAAGACCATTATTCAGGCTGATAAGCACCTTGCCATCTAGAACATAAAATGTCTCGTTCTTCTTTTTGTGATAGTGGAAAGAGGTTTGGTGGCTTTTCTTGATTGTTATCAATTTGCCGCAATACTCTTTATTCACTATCCAGTCTTCCCTTCCCCACGGCTTTTCTACAACCTTTTCAAATCTTCTTGGATACATTTTATTTCCTGAAATTAACCTCCCCTATCATAAATTCTTTTTTGCTGCCGGTGCAGTTGTTGCATAGATTTATCTTTGATTTGTTTTTAAGAATCTGTCTTCTGAATTCAGTATACCTTTTATTATTCCAGATCTTTTTAAAAGGCTCATTGAAAATATTGCCAAAAACATAACTATTATGTGAATCCCTGCAGCATGGCACCACAGAACCATCAACATTTATGGTTGTTTCATCCCACAGGTAATCGCAAAAGTTTCTGATGCCTTGTTTTGATTCTACTCCGCCTTGCTTGATTTCATATCTTCGGTAAGCCTTATTTAAAGGCAGATAATCTTTTATATCCTCATAGACTGAAACATCCATTATCCCCACTGTTTTAAAGAATAATACATCTACACCTATTACCTTTGCTAATTCCCTGACTTTCTTAACCTCATGCTCATTATGCTTCATTATAATAAACTGAAGTTTTATCAGGGGCGTTTTGCTCCTTTTCCTTCTCTTTTCCTCAACAAGTGAGTTCATTGCCTCAATTACTCTGGTAAAATTTCCACTTTTCCTATATTTAGAATAAGTTTCTTCGCTTGCCCCATCCAAGCTTATGACAATCTCGTCCAACCCGCTTTCAACCAGATTTGCTGCATTCTCTTTTGTCAAAAAGAAGCTGTTAGTGCTAGTGTTCACAAAAATTTTATGTCTCTTAGCATAAGAAATCATCCTGTAAATATCCTTATTGAGCAATGGCTCCCCCCAGTTCCACAGTCTCAGATGGATCAGGTATGGCCCAAGCTCATCAATAATCTTTTTGAAATCATTAAATTTCATCATTTCTCCCTTCCTACCAAGCAATCCTGCACCTGTAGGGCATAAAGGGCATTTTAAATTGCAGAGGTTTGTAGGCTCAACCATGAGTGTAAGAGGCATACCTAAAACTCTTGGAAGCCCTAATGCCTTTGAAAGCTTTACAAGTATGAAGTTCCACAGTCTTACTGGCTTCGATAAAACGTACCTTAAGAAATACATGCCCTTAGTTAACAGATCCATTAAAAATATGACTTTTAGTTCACTTTTAAAGTTTGTGAAATAAGAATCATAAGCTATTTAAAAGATTTCAGGCATTTCTACTCATGAACAATAAAAAAGTGATATTGGCAGTTTTAGGGGGAGGCGGGCACACAAAGCAATTGCTTAGGCTTGTAAAACAGCTCGGTAGTAAGTATGATTATGAGTACATAATCGCCTCGGATGATAATCTCTCTGAAAAAAAGATAGAATTTATGGGTCCAATGTTCAAGATTCTTAATCCTAGAAGGATGGAGGACAAGAATATCCCTAAGGTAATCCTAAAATTTGTTCCATCAACAATCCAGCTTTTTTTCTCCCTTCTAAGAAGCAAGTCTGAATATATTCTGGCAGCTGGCCCCGCACTTTCACTGCACGTTGCTTTTTTAGGTAAATTTATGTTTGGCAAAAAGATTATTTTTTTGGAATCTTGGTCTAGGGTGTACACAAAATCTCTTGCCGGTAGATTAACATACCCCTTTGCCGATTTATTTTTTGTGCAATGGCCACAGGAAATGAAAAATTATCCTGAAGCGATTTATGCTGGGAGGATAGGTTAGATGATATTTATTACGGTTGGGACTGGCAAATTCGAAGAGATGATAAAAGAAGTTGATAAGATTGCTCCTCACTTAAAAGAGAAGATGGTAGCACAAATTGGGGAGGGGGACTACATTCCTAAAAATATAGAATATTTTAGATTTAGAGACAATCTAATTGATTATTACAAAAAGGCAGATTTGATAATCGCACATGGCGGGGCAGGCACAACTTATGAGCTGCTCACGATGGGTAAGCGATTAATCAGCCTGGCAAATCTTAACAGAACAGATGTACACCAAAATGAGATACTTGAAGAATTATCTAAGCAAGGTTGTTTGCTATGGTGCAGAAAATTTGAAGATTTGGAAAAGACTATCAGAAAAGCAAAAAGATTCAGATTTAGAAGGTACGTGCAACCAGAATGCAAAATTGCAGAAAAAATTAAGGGGTTCATAAGACATTAAAATGTGCGGCATAGTTGGCATTTACAGCAAAAAGGGAATAGATAAGGAAGAGGTGAAAGGGGCAACAGAAATCCTTCAGCATAGGGGTCCAGATGGCTTTGGGTATTATTTTGATGACAAAATAGCGCTTGGGCATAGAAGGCTAAAGATTATTGACTTGAGCGAAAATGCGAAGCAGCCAATGTGCAATGAGGATGAAAGCCTGTGGCTTGTCTTTAATGGTGAAATCTACAATTTTCAGGAGTTGAGGAAAGAGCTTGAGGGAAAGCATGAATTCAAAAGCAAGAGCGATTCCGAGGTGATATTGCATGCATACGAGGAATGGGGTCCTGCCTGTCTTGAAAAATTCAATGGCATGTGGGCATTTGCTATATGGAACACAAAAGAGAAAGAGCTTTTCCTGGCAAGAGACAGAGTGGGAGTAAAGCCAGTATATTATTATCTTGATAGCAACAGGTTTATATTTGCATCAGAAATAAAGGCAATCCTTGAATTCGATGTGCCAAAAAGAATAAACAAGAGGATTCTCTATGATTACTTTAATTATCTGATTCTCGTCGGTGATGAAACCTTGTTTGAGAGCATCAAAGCAGTTCCGCCTGCACATTATTTTATTTTGAAGGACAATAAGATAGTGGCAAAGAAATACTGGGAGATTGAATATACAAGAGAGCCAAGGCATGAGAAGGAATGGATAAGGGAAATTCAAGAAGGGTTGAAGGCAAGCATAAAGAAGAGGCTGATAAGCGATGTGCCCATCGGCGCATTTGTTTCTGGCGGTATAGACAGCAGTTTGATAGTTGCATATATGAAGCAGTTTTCGGAGAATGTGCAAACATTTTGCATTGGTTCTGGAGATGACACTGAATTAAAGAATGCAATAATGGTCTCAGAATATTTCAGCACAGAACATTACGAAACAATAGTCACTGCAGATGACTTTGCAAAAAATCTTCCAAAGATGGTATGGCACTATGACATGCCCATCTCATTTGCATCCTCTATCCCCCTTTATTTTGTGTCAAAACTGGCCAAAGGCAAGGCAACTGTAGTGCTGACTGGTGAGGGGGCAGATGAATTATTTGGGGGATATAATAGGTATTATATCATGAAGAGGGCAGAAAGGAGCATATTAAAATTGCTGCCTAAATTCATAAAGAATGCTTCTGTAAATGTTTTCAACAATATATTTTCTGATGCAAGGTATAGGAAGTATGCAGAACTTTTTATGAAGGGATTTGATTTCAATTATGCTACCGGTATAAATGCGATTATAGGCCAGGAAAGAAATTCCCTCTTGAAGGATATTGAACCAAACAATATTCTTCTTGAGAAGGTAACCAAGACATTTTATGAAAAGGAAACTGATTTTCTTAATAGGATATTGTATCTGGACTTAAAGACTTATCTTGTTGAACTGCTTATGAAACAGGACAAGATGTCAATGGCGGCATCGATTGAATCGAGAGTGCCCTTCCTGGATTATGGATTTGTAGAATTCAGCGCAAGGATTCCATCAGAACTCAAATTAAAAGAAAAAATAGGAAAGTATATACTTAAAAAGTCTGCAGAAGGGATGTTGCCAAAACAGGTAATATACCAGAAGAAAATTGGATTTCCCGTGCCTCTAAATAAATGGTTTAAAGGAGAGTTAAATGGATTTGTAAGAGACGAATTGCTGCAGGATAGCATCCTCAAGGACTTTTTCAACGTTCGCCAGATAGAGAAGATGATGCAAAGGCAGGGGAGAACAAACTGCTCTCTGCAGTTGTGGGCTATCCTCAACTTTAAAATTTGGCACGACCAGTTCTTTAAGGAGTGAGTTTCATTAGTTTTTTAAGATAGGTTTTATAAACAAAAAAATCTAGTTTGCAACATGGACATCTTATTTGTTAATCAGCCAAGATTAAATGGAATTCCTGTGCCAAGGGAGATAGACTGCGCTAATCCCCAAAAGGATTTTCTTGTCCAGCCGCTTGCACTTGCATATTTGGCGGCAGTAGCAAAAAAAGAAGGCTGTAAAGTGGACATAGTTGATTTGAACATAATGGACAAGGGTTATGACTGCCTGACTGAAATTCTCAAAAAGAAAATGCCCAAACTTGTAATTGGCGGGTTTAGCATTCCTGCAGTATTTTTGGATATGCAAATTTGCAAGAATGTCAAAGAAAATTGCGATGCAAAGGTGGGGGTATGGGGGCCTATTCCTTCAGCATTGCGTGATTTGCTGTTTTCAAAATTTCCTGAACTGGATTTTATTGTAGAAAATGAGCCAGAATTCACAATGATGGAGATGGCAAGAAATCTGAAAAGTAGAAAAAACATTTTCAAGGATGTAAAGGGGATTAGCTATCGCATTAGCGAGACTAAATGGATATTCAATGGATTCAGGGAATTGGGCATATTGGATGAAATTCCAATCCCTGCCTTTGACCTCTTGCCGATGGATAAATACAAAACTCCTTACAACAGAAGACTGCCAATGACGATAATGCGTACAAGCCGTGGCTGCATTGCAAAGTGCATCTTCTGCCTCGTTGGCGGGCAGACTGATATAATGAGGGGATACGGCTCTGTGTGGCGTGCTGAATCTCCTGCAAGGGCAGTAGAGGAAATAGAATATGCTACGAGAGAATTTGGAATCAAGGAGATAAATTTTTTTGATGCAGAGTTTACTATAGACAAGAAGCGTGTTATTGGAATATGCAAGGGAATCGTGGACAAGAGCATTGATGTAATGTGGAATTGCAATGCGCGTGTTGATTCTGTGGATGTTGAGACATTGAAATGGATGAAAAAGGCAGGATGCTATGCTATAAGCTATGGTGTAGAATCAGTAAACAAGAAAGTGACAGAGACATGCAAGAAGAATATAACTGCACATCAGGTTGAGTATGCTGTAAAGATTACGAAGGAAGCAGGAATAAGGCCTGCATTATATTTTATGATAGGATTGCCTGGTGAAACAGAAGAAAGCATAAAAGAGACTATTGCATTCGCAAAGAGGATGGCCCTAACTTATGGGCTTAGACCCCAATGCACTATTGCAACACCCTATCCTGGCACAGAGTTCTATGAAATGGCAAAGAAAGAGGGATGGATAAAGGAGGATATTGACAAATTTGAGCAGACAACTGCTGCTATTTCCTACAACAATCTTTCACAAGAGGAACTGGAATACTGGCATAAGCAGTTTTACAAAGAGGTTGTTCTTAATCCTGTGCGGCTCATCAAAAGGGTGTTGAGCATAAGGCATTGGAATGAGATTAAGCTGATACCAACACACATCAAAGAATTTTCTATAGCATTACTAACAAAAACAAGGTACATAAGATGAAAGAAAAGCTAACAAAAACAAGGTACATAAGATGAAAGAAAAGCTAACAAAAACAGGGTGTATAAGATGAAAGAAAAGATTTTAGTTGCAATATGCAAGCATAACAGGCATAAATATCTTATTGACGATGTTCAATACTT
>CAYSVT010000027.1:0-6162 GCA_964434685.1 Candidatus Woesearchaeota archaeon
GCTTACTGTTTTTAAGATGAAACAAAATAAATTGCTCGTAAAGATGCTGTAAAATGAAAATCAAAAAAAGAGACAAGAGAAGCAGGTTGAGGGGAAGGAGAAGATGCGGATATGGATTTGGCAAGAAGCATAGGGGCAAGGGAAGCAAGGGCGGCAAGGGAATGGCTGGAACAGGGAAGAAGGCAGGGCAAAAGCTGACATGGGTCCATGCAAAGATGCCTGACTATTTTGGCAAAAGAGGGTTTGTAAGCAGGGTGAAAAGGATTCCTTCAATAAATATTGATGAAATTGTTAGAGGCATGGAAATGTTTATCAAAGAGGGAAAAGCAAAGAAGTCTGCACAGGGGATAGAGATTGACCTTTCTGATTTCAAGATTCTTGGAAGGGGTGATTTAAAAGAGAGGATTATTATAAAGGCAAAATCATTCTCATCATCCGCTAAAGAGAAAATAGAGAAAGCAGGTGGAAGTATCCAACAATAAAATGGGTCTAAGAGAATTTGTGCGCAATCTGCCGGAGGTTGCTCGTCCAACTGAAAAAAGGCTGGGTTTTAATACCAAGCTCAAATGGACCCTTCTTGTGCTTTCTCTCTACTTTGTTTTAGCAAATATTCCATTGTATGGTCTGGCAAAGAATGCCCTTGCAAGGTTTGAGTATCTCGCAATAATATTTGGTACAGACTTTGGTGCGATAATAAGTTTGGGTATTGGACCGATTGTGATGGCATCTATTGTTCTGCAGTTGCTTGTCGGTTCCAAGATACTGAATATTGACCTAACACAGAAGGAAGGCAAGGAATACTTCCAGGGATTGCAGAAATTGCTTACTATCTTCTTTGTACTGTTTGAAGCATTCGTGTATGTGTTGATGCGTGGTTTAGAGGCAGTAGCGGGCTATGAATGGCTCCTGATTCTTCAGCTGATAATCGGTGGGATTCTTATAGTGCTTATGGATGACATCCTTACAAAATGGGGCTTTACATCTGGTGTGAGCCTGTTTATTGCTGCAGGTGTTGGTTGGAGGCTAGTCGCACAAGCATTTGGTTTCTTAGGTCCTCAAGGGCAATTTCAGCCAACTGGAAGGGTGTGGGTGTTTTTCACATCAATCTCTGCAGGAATTCCTGACCAGGCGACAAGTGCTTTAGCAGCCATAGTCATTACAATAGTGATTTTCTTGATAGTAGTATGGGCCCAATCATTAAAGGTTGAAGTGCCTCTGAGTTTTGAAAAGGTGAGGGGATTCTCAATAAGATGGCCTCTTGCCTTCTTCTACACCTCGGTTATTCCAGTCATATTAACTGCTGCACTTCTTGCAAATCTGCAGTTATTTGCGAGATTAGTAGAAAATGCTGCATCAGTATGTGTAAGCGCAGAATCATGCACCACTGCAGGCAGGATAGCAACCAAGTTCTTGTGGCTGGGCAGATTTAGTGCCCAGGGTGCACCAGAGGCAGGATTGGCATTTTGGATATCTGCGCCAAATATCCTTGAGGCAATGATAAGGGGAAGCTTTGTGATAAGTTATCTATGGCGTACCATAATCCATGTGATATTCTTTGTCTTATTGTCACTTATATTTGCAATGTTCTGGGTTCGCACCTCTGGAATGGATGCGAGAAGCCAAGCAGAGCAGATTTTGGCATCTGGACTGCAAATACCTGGCTTCAGAAGGGATATAAGGGTATTAGAATCGATACTTAATAGATACATAATTCCCTTAACAATTATGGGTGGGGCGGCAATTGGCTTTTTGGCAGCAATCACTGACTTGCTTGGCGCCCTTGTGTCAGGCACAGCAATACTCCTTGTAGTAATGATTATATACAAGCTGTACGAGGATATTTCTAAACAGCATGCAGTAGATATTCATCCTGCATTTAAGAGGTTCATAGGTTAAAATGAAAACAAAAGAGACAAAAAGAAATATTTAATATCAATAATTAAAAGAAATTAAAGAAAAAAATGATACTTGAATTTGTAAGGGCTTATCCGTGGCTATTCATTGTGATTGTATCTCTTGTTATTTCTTTAGTAATGACATGGTTATACAAGGTGATGACCAACCAGGAAAAGATGAAGGAGATGAAGGAAAGGCAAAAGGAATACAAGCTAAAGGCTAAAGAGATTAAAAATCAGCCAGAAAAACTGCTTGAATTGCAGAAGGAGATGATGGCACATAGTGCTGACGCAATGAAGGATTCTATGAAGATTATGCTGGTTACATTTGTGCCAATAATACTTATTTTCTCTTTTTTAAAAGGAGTTTATCATGATGCGCAAATAGGATATCTCTTCCGCTATGGTGTGAAACTGCCTATTTTTGGGGAGGGTTTTGGCTGGGTTGAAGCATACATCTTCTCCAGCATGCTCTTCAGCATAATCTTAAGGAAAATCTTTAAGGTGTATTAATATTAAATAAAAATGGCTAATAAAGAAAGTGGACAACAGGAAAAACTAATGAAGCTCAGTTTACTGGAGCAGGAGGCAAACCAGATTAATCAGCAGTTGCAGATTATAGAGCATCAGATAATTGAACTGCAGATTCTAAAACTTCATCTGGATGATGTAGAAAAAACAAAGGAAAGGGAAGAGATACTCGCCTCTATAGGCAGAAACATGTTCATACAGACGTCTCTTTCAAGCAAAGAGATATTCGTTGATGTTGGCGCTAAAACTGTGCTGAAGAAAACGCCTCAGGAAGCAAAAAGGATAGTTGATATGGACATAGAGCAGATGATTGAATTAAGGAACAGGATTGCAAATGAGCTTGAAAGGCTTTCAAAAGAAGCATCCAAAATTAGCGTTTAGCTGCTTGTATGTTCCATCCTCTTTTAGTATATACACTTTAGAGATTGTGCCATCCTCCCTCTTCTCATACATTACGCGCTTATCACTACTGTGCTGCTGACAACCGCGTTTGATAAGGTCTTCCTTCAGAACCGCTTCTGTCTTTGTTTCTAGGGTTTTTGTATTACCCATCCTCCATCTCCTTAGTCTTGATGATTTCCAGAACTCCTGTAAAGATAAATCTTTCGTTTTTTACTACCTCAGGAAATATGTTAAATTAGATTTAAATATGGTGAAAGTATATCCCTTTTTAACCTCAATAAAGTTCTAGATGCAAAAATGGGAAGGTATACTGTTTCAAAGAGTGCTGACAAGGTGGTAAAAAAAGACTTGGAGAAGATAAAAGGGATAATCGTAGAAAGACTGAATCCGATAAGCATAATCCTTTTTGGAGGATTTGGCAGGGGGGAGGGCAGCTTCGAAATAATAAATGGGGAGCCCAGTCCATTGAATGATTATGATTTGTATGTTGTTGCAGAGAAAAGAATTCCTGATAAACTGCTTGAAGAGGTCGGCATGGAGTGTTCAAGGGCAATCGGGAGGGGGGGGAAGGAATTTGCTGAAAGCCCATTCAGCATCTATGACAAATGGGAGTTCTTTCACGTGGATGTCAGATTTCTGAGATATTCTGAACTTAAAAATTTAAGAAGGATAAACAGAACATATGAGCTGAAATACGGCAGCACAATACTCTATGGGGAGGATGTAAGGAAAAGAATAAGGATTGATTCCCTGCCATTATCAGAGGCATTTCGTTATCTCATAAATCCTGCATGCCAGCTCCTTTTATGCATGGATTCGAGAAGGCTTAATGGAAATTTCAAAGGGGATGAAAAGACATTTGCATTGCATCACATAATCAAGACATATCTCGCATGCGCATCCTCACTTCTAATCTCTTCCGGCAAATTCTATTCTACTTACAGGGAAACAAATTCTGCATTTAAGAGGGAATATGGCAAACAATTTCCGGAATTGGCAAGGAGAATTGATGAGGCTACAAGGCTTAAGGTTATGCCTAGGCATGGGCAGACTAGAGATATAAGGAAAAGATGGTTCAGGGCAAGGAATGACCTCTTATTTGCATTTAGATACATCTGTTCAAAACATCTTGGCATCAAATCAGATGATTTAAGGGAGTTTGTAAGGAAAGTATATCAAAAATTACCTTATGTCTACTTCACTCCGTACTTGCCATTTGGTGCTTTATCAAAATTTGCTTTCCTCGCACAGTATGCATTGAACATCCTCTACTTCAAAAGAACGCTCTATTTTAAGTCCTTGCTTAGCTGGAGGGACATTGGATTGAGAATAGAGACAGCTGCATTTCTCTTGCTTTATGCGTTAGATGACAAATCACTTCTGGAGGATGCTTATGCGTATATTAAGACATTTTATCCTGCAAAAAGCAAAAGGTGGGAAGATTTAAGAGCTGCTTTGCTTTATTCCTTTGATAGATACTTTTCACAAAAACTCATCTGATAATTAAGATGTTATGCCTTTTCATAGATGCTTGGAATCCAGATTATTTGAGGCATATGCCTTTTTTAAAATCATTAACAAAATCTAATCTGCATGGCTTTCTAGAAGTCCCTCTCGGCTACACTGGGATAATCGCCTCTTTTGTGACTGGTGTAATGCCTGACAAGCACAGAATATTTGATTTGTTTATTCCTGACAGCAAGCCACATCCAAGAATCAAAAATCCATATCTGCTGGCGGCAATAAGGCTATCAATGAATAAAAGGGTCTTTTACACCCCTTTAAAGGTTGCAGAGAGCGCTTATTTCAAACCCAGCCTGGATAAAACATGGCCGCAGAGGAATTGTTTGATTTATCCGACGGTATTTGACCTTCTTGAGAACACGCATAAGAGCTTTGAGGTTATTGACTGGCCAAATCATTTTAAGAACAGAAATGGTGGAATCCTCCTCTCCAAATCAAGCGATGCTGCGCTCAAATTGACAAAGGGGTCTGATGCAGAGTTTATTTTTACGCATTTTCTTGATTTAGAGGTGGCTCATGAGTATGGCATCAATTCAAAGGAAACAGTATCTGCTGCAAAGAAGATTGATGAAGCTGCAGAACAGTTGTATGAAAAGGAAAAGGACATATTATTCTTTTCTGACCACGGAATGAATGATATTAAACGGGAAGTGGATATAATGGCTGAAATTAAAAATCTAAATCTTGAATTTGGAGGGGATATATTGTATATCGTTGGCTCAACAACTGTTGAATTTTGGTTCAGGAATGACAAGGCAAAGAATGCTGTTAAGGGATTATTGGATGAGCTGAAATATGGAAGAATAATAAACCAGAATCAATTTGGCATCTCAACTGACTCAACAATATTCCTGGCGGACTTCCGAACTGGGTTCTACCCGAACTTTTTCTCAAAAAGGCATTTCAAGGCAATGCATGGCTGGGATCCTAAACAACAAAAGACGTGTTACATCCTAAAAAATTCTGAACATAATGGAAAGAGGGATGCAAGGATAGTGGATTTCCTGCCTACAATGGCCAAGATTATGGGCCTTCCAAAAGCCAAATGGGATGGAAAATCCCTCATATAAAAAGATTTAAAAGAATAAATCATCAGATTTTACAAGGGAGAGAAAATGGCTAGGGTATTATTGATAAATCCCAACTATAGGAGGGTGTACAGATATGTCAGTGAGGAATCAACAATGGTTGAGCCTCCACTGGGCCTGGCATATATAGCTGCAGTGCTGAGGAAGAATGGAATTGAAGTGAAAATACTCGATGCCGCTGCCTTGAATCTAGCGGATTCTCAAATAAGGGAATATGCTAACAATTTTCAGCCAGATGTTATCGGCATAACTGCTGCAACAAATACTATTGAGCTCGCATATGAGATATCCGAGGCTGTAAAAAAACCGGGCATTAAGATTGTAGTTGGCGGCCCCCATACATCCATTATGCCTGAAAAGGCTTTGGAGGAATGCAGCGCAATAGACATTGCTGTCAAGGGCGAGGGTGAGTATGTGATTCTTGAAATCGCTCAAGGCAAGGGATTTGGTGAAATTGAGGGAATAGCCTATAGGAAAGGGGATAAGATAATCAAGAACAGAGATAGAGCATTTATAGAAAACCTTGATGAACTTCCCTTCCCTGCAAGAGACCTGCTCCCGTTAGACAAATATGAATCAGTCGGTGTGAAGAGATATCCATTTGCCACAATGATAACCTCCAGAGGATGCCCCTACAGCTGCAATTTTTGCGTTAATTATACTGTGCTTGGAAAAAGATTCAGGTACAGAAGTGTCGAGAATATAATGGATGAGATAGACGA
>CAYSVT010000027.1:6172-9885 GCA_964434685.1 Candidatus Woesearchaeota archaeon
ATGAGCTTGTAAACAAGTATCATGTCAGGGAGATAGATATAATTGATGATAATTTCACAGTAATTCCTGAAAGGGCTGAAAAGATTTGTGATGAGCTGATAAAGAGAAGATATGACTTGATATGGAAATTGGGAAATGGCATCCGGGCAGACAGGGTAAATGAAATGCTTCTGATGAAGATGAAGAAGGCTGGCTGTTATCTTGTTGCATTTGGTATTGAATCTGGCAATGAGGATATCTTGAAAAGAATAAACAAGGGGGAAAGCCTTCAGCAGATAGTTCAGGCGATAGGATGGGCTAAAAAGTATCATATCAAAACAGAGGGGTTCTTTATACTTGGAAATTTAGGTGATAACAAAAAGACGATGCAGGACACAATAGACTTCGCAAAGAGACTGGATTTGGATATAGCGCAATTCCAGGTTTTTATTCCCATTCCCGGCTCTTCATACGAGCAGATAATAAGGGAAGAGGGGGAGATACTTGCAAAATCATGGCGGGATTATAATGCATTTGGCAAGCCAATATTCAGGCATGGCGATTTAACGCCAGAATTAATGGAAGAGATGCAAAAAAGGGCATATAATGAATATTACTTCAGACCAAGGATGATAATCCGAAAAGTGCTGGAGGTAAGAACTCCAAAACAGTTTATTGCTTATGCAAGGGCTGCTTTAGGCCTTCTGAAATTCAAGTAACAACGTTGAATTTTAATATCGCCCTATATCTGCAAGATGCTTCTTATAGAAAAGAAAAACATTCTTGAATTCCTCGACCTTTTCTTCTAATCGCTTTTTGTTGGCTGTTTCTGGAGGTTCCAGAGGGGGCAGATAATCAAGGAATATATTATTTAATCTTGGATGGAGTATGTTGTTTATATCTTTAGTATTCTTGCTCAAATAAACCGGCACTATCCTCCTTTTGGAATGTGCAGAAAGCCAAGCCACTCCCTTATAGAAATACTGTTCTTCTGCCTTATGTGCCTCACCCTCGGGGAATACGCCCACCGTCTCTCCCTTCAGAAGATAATCCAAACCCTTCTTTATGTTCTGTGTGGAAAACGTTTCTACTTCCTCCAGATATTTTCTAGTATGGCATTTCATATATTGGATATTCTGAACCATGAAATGTATCTTCTGGGGATGAAGGGCGCTTACAAACAAATGGTCTATCCATCTCGTCCTTTTGTTCCTGTCCCGCAGGAACGGATTAACCAGAATCTTCAATTTATGGTTTATTGCAAGAATAACTGCCTCTTTTGGGATGTTGCCTTTTACCTCTACCCTAAAACCAAAAAATGGCAAATAAGACATTAAGTCTACTGCTGATTTCAATGTTCTCGTCGTTGAATAATATGCTAAATCTGACATTTAATTTCAGAAAACAGTCTGAGGCTGATCACCCCCAGCTCTTTATAAATTTCTGTTATCCTGATTTAAAAAGGTTATGAAACGCGGGCTTTGTGCATAAATTGCTGATTTAGGCTGACTTTTTACACAGAATATACTTATTACACAAAGCCGAAACGCGCCTGGAAGGATTTGAACCCTCGACCCTCTCATCTCTCTATTTTTACTCTCTTTAGGAGAGTTGAACAACAAGAGAACCTTGGTTCTCTTATGATAGGAGTGAGATGCTCTGTCCAAGCTGAGCTACAGGCGCATGAAAAATCAACATCTAGAGGATATAAAAGAGTTATCTTTTCTTGAATAGAAAGAATCCCCTTTTCTTAGGCTGCTGCACAATCCTTGGCCTCATAAACAAAATAGGGATGTCGTATGCCTGTGCAGTTTTTGCCTGAACCAAATCTGCTGTTATAAGTGTTGCATGATTCTTTATGGCAATCTCCCTTATCAATGCGTCTATCTCCCCTGACTTTGCGAATTTTATTTGATGCTCATTAGGCCTTAAGCCCTCGAAATAAACTGAAATGCTGAAATGTCTCTTTAACTGATGCAGTCTTGCCACCTCGTCCAGCCCGTTAAAACCAGCCTCATTGCCCTTGTTAGCAAGATTTTCCAATTCAGCCATCACTGCATTTGGGATTATTAGCTTGCCCTTTAATCCTCTCTTGACGAGCCTTCTTACAAATTGATTAATAACTGTGCTTGTATCGACTACATAAGTCTTGATATTGGTACTCATCTGCCGGTTAAGGCTCTTTCTTGCCTTAATCTTAATCTTCTGCGTTATTCCCTTCTTTCGCATTTTATTATGCGGGAGATAGGATTTGAACCTATGTAGGCACTAAGCCACGTGGTATCTTATTAATTTCTTTTGAGGTTTCTTTTTTAAAGAAAGCTCTCTTGAGCCACGCCCGTTTGGCCACTCCGGCACCCCCGCTTGAATGAAGAATGGCATGGGCACTTTTAAACATTTCTTTAAAAATTAATTGAGAAGATAAAAAGGCAGTACGAGTCAGTGTGAATCTGTGAGGATCCAATATCAGCAAGTCCCGAAGGACAGTAGACACCGAAGTGTCACGCTGAAATCACTGATTCCCCCTGCCTTTTTATTGGTTATAGATGAGCTTTGCTTATTTTTAAAGGTTGCTGTCAGCGAAGATAAAAAGGTTTAAAAATGCTCAATTCTGCAGTTATATGAAGACGGTCATAGCAAGCAGGAAACACCTCTTCCCGTCAGATCAGAGAAGTTAAGCTGCTTACGTTTTAGGCTGTACTCTCTTTGGAGGGAAACCCTAAAAGCTGTCTTCACCTTTATTTCTTAGAAATAAATTCTGTATAGAATAACTCGTAGATTATACTAGGATCAAAATTTCTTAAATTTGCTTACCAAGTCCAGCAAATCAACATTTCCTAGAAATACTGCCCTGCAACAATACCTTTCCAATCCTAATTCATCAAGAACCTTTTTTGCTTCCTCGCCAGATTCTACGCGCTTCTTGAATTCCTCCCACAAATGGGCTATGGGCTTCCCGCAGCTGAAACAACGAATTGGGATTATCATTTTTTTATGTGCCTTAAAAGGATTATAAATTTATCTGTATGACTTTTAAAGGATTTGTTTATTTATCTCTGTAATTTTATTTATGATGTTGATTTATTTATCTGTATGACTTCTGCCTTGCTGCCCTCGCCTTGCTGTCATTTGGCTTGTACGGCTCCTTGGTTCTGGTATCAGCAACAAGAAGTCTCCTGTCATAACTCAAAAATGCCTTTTTAAGTTCATTGGATTTTGTGAATGCAACCAACGCCCTGGATATTGCCAGCCTTGACGCTTCGATTTGTCCCTCCACACCGCCGCCCTTGGCATTAATGCTTATGTCAAAATTAGGGGGGGATTTCATGACATCTGCAGCAATCCTCAATGGCTCTTCCAAGGCAAATCTCCTTAACATGCTAACTGATGCAAGCGGCCTTTTGTTTATTTTTATAATCCCTGTGCCTGGCTTTATTGTAGCCTTTGCTAATGCAGTCTTTCTCTTGCCAGAGATAGTTATAGACACTAATTTTTTCTTTATCATTTTAAGTTATTTTTGTTTTGGTTTAATCAGATTTTGTCTGTTATTCTTTATCATTTTAAGTTATTTTTGTTTTGGTTTGATTAGGGTTTGTTATTTTAAGCTATTCTTGAAAGCTCTCCTACAGTCAGGAAATTTGCACCCTTCTTTGAGCTAAATTTAATCTTCTTCGAATCAGCATATTCTGCTGGAATGGACTTGAAAAATTTAACCCTTTTGAAAGCAGTCTTTC
>CAYSVT010000028.1:0-7299 GCA_964434685.1 Candidatus Woesearchaeota archaeon
GTCTCAGAAATATTTTTTATCTCTCTTATTAAATCAGAATTCAGGGCATCTCTGCCCGCAGTATCAACAAAGCAAATATCATATCCTGCAATCCTTTTCTCGTACTCTCTCCAAATCTTTTCTGGATTCTTCTCTGTCTTATCTATAAAGCATTGCACACCTATCTTTTTTGCAAGTTGCTCAAGTTGTTCTGGTGCTGCAGGCCTATGAACATCCAGTCCAATCATACAGCACTTATATCCCCTTTTGCTGTAGTACAGGGCAAGTTTTGCAATTGTTGTAGTCTTTCCTGAACCATAAAGTCCTAAAAAGATTATTTTTGATGGCTTCTCAACCTTGAGCTCATGTCTTTCTTTGCCAAGGATTCTCACCAGTTCATCATGAATCAGCTTAACAAGTTGTTCCTTTCTTTCTATCCCCTTTATTTTTTCATTACTTGCCAATGCCCTTATCTTATCACCTATCTCAAACACCAATTTTGTGTCTACATCTGCCTCAAGCAAAGCCCTCTGCAATTCTTTAACGACAGAATCGATTGCGCCCTTGTCTAAAAATATAGCTGAGGCTATCTTACTGAATGTCTTTTGTAATGCTTCGCCCAATTTCTCTAATACCATCGTAAAAATAGATGTACTTAATTTATAAAGTTAAACATTACTACAAACCAAATATCTTCCCAGTCTTTATTACTTTAGTCTAAACCTAATTGTTTAATAATTTTTTCCTTGTCAAAGGTTTCAAGATTATTATAATCCTGCCCCATACCTAAAAACAAGATTGGCTTTTTTGTGACATGACCTACACTTAAAGCAGCGCCGCCCTTTTCATCAACATCTGCCTTTGTCAGTACAACTGCATCTATTCCTACAGAATTATTGAAGTCTTTTGCCTGCTCAACCACATCATTCCCTGCTATGCTCTCCCCAATGAATACCCTTAAGTCTGGTTTTGCAACTCGATTTATCTTCTCCATTTCCCGCATAAGATTTGCTTGTGTATTCATTCTCCCGGCTGTATCCACAAGAACAATGTCTATCATGTGGGCCTTAGCATATTGTATTGCATCATAGGTTACTGCTGCCGGATCTGCACCATAATCCTGCTTTATTACTGTAACCCCTAGCCTAGACCCATGCTTTTGTAACTGTTCTATACTCGCTGCCCTGAATGTATCTGCTGCAGCCAAAACTGGCTTCAGATTATTCTTCTGCAAGAGGTGAGCTATCTTAGCAATTGTCGTAGTCTTTCCTGAACCATTTATTCCAAAGAATAATATGACATAGGGGCGACCATCCCTTTTAATGCCCTCTTTTATCATATCTACCATATCGAATGGCTCAACCAAAAGGTCTCTTACCGCCTTTTTCAGCGAGTCTCTTATTATCTTTTCTAACTCTTCCTTCTTTAATTCGCGAGAAATCAATTCTGTTTCAAGATTGGACCTTATCGATTCTACTACTGGCAATGATACATTATTCTCAAAAAGTATAATCTCGAGAGGCCCCCATACCTTGTCAAATAGCTGCTCATCCAACTTTATTGTAACGAACTTTTTAGTAAGACGCTTAAAGAACCCCCCCCTTTCTGTTGCTTGTTCTTGCTTTGATTCTTCTTTTTCCTCTACCTTCTTTTCTATCACTTCCCTTTTTTCCTTTATCTGCTCTGTTTCCTTCTCTTCTGATTCTTTAATTATGTCTTCTGAACTTTTTTTCAAAAATGACCTAAATTTTTCTTTTAAAAATTTGAACATGCAATGGGATGATTATGAGAATATATAAAGATTTTGTAAATTATCTTCTAATAAATAAAACTTTATAAAGAGAAAACAATTTTATAGGGCATGAAGACAATACTTATAATAATAGATGGTGTTGGTGACAAGCCATGCAAAGAGTTGGGGGGTAAAACTCCTTTAGAGGCTGCATCAACGCCAAATCTTGATTTTCTGGCTGTGAGCGGAAAACAAGGATATATGTACCCTATAAATGAAAATATGGCGCCAGAGTCTAATAATGCTATTCTCGCAATTTTTGGAGAGAATGCATTTATCTCTAGGGGTCCGCTAGAAGCAGTGGGGGCAGGTATAAAATTTCAAAGAGGGGATCTAGCAGTCAGGGCTAATTTTGCGACAATCACCAATATAAAAGAAGGAAGGATAATCGACAGGAGGGTGGGAAGAACATTAACAACAAAGGAGGCTTTAATCCTCGCAAAAGATATAAATCGAAAGGTAAAACTGCCATACAAATTCGTTTTCAAGCCGACTGTGCAGCATAGGGGGGTGTTAGTCGTGAAGGGTGGTTTCTCGGATAATGTAACCAACACTGATCCAGCATATTATCGTATAAGGGGGACTTTCAAGTCCAACGATATTCTTCAATATTCCACTCCTTTAGATGACGAAGAAAACACTAATCTTAGCGCAAACATAATCAATGAGTTCATAGAACAAAGCTATTACATACTAAAGACAAATAAGATTAATGCAGTAAGACAAGCAAAAGGACTGCTACCCGCAAATATAATAATCACGAGGGATGCAGGAACAGAAATAAGTGACATTAAAAAGCTGCAGGGGAGATGGATTTACATCGGATGCATGCCTTTAGAGATTGGCATTTCAAAATCATTGGGGATGAACATTGCCTCCTTTCCTTATCCTGAACTGAAGAATAATGATGTTTACGCCAATCTTTACAATGGCCTGAATACAACGATCGATTTTGCGAAAAGAGTTATAAGGTGGAATATGGGGAGATACGATTATGCTTATATTCATTTCAAAGAAACGGATGTTCCAGGTCATGATGGTAAACCTGAGGAGAAGAAAAGGATGGTAGAAATGCTTGATACGGGCTTCTTTTCTTTTATTAAGGAGTTAAATCAAAGGGAGAAAGTCAAGATTGTTATAACCGGTGACCATTCAACAGTGTGTTCTGTTAAAGCACACACATCTGATGCTTTACCCTTCCTCGTAGTTGGAGGGGGGAAAGATGAAACAAGTAGATTCAACGAGAGTGAGGCTAAGAAGGGAGAGATAGGCAAAATATATGGCAAGGATGTGATGCAGTTTATATTATGAGAGGAAATATTTTAAAAATACAGGCTATCTTGATTGAAAAAATGATGACTTATGAGGAGATTTATAATCTTTTGAGGAAAGAGAAGTATTCAGAGCAACTGCAAGATATGCCCCGAAACTTTCTGAATGAAGTGGCGAACTATCTAAAAGAAAAAAGAGGAATAGTTGTAAAGGAGAGCGATATGTTTTCTGAGGTTATAGTGAAAACAAAAAAGCAGTTAGACAACAGTGTAGCTGTAATAAAGGAATTGATGCTAAGAAGAAAAAAGAAGATTCTAAACTTGGCGTTTGTTGCAGCTGAAACAGGCGTAAGCAAAAAGGACTTTGAAAATCTGCTGCCTCATGAAAATGCCCTTTTTGAGACAGTGGTTGAACACCTTGAAGAAGTGGACAAGACTATATCCAAAGCACTTAATGGAATACAGGATGACGTGCCCCAGAATAAGATTGTAAAATTCAATGTTGATGTCTCGCCCTTTCTTGATGAAGAAGGAAATACTCTTGGGCCGTACAAAAAGGGAGATATAGTGAGTCTTCCAGAGAATATATGCAAGATACTCACTGGGGACAATAAGGCAGAGATTATCTATGAGGGGGAGAGATAAGGTTTAAAAACACCCCTTGTTTCTCAAAAAAATGAAACTTCCAAAGGTAGTTAGGAGATACTGTCCTTACTGTAAAAAGCATACCCAACAGAAAATCAGCCTAGTTAGCTCTGGGCATAAAAGGGGGGCAATGAAGAAAGGCTCTAAAGAGAGGGCAAGATTGAGAGGCAGAGCAAGGGGATATGGAAATCTTGGAAAATGGAGCAGGCCAGCTATTACATCCTGGAAAAGAAAAGCAAAAAGCACGAAAAAAACGAATCTGCTCTACACATGCCAAGAATGCAAGAAATCAAAAATACAGAAAAAGGGAAAAAGGGCGGGTAAAGTTATAATAGAAGAGAAGAAGTGAAAATGGCTATTAAAAGGAGAATATTTGAGATTGAAATTCCAATGCTATCTAGTTCAGTAAACGCTGGAGCAACAAACATTCAAGAACTAAACAACAAGACAGTCAAGATTGATTTGACAAGGCAGCTAAGGGGCAAAAGCATAGAGGCTGTCTTTGTAGTTTCTGTTAAAGACAACAAAGTATATGCCCACTGTACAAGATTGACACTATTGCCATTCTATATACGGAGGGCTATGAGGAAGGGAATTAGCTACATAGAAGACTCTTTTGTATGCAATACGAAAGACGTGCCTTTGAGGATTAAACCATTTCTGATAACAAGAAGGAGGGTGTTCAGGAGCATAAGAAAGTCTTTGAGAGACACTTGCCGGGAGTTTTTATCTGCATTTTGCAATGATAAGAATTCTGAGGAAGTCTTTAAAGAAATGATTGGCGGAAGGCTACAGAAAGATCTCTCTATAAAATTGAAAAAGATATATCCTTTATCCTTCTGCGAGATTAGGGTTTGCAAATTCGAAAAGGTAAAGAGAGGCGGGAATGAACAAGAGAAATAACAGAATTGATAAGGTTTTTAAGTTATAGTTCTTAGGGGATTTACAAGGAAGATGCCTCCATAGCTCAGTTGGCTCAGAGCATCGGTTTTGTATGTAGGAAACCAAGGTTTCCTAACAATCACCTTCCTTTGTGAAGAAATCAAAAAAACCGAGGGTCGGGGGTTCAAGTCCCTCTGGAGGCTTTTCAAAAACATATAAATATCTTTCTGGCTTGTTATACTGATGGCTCGAACAAGATTTAACCAGTTATCATTTTTAATCCTCCTCTTGGTATTCCTGTTAGGCATTAGTGTCATCTGGTTCATTGTAAAGACGCAGATGCTTTCTAGCGGGGATTTGGTAATAAACCTCTCGCCAATGCATAAATCAATTGAGATATATCACAACGAAGCCAAAGAAGTGCTGTTTTCCATCTCGCCAGAAAACAGATATCTCTGTGATTCTAAATGCTATTACTGGCTTACAGACACCAGTACAAAGGATGTTTTGGATTATGACAGCACAATCATAAAACATAAAGAGAGTTTCAAGAAGTATTACGAATTTACTGCCCCAAAATTTGGTTCTGGGCAGAAGATTTACAATTTCGATGTCAAATGCACTAATATAAGATCCTTTCTATGCCCAATAAGAACGCCAGAGAAGTACAAGACTGCAATATTAACAATGAATTACAAATTAACTGATTATGAAGAGCATCTTAAACTCCGAGCAAGGGAGAACCTCACTGATGCGTTATTAATGCTTAGCAATATGGATATATTAAGCCAGAGGCTAGACAACGAGATAAATGATTTGAAGTTATATTTGAAAATTGGTGATCTGGACAAAAAAAATGAGGATATTCACGCCAGCTTAGGCATGTTAAATGAGAAGATTATTGCATTAAGGGGCTTATGGGAAGGGGAGGATTACAGAAGATTAGGCAGCCTCCTTAATGGGGATTTGATTAATGAATTGTCTGCTGTTGAAAAAAAGCTTAATGAAAGTGAAATGCAGTTATTAAACGCTCTGAGCAGATACAACAAGATTAGCAACTGGGTAACTGAAAATAATAAGAGAGTAAAGAACCTCCTCAAGCTGATAGAGAACGATGATACAAAAATAGATTCAGAAATAACAGACAAAATGAACTATCTACTCACTGAATCCAAAAATGTTTCTGAAAAATTCATAAAAAGGGATTTTACTGATTATGACGAGATTGAAGGGCGAATAAGGGCGGTAGATAGCATATATGAAAAATTTGAATTGAATAAAAGTGAAAGATTCTCGGATATTATTGGAACTGGCAATTTTATAATTGAAAAGGAATATGGGATTGCATGTAATTTAAAGGGCTATTGTGTAAACTACAGCAAATCCTACCTATCCGACAGCATAGATAAGAATCTTGATGGAATAGATAACATATGCAGAAATATCAATTCACTTTCGATAGTATTTAGCAAAGCAAATGATAATTTTTTAATAGACTATTACCGAAAAAATTATGCTGCCAACCAAAATCTAAGTGTTCAGGAAATAACAACTTTCCTGTATAATGAGACAGGTGTTAAAAATTACTTTAACGATGATGAATTCTCAAATTTGCTAAATAAAACCTTCAAGAATAACCAAATTGAAGCCGGAAATAAATTAATTGGCTGGCAGAATGAAAAAATTGAGGAATACAACAAGATAATAACCAGAACAAATAGCAATATAAAAAGGACAAATTATCTCACTTCTAGATACGAATTGGGCAATTTAAGTACTGAGAGGTGCAATAAGCTAATCGGCATATTCAACGAGGGGGACGGATTCTTCAAAAAAGAGTTTTTATTGGGGAAACTGTTAGATTCATGTAATTCTGTAATTCTAAAAATAGAAGACAAAGCAAAAGAAGCAAAGAGTCTGCGAACAAATTTATTGAGTACTTTACCAATACAGATGGTAAATTCTGTCAAATCAACAGAGAATATTTCATTAGAGCCAATCAGTATAATTAACGAAACTATAAAAAATATTCCCTTCCACGAATTGAATCTTGTAATAAAGTCCAATTATAGTGAAGAAAGCACACAATTTTATAATAAATACTGCTACGGCATTAATTCAAGTATACTAAAAAAAGAGATTGAACTATTCAATTACACTCTTGGTAATGTAACCTCCTCTCCCTTAAAATTAGCCAATTATAATATCCTACCCAGGATAAATACTACTCTAAAAGAAAATTTTCCAGTATGCTGCTTCTTGGGGGCTTGCAGGATATGCTGCTACAATAACACTTGCGATTATCCTTCGTTGTTCCCAGTGATTTTTCTGCATGGACATGCATTCAATAAAGAAGATTCCCGGGACTATTCACTTGATGGACTCAATAAGTTGCAAAAGAAATTCCAAGAGTGGGGATATATCGATGGGGGCATTGTTTTACCATCCAGTAAGTATTCTGATATAAGCAAGGGTGAATGGGGAGCACAAGGAAAACCAGTTGTAGTCAAAACATCTTATTATTATAATGTATATAATGAAGAAGGGCAGATAGAAGACACCTCACAAAAAAGTGAGAATCTATCTGTTTATTCCTCAAGGTTAAAAGATGTTATTGACCTCCTAAAGTACAGAACTGGAAAGTCAAAAGTAAACATCATAGCCCATTCTATGGGTGGGTTAGTATCAAGAAGGTACTTGCAATTATACGGCGAGGACTCTGTTTACAAG
>CAYSVT010000028.1:7309-9879 GCA_964434685.1 Candidatus Woesearchaeota archaeon
CACACCAAACAATGGAATAAGCAGTAATACTATAAATGATTTCTGCCCGGTAGTTGGAGAAAGGAAGGAATGTGAGGATATGGCTGCCGGAAGTAAATTTATCACAGAATTAAATAAATTCATCCCAAAAGAGACTAATCTGTACACCATGACTGGCATTGGATGTACAATGGATTCTGCGGATGGGGATGGTGTTGTTTTATCCAAAGATTCTTCACTGCCCTACACCCCAGACCACGAGATTGAGGGTAATTGCTCATTCCCAAACCTGCTTCATGTAGAAATGCTTGATACGGACAAGTATCCTAAAGTGTTCCAATTAATAAGGGATACCCTAAAGGACTAAATTTTTTAATTAAAAATATTTAAATATTGTGCTAAATAGGAATTCTAAAGAACCTTGGTTCTTTAAGGGCCTGTAGTCTAGTGGTTACGACGTCTCCTTGACGAAAGCTCTCTTTTAAGAAAAGAGACCTTGGAGAGAGAAAATAAAACTTTCAAAGTGGAGAAGATCAGAGGTTCGATCCCTCTCAGGCCCATTTTTTCTCTTGTTTTTTGGCAAGATTTAAATATAGCTTTTGCCTCTCCAAAATGTAAAAATGATTTTTAATAATCCTCGTAAAAATGCCCAAGTAACTATATTTGCTATACTTGCTATTCTTATAGTGGCTTCTGTGGGGATATTTGCATTTCTTAAGACAAAACCAATGCTTATTCCCCCGGAATTTAAACCAATTGAACAGTACTTTCAAGGCTGTATAGAGAACAAATTAAGGGAAGCAAGCAGTCTCATGGGTGCGCAGGGCGGTTATATAGTCTTGCCAAAATTTGAACGCGGCTCAGAATACATGCCATTCTCATCCCAGTTAGATTTCTTTGGTACGGGTGTGCCATACTGGTTCTATGTCTCTGGGAACAACATAATGAGGCAGCAAGTTCCTTCTCTCCAAGGGATGGAAAAACAGCTTTCTGAATTCCTGAAAACAGAGATTAAAGGGTGTGATTTCTCCAATTTTGAGGAACAGGGCTATAGCATAAATGTGGGTGACGGGGAGGTTATAAGCAGTATAAGGAGTAATTCTATAGAGACAAAGATACTTATGTCATTGAACATAAGGCGTGATACAACTGCCTCAACAATCCCCTTTCATAGCATCTCAATAAACAGCAAATTAGGAAAATTCTACAATCTCGCTAAAAAAATTTATGATAAGGAGCAAAAGGAATTATTTTTAGAGAATTATACTGCAGACTGGTTGAGCCTTTATGCACCAACAACTGATGTCAAACTAAGCTGCTCACCTAAAGTATGGATGAAAGGGGATGTCCTTTCTGATATTCAGCAAGCATTAGAAGGCAATATCGCTGCAATAAAGATGGAGGGGAATTATTATTCGCTAAAAAATGATGCTCATAAGTACTTTGAAAAGAGTATAGGCCTGCCTGTAGATGAGAATGTCAATATGCTATATTCCAGTTCATGGCCAACACGATTTGAGGTTTCGCCAAGTGAGGAAGAGGTGATGATAGCCAAGCCTGTTGGAACTCAGCCTGGGCTGGGAATATTGGGATTCTGCTGGGTGCAATATCACTTTATTTATGATCTGGCATACCCTGTTCTTATACAGCTATTTGATAACAAGGAGATTTTTCAGTTTCCGGTTGTGGTTGTAATAGACAAGAATGTGCCAAGGCAGACAAGGGTGAGCGAGGCATTGCCTGAAGTAGAGACAGAACTGTGCAATTACAAGAATACTGAATTTAGCATTTACACCTTTGATAATGAATTGAATCCTGTAGAGGCGGATATCAAATTTAAATGCATAAACACTATTTGCGACATTGGAAAAACAAAGAACCCTGAGAATACGAGTGAGGCATATCTTATAACTGATTTACCTCAATGCATCAATGGATTTCTCTTGGCATCTGCTGAAGGGTATAGTGACAGCAAAAGCATGCTAAACACAAATAATCCTGGAACTGCGGGAATCATGCTGCCTAAGCTATACAACCTATCTGTCGAAATGAGTATTGGGCTCGTTCCAATTGGAAGAGATGAACAGGCAATTGTTAATTTTGTGTCTTCAGACTATAGTGTTAGTATTGCATATCCTCAGCAGAAAACTGTGAAATTAAAAGAGGGAGTGTATAACGTTTCTGTATACGCATTCAGACAGGGAAACATAGTATTAGGGGCACATACAAGCCAGCAATGTGTAAAGGTTCCCCGCAAGGGGGTGTTGGGATTTTTTGGCTTTGAGGAGGAGAAATGCTTTGATATTAATCTTCCTGCCCAAACACTAACTCAAGTTCCTGTAGGTGGCGGCAAGGCGGGGTTTGATGTGAATTCATATGATTTAACCTCTTCAAATAAAATCTCTATTGATGTTGGTTATACAAAAACCCCCTCTAACATAATAGAGCTCCAGGATATTTACTCAGAAATTGACTCGTCAGAGGTGAGCATTTCATTTGAAAAATGATGAAGAATAAAAAATGCTGTGAGCATCTTATTTGAAAAATGATGAAGAATAAAAAATGCTGTGAGCATCTTATTTGAAAAATGA
>CAYSVT010000029.1:0-9845 GCA_964434685.1 Candidatus Woesearchaeota archaeon
TGATTTAATAAAAAAAATGGATATGGGAAAGGGGCTTGTAAAAGTGAATATCTATTCTATGGAAAAAGACATGACATTGGTGGGAATTCAGGATGCTGCCAATCAAAGAATATCACGTTTTTATGTTCCTAGAGCAGAAGTAGTATTTAATACACCCAAAGAAAAGGGTGCTAGTACCCCCTGACCTTGCATTCAAGATGTGGGCAGAGCTTTTCATTGAAATAGTTTGCTTGCCTATCATCACATTCTATTTTCGGATGGTAGCATGCAATCTTGTATTCCCTGCCTGTTTTGATTACTCTTTGCACAATGCCAAGATTCTTACTATCAACAATAAGGTTCAGCCTGTTCTTGCTCATTTTGATTTTAGAATTAAACGCTCATCAACTTTCCCTTATGGGCATCATGCTTTGGCTTTATCAATTCCTTTTCGATAGCCTTTGTTTCCTGCTGCTTCAGCAATTCCTTTTCATGCTCTAATCTTTCCGCTTCCTCTGGCTTCACTTCCTCTTTCTTTTCCTCCTTAACTTCCTCCTTCTTCTGCGCAGCAGCCCTGTTCTTCTCCTCTTTTGCCTTTACGAACTGCGCCTTTTTCGGCAGCTCAACAAGCTCCACCTCAACATGCCCTTCTAAATATTTCATTGCCTTGATTTTAACCTTTGTTGGAGGATTTCTTATTCCCCTTGCCCACACAGCCTCATTCAGCCATTTGCCTATTTTTACAAGCTTAATATCCCGGTCAGTCACTCTCATATGTCTCACAAGAAATTTCCTGATTGCAGATATTGCCTTCTTTGCCTTCCTATATCTTGGAGCCTTTGAAATCTCCCTTCTCAGATTAATTATGTATTCCCTTTCAAGTATCGGTTTTTCTTCTTTCACCTTAGCCATTTTACTGGAAGTACCTCTTATGCACCCTTCTTGGCTTAATTTTTAATTTAGTTCTTCTCCATGAGCGCTTCATTCTCGTGAATCTTGCTGGATGCACCTTCTTTCCCTTTCCTGATGCCTTCAGCACAACCCAGAATGGCGCCCATCTTGTCCTCTTGCCAGCAGTTGCAAGATGCATCTTCTTTGATAATGATTTGTATCGTGCCATTTTATCTCATAGAGTAAATCTTCTCCCTTTTTATTTCATTGATTCTCCATACTGTTCTTATGTCCGCATCATGGATTGTCGCACCAAGCCTATTGTAAGCAGCCCTTGCACTATTGTAATCTGTAAAAATTCTCTCCTTATCCCTAGAGTTAGGTTTATTGGTTACTATCATATGCAAAAAACCAAGAGCCCTGTCATAAACCTCTGGATGAAGCTGTATCTCAAATACCTTCTTTCCATCGCTCTTGCTGATTGCCTCATCTAAACTTTTATAGAATCTTTTGGATTTTTCCATTTTCTTCACATTATCTGCAATTGCATATCTTTTCATTTTTTAAAATTGAATTTTGTCTTGCCCTCCTGCAGATTTTTTAGAAGCATCTTGAATTCCTCGTCTCCAATAGTTTCCCTTATCTGGCCCAGCTGGACAGCTTGCGCAATCATTGCGATTGCCTTTACTGCTATTTCAGGATGCGCCACCTTTACCGCACCATATCTTGAGATTGCCTCTTTGCTCATTTTTTGTTTGGCAACAGACTCAATCATTGCAAGCTGCTGCTTCAATTGCTGGCTTAATGCAGCCTGTTCCCTTAATTGAGCTTCTATATCCTTCATGTCGTAATTATCCACCATTTTACTTTAACGCCCTTGCAATATTCTCAAGAAATTGCTTTCCCTTTATTGTGAGCCTTCTGCCAACTTTCTTTCCCTTGAACTTTTCAACAAGTCCTGCCGCCTCTGCCTGCTGCAGTATCACACGGATATTCTTTCCCGCACCCTTCTTGAACCTCTTGGGCTTCATCCCCCTGTTCTTCTTGCCGCCATATTTTGTCCTTAATCTGTTCACGCCAACAACACCCTTTCTGTATATCTGATAGAGGACGCTCGCTGCCCTCACATGCCACCAATCCTCTCTTGATGGCACACGAGATTTTGCAACTGAAGTCTTGACAAAAAATGCCCATTCAGGCACCTTAAACTGCTCAACCTTCTTCAGTTCCAAGGCTACAGCTTCTATGAATTTGTCTGCCGGAGCATCATAAATAGGTTTTTCTGCCATGATGATAGTTAAAAAAAGAACGCTTTAAAAAACTTGTTATTACATGCTTGATACTCTATCTTACGATATATGTCATGAGCTAGCACATTATTGTATGTTTGATACCTAAGAAAATTATTTATACCCTTACAAATGCCTAGTTTAATGAATAAGGTAAGAGGATATGTGTATTTTGAGAATAAAACTCTCAAAGAGATTAGGGATTCCTTGTGGAACTTGGATATTCCGGGAGTGCAGTATAAATTCTTTGATGGGATTACAAGGTTAAACAAAAGAATAAGCCTGCCTGGAATATTAATTGATGGGGAGGCATATACTGAAAAGAGGGGGAATTATTCAAAAAGGATTATCCGGCTTTTAAGGAAGAAAGCAGGATTAGATGATAAAATGATAAATTGCGATGTTTCTTCTGCTGTAGGTTGTGAGGATTATATCTCTTACATCAAGGGTGGTGATTTGGAGGGAAAGTACATTGGAATAAGGATATTGCCCCCTTATCCTAAAGATATAATGCATCTAGAGTCTACTGCCTCTGATTTGGGAAGGATAGCAAATGCTGATAATATACTCTTAAGGGGTGTTGAAAAAATAAGATACAAGGGAAAGAAGATAGACAAGAGATGTATTGATTTGATTGGCAACGTTAATTTAGACAAAAAGAAAGGGGATATTGAGAGTTATTTAGAATCAAAAAATCTATCTCTTGAGGGATACACATTAATTGATTTTATCTGATAAGATATCTTTTTTCCTGTTGGATAGAGGCACATTCCTCCACTTTCGCAGGGAGATTGTAAAGCCCACCAGCCTGTAGGTGTATTTTCTTCCTAACTGGGCAACTATCCTTTCAGCCATTGCCTTCACCTCTTCCTTCTCATGCGTTGCTGACCTAAATACAGAAATCTTGACAGTGTCATGTGTTTCAAAGACATGCTTCAATGCCTGCATAAAACCCTCTGTCAATCCGTTCTTGCCTACCTGCATTATCGCCTGCATCATTTTAGCATGAAAATCTTGATTATTAGTGTGGTTATTGCCATTATATTTCCTGCATCATTTTAACATGAAAAGTTTGATTATTATTGTGATTACCGCCATTAAAAAGCAATAATATGAAAATCTGTGCAATTCTCCCTTTTTAACTATTCTGCTCATGAAAATCAGGCTTGCATAGCCAACCAAAAAGGATGCTATAAATCCTGTAATCATTGTCTGCTCAAATGTCTGCACAATCTCATCGTATTTTATGATTGTAGCCCCAGCTATTGCGGGTATTACCATAAGGAACGAAAACTTGAATGCATCCTCTCTCTTAATACCTAACAGGAGTGCAGTGGATATTGTGCTTCCGCTTCGAGAAATGCCGGGCATGATTGCAATGCCCTGTGCAGTGCCCACAAGAAGCGATTTTGCTGAATTGATATTTAATCCATTTTTCCTGGCAGTTTTTGTTGACAGGAGAAGCAATCCTGTAATGAAGAATGAAATGCTCAGCACAAAGAGATTTGAGAAATATGCCTCTATGAAATCCTTGAAAAGAAAATATATTATTGCAGTAGGTATGCTTGCAGCAATTATGTATAACCCTAACTTGAATTCTTTTTTATTAGTTTGCCATCTTAAAAATGCCTTTGAAATATTCCATATGTCTCGCCTGAAATAGATTAAAATTACAAGAAGTGTTGCAAAATGTAATAGCACATCAAATGCTATTGGTACATTTACGTTAAGCAATGACTGAAACAAAACAAGATGCCCAGAACTTGAGACTGGAAGCCATTCTGTTACTCCCTGGATTATCCCAAAGATTATTGATTGCAGAATTAACATCTTTTTATGACAAAGCCACCAGCTGGCAATGCCTGTATAATTTCCTCTCTTTTTATGTCTAATCTCTTTTCTTTTAACATCTTACCTATCTCCTCTGCAGCCTTTTCTTTTTTAATCATGCCTGGTTCAATTATGACAAGCTTATCCCTTGTGCTACTGATTGGAACAGCCCTCAACTTCTCATTTTGGATTGCTAATGCAAGCCTCAATTCTGCCTGAATCTTTTCGATATTGCCTAAAACACTGAATGTCCCTGTCTTGCTGCCCCTTCCCTTTGTAATCTGCTCTGGACTGAATATATGCACTTCAACCTTCATCCTCCTCTTCTTCCACTGCTGGCTGAAGCATGCGCAGAATATTGCTGCCTCTTCAATGTCCCTCTCGCTTATCTCCTTTCCTTCTGACTTGATTACTACGAATGGTGAGCTTGGCAGGGCGGTATGCATCACAACATCTTCCCTTTCCAAATGCTTATTGATGACATTCTCATTCTGCTCTGCAGACTTTCCGCCTATAACCACCTTTCCCGAATAAGTAAAAAACCATCTGAACCTTTCATACCATTCCATAACAAAAAAAAGTAGCAATAAGTTAAAAATCTATGCCTTCATTATTCTGATGTCATTGAAAACCTCGGCTGCATCATTCTGCGTTTCGAGTGTCACCTCTGCATCCTTCGGGATAATTTTTTGTAGAATTCAACCCCAAAATCCTGATGCTGTGCATGAAGAGCTATATTCTTGTTGTATTTTGCAAGAAATCTGTAATCCCTTCCTTCAATTGCCATTGCTTAGATAAAATCAATGCTCGTTTCAAGAGGGCCTATCTCATGCAAGCTGGCTTACTCCCTCTTGAATTATGATAATGGATGCATAAACAGCACACGCCGTGCCTCTCACAATGCGTCTCATCGCATGGACATTCCTTCTCATTATCCTTCTTATTCACGCATTCCCTCCTCATTCAAAAATAAAACAAACAATCTTTTTAAAGCTTGCTTGTTAATACCAATTATGAATGATTTGTTAAGCAGTATCATGCAAAAGATTAATTATATTGGGAAAAAAGCCTCCTCAGCTTGCCCTTTATTATGTCTGAGATTGTATGACTACTGCATAAAAACAGCCAACGAGCTGAATAGGGATGATTTAAAGATGCTATTAAGACAGGACATCCTGTTGCATGCTTGGGTGCAATAGTATTTTACAAAGTAGATAATCTCAAGAACAGCATATTAAAAAATAAACCAAAGAATATTGAGGATAAAGTTCAGTAATCCCCTCTAAGAAAACAGAAAAGGGAAAAGTTTCTCAATTTGTCTAGGGATTTGTTATACCTTATTGTCAGAAATGCGTCACCTGCGAGGTGGGATAAAAAGCCCAATGAAATGAAAAGCAACGCATCGCTGTACGCCAAGGCAAGGGCAAACAAAAAGGCAACCAGTTCTATATTGTGCAAAAAATGAAATTCATTCAGAGTTTTATCTCCTGCATCCCACCAAAATTTTATTATTTCTTTCAGATTCATGCCTTCCATTCGCTTCTTTGAGAGGTCATTTATCAGATGGTCAGCATCAATGAGAACACCTGCAAACAGCAGCACATAAATCTCACCGCGCGTGGGCTTCAAGAATGGGGATATCAGGATTATTAGAAAGATATTAATAAGTGTGTGCTTTAGCCAGTTCACTTTCTCAATCTCCTAATTTATATTCTTTTGACAACAGGCCCCTTTTCAGTATCATCAATTGAATAGCCCTTTGCCTTGATTTTTTCTCTTAATTCATCTGCAAACTGCCAATTCTGCAGTTTCCTTGCAGTCTCTCTCTGCTCCACTAATTCCTTTACTTCAGCAGGGATTATTATTTTTTCCTCATTGTCAAGCTGCAAGCCAAAAACCTTGTCAAAGTCAAGAATTAAGGCATACTTCTCCCCATTGTTCAGGTTGGATTTAAGCATATTGTGAAAGAATGCAAGGGCTTTCGGCATATCTAGGTCATCATTTATTATCTTGATGAAATCTCTCTTGTAATCGCCTATCTTTTCAGAGGATATTCCTGTTATTTCCAGATTCCTCTTTATATCCTGCACCCTGTTTCTTAAGCTTCTGTATGCATTCTGCGCTGCAGTGAGATTTTCCTTAGAGAATATTATCTCGCTTCTGTAATGTGCAGTAATGCAGAAGTATCTGTATGCAAGGGAGTCATATCCCTTCAACTCTAAATCCCCTAATGTGATTATATTCCCCAACGACTTTGACATCTTGCCCTCAGGCATCACAAGAAATCCGCCATGCAGCCAGTAATTAACAAACTTCTTTCTTGTCCCTGATTCACTTTGTGCTATCTCGTTTGTATGATGGGGGAATATCAAATCAATCGCGCCGGAATGAATATCAAAATGCTCGCCAAGATACCTCATTGACATGGCTGAACATTCAATATGCCAGCCAGGCCTTCCCTTGCCTATTTCTGTTTCCCAGTATGTGCTGCCGTCCTTCTTGTTATAAAATTTCCACAATGCAAAATCCCTTGCCTCTTCCTTGTCATATGTGTCATTGTTTATCCTTGATTGCTGGCTCTTATCCAATTTCAATTGCGCAAGCCTGCCGTAATTCTTGAATTTTGAAACTGAGAAGTATATCCCATCATCTGCCTTGTATGCATATCCCCTTTTAAGGAGATTTTTGATTAATGCCACCATGTCCGGAATGTGCTGCGTTGCATAGGCAATTATCTCCGGCCTTATTATATTCAATTTTTCCAAATCAGAAAAGAACGCAGCCCCGTACTTTGATGCCAAATCCTGCAGCCTGATTCCCTCTTCCACGCTCCTGCTTATTGTCTTGTCATCAACATCAGTTATATTCATCACATGCCTTACCTCATATCCGTTATAAACAAGGATTCTCTTCAGGACGTCATTAAAAACATATGTTCGCAAGTTTCCTATATGTGCAAAATCATAAACAGTCGGCCCGCAGCTGTAGAATCCGACTATGCCTTTCTTGACAGTCTTGAACAACTGCTTCTTCCTTGTTAGCGTATTATAGAGATAAAGCGGCTGCTTCCTTTCCTCCTTTGCAAACTTCTTTATCTCCTTCAAGTCAGAATTTATTCTCTGCCTTACTGCCTTGGGCAGCCTTTGTTTTCTCCTTTTTGTTGGCATACTAAAAATAAGAAATCCATACTTTAAAACCTTACTCTCCCATCAAAGAAATCTTGCCTGAATCAGAAGATTCCCCTTTTGATGTCAATTATAAAGAAAGAGCCGCCGATATCCTTGCCGTCTTTTGTGTCCTTGACATCAATCAGCACCTTTTGAGTGCACAATTCTGTTCCCTTCAGGGCAGCAATGAGTATGATTGCGAATGAGGAATCTGCCTGGTATTCATCAAATTCAAGCCAGGCACCAATCTGCTGCTTGAATAGATCCTCCAATGCCTTTCTTCCCAGTCTTTTATAACAATCATCCTTGCCTGCATCATCCAAGGTTATTTTGTACTTGAGCCTCTGCCTGTCTGTGGCAGAGCCATCAAGTGTTCTCGCACCAACCGCAACACCAAAGTTGTCTGCTCCAGCCTTTATCTTTGCAGTCTTATCCTGCCCAAGTAACACAACCACCTCTTTGTTCTCATCCCCGAACAGATTTACAATATTCGCCTTTACCTTATCATTCAGAATATTAACGCTGTCTGTTGCGCCTGTGAAGATTGTTCTTACAAAGACTAATCCCAAAATCAGCATTGTCATTGCCAGCACTATAACAACAATCGTGCCTATACTCAATTCCATTGCACCCCTCTTCCTCTTTTTCTTTACTGCTGCCTTCTGCTTCTTTGGAAAGATAAATTTGATTGCAGGCTTGAGGAACAAAAGGATTGTAGCCGCCCACCAGTACCACCCATATTGTATAGCCAAGAGTGGAAATTCTGATCCTATAAATAATCCCAAGAATAAAAATCCAAATAATAAGAGCCAAATATCGCATTTAGTCAGATTATATTTTTTGGCCTTATCATCTAATGTCATCATTTTTCCTCTTTTTATTACCTATGAGTTAGGGATTTATAAAAGTTTCTTTTGCCGCATATCTTTCCCTTAATCTTGAACTTTTGTAAAGCCATGGCTTATAGGCTTTTAATCTTATCACTTTAACTGCAACCATTCTTTTCTTGAGCTCCTTTTTCAGTCTTGCAACAGCTATATCTTAGTCGTAGCCTAAACATATGATTGCCGGATTTAGTTCCTCAACAATATTATATTTGTCATTAAGAGAACCAAGTAGAGCTTAAAATACAAATTTTATCTTTTTAATGTTTTGCAATCTTTTTCTTTCAGAATTTATTGGTTTTTTGCCTTTTACCTTCAAAACATTCTTGTCTCTTGCCACAACAACTACTAACTTACCATATTTGCTTGCCTGTTTCAAAAAATAAACATGTCCTTTATGCAACAAATCAAATGTGCCAAAAGTCATCACCTTCTTTTCTTTCATTTTTATCTTTTTGTGTATAGAACCCTAAATTTAGAGATTGGAGATGGAGCAGCGGGGGATCGAACCCCGGACACCATGGTTTCAGTCCCTTTCATGTTCTAAGGAAGGTGATTGCCTCTTCCTAAGGAGAGTTGATTGTTAAGAGAACCTTGGTTCTCTTACACTTCAGCCATGTGCTCTCCCTCTGAGCTACTGCTCCGCTTAGAAAAAAGCAGATTAACTTTTAAATGTTTCGCAGCAGTCATATTAGAAACAGGGACAATTCTGCCGTTAATAGAAACAATTGAAAAAAAACTTAAATTAAAAATAAAAAGATTACTTCTTCGAGACCAGATATTTTCTGATTATTGCAACAAGTATACTTAATGCGCATACTATGCTCAGGAAGCCCGCACCAAGCAATGAGAAGAACAATACATTTGCGGCAATGGTATCATTTGTGTACATCTCTGTAACCCTTTGGTATAGTAACAACAATATAGCTCCCGCGACAAGCAATGCCACACCTGAAGTTACTGGAACCTCTGGTTTGTCAAATGCAGCCTCTACACCAACTTTAGAAGTTACCTTAACAGCCTTTTTCGCTGATTTTTTCTTCTTTTTCATCTTACCTCTTTTATTAAATTTATCAAATTTTAAGGAAAGAGGGATATAAAAAGCTATCGAAATTTATTGCATCTCACTTTTTAGAAAGGGGAGCAGACAATAGGCCGCCTTTTGTCATCCTTCCTTGCGGAAAAGGATGTGCTAACATCCTACTAAGCCTCTTGCGAGTTGCACAAGCCAGGTTGCCCGTTTCATCAATTCTCTATGCATCTCACAGGCTTGCCATCATGTATGCATTGCATTACTGCAATGTATTGGCACAATGCCCCTGTTCATTGTCGGCATAAAGCTGTGTCGTTTCTGTTGCATTTCCATGCCTCACGACATTCCGCTCCCGCGGATGGCGATGTTGTTGCATTAAGCAACATGTGGGCGGACCTTCCTCAGAAACCCATTTCTCATGCCGAGAAATTGCATTCCAGCACGGGCTCCGAAAGTTAGCTAGTCTGCTCCCAGAAATAGAGGTAATTGCTGATTTAAAAAGGTTTTGAAGTATTAATCTGGCTATCTGTGAAATGCCTCGAGAATTACTTATAGATTGTGTTCTCTGAAACCTGCCTTTGCATTTCCTTGATGCTGCTCTCAGAAGCCAAATTGCCGCTTACCTGCCCTAATTCCATATTGCCCTTTGCCTTTTCCCTCTCCAGCGTCATTATTTTTTCTTCGAGTTCATATTTGGCGTTCATAAGCTCTTCGTTGGACTGGCGCAGCGTCGCGATTTCTTGTTTCAGGCTGTTGATCTGGCCATTTAGAT
>CAYSVT010000030.1:0-2572 GCA_964434685.1 Candidatus Woesearchaeota archaeon
AAGCCTATTTTTAATCCTTTCCCTCCCACCCTAAACAAAAAACGCCGTGAGCAGACATTCAATAAGTGATATATGCTAAGGGCTTTGGTTAGTTTAAATCTTTTTTGACTTTAAAATATCTCTCTCTCGCCTGCTCTTCCGCATCCCTTTGGTACATGATTTATCAGCCTTTGGTTTCAGCAAAAGATTTATTCTATTCTTTCTGAATGATATTTTTTTGCAAGATTGTATATTCCTGAAGCCAGCAATCCTGCGCCTACTGCAATGGCTATAGGGGTTATATAATTTCCATGCATCTTACCAAATGCAACATCCAATGACTTCTTAGCTTCAATAATCTTATCCACATTTACTGCTTCAAGTCCACGATAAAGAGCTTGTTCAACATTTGCTTTGCTTAGAACTCCCCCGATATACTCTTTAGCTCCTGCTAAAACGCATAATGTTCCAAAACCAATTTTTGCATACTGTCCTAAGTTGCTTATCCTTCTTTCTAATTTTGCCATACTATTTGTAGGAATTAGAAGTATATAAATCTTCTTATTTGTTACTACTAACAAGTTATACCAAATATACAAAGAGGTATCACGCCGCGAGCAGGAATCGAACCTGCATATCTCTTGCGAGAAACAGGGTTTTAACAAGAGCATTTTAATTTCTCAGGTTTCTTTCCCGAGGCTTTCTTTTTAAGAAAGGCTCTTAGCAACCCTGCGCCGTACCATTGGGCCATCGCGGCACCTTCAGGAAAGCCACGCAATATTTTTAAATGTTGTTAAGAAAGATTTTTAAATAGCATCTTGTTTTGAATTTTAATTAAAAATGGTAGCATCAACTACAAGGTCGATAAGGAACGAAGACTACATAAGAAAATTGGCTGATTATGTGAAGAAGAATTCCGCTAAAGGCTATGCAATGGATACATTGAGGTGGGCCTTAGTGAAACAGGGGCACACAAGGACATGCGTTGAAAAGGCAGTAGAGGCAGCAAATAGAGAGATGGCTGCTTTTGCACCAAAATTGGAAGAAAAGCCAGTCGAGAAGAAAAAGCCAGTATTTATTGAGGCACCAAAAGAGTGTGAAAAGAAGGGATTTTTTGCAAGGATTTTTGGCGGAAAATAGGATAATCTTTTAACTCTGGAATAATCAGCTATTTAGCAATAGTTTTCTCAGCCCTCTTAATGTCAGAAATCTTCCCTTTGTCAGATTTCTGAGCATCATCAAGAAGCTTTTCGCTTCTTGAGATCATATCCTTCTTCAATCCAATAAAAACGCCACCCTCCTTGCCTTGTACATAGGTTGCCTCTCCTGGTTCTATAATATTATTCAATGCTTCTAATTCAATATCTATATGTGTGACTCTGGCATTGCTCTTGCCCTTTTCATGTATATACACATCTGCTTTGCCCAACAGCTTTTTGCCTTCTCCAGGACCTGACATAAACAGGAAAGAGAAAAGCAATTTAAATATATTATCTGTCTAATTTTATAAGGGGTTGTGGGGTAGTTTGGTTAGCCTTCAAGCTTCGGGGGCTTGCGACCTGAGTTCAAATCTCAGCAGCCCCATTTTAGGATAGGTTTAAAAGTCCCTCGCAATTTAGAAAAGTCATAGCGGGGTGGAGTAGCCTGGTTAGCTCACGAGGCCCATAGAGCTTTCTTTAAGAAAGAAACCTCGGAAAGAAATGCTTGAGAGACCTCGAGGTCGTGTGGTTCAAATCCCACCCCCGCTACTTTTTATTTTAAATTTCTTGGATGTATTCAGGGAGATGACAAAGCAAAACATTGCGATAATTGCAGCTGCTGGGAAAGGCAGGAGAATGGGCTTAATGGACAAGGCATTTCTTATGCTTAAGGATAAGCCAGTCTTGTATTACTCGGTGCTGCCTTTTGAAAAATCAGATTTGGTTGATGAGATTGTTATTGCGGTGAACAAAGAGAAAGTAAATTATGCAAAAAAGATAATTGACAAGTATGGATTTAAAAAAGCAAAAAAGGTTGTTGCTGGGGGCTCTGAAAGGCAGGATTCTGTTTATAATGCACTTGAAAGCATAGCAGAATCAGGCTATATTTTAGTTCATGATGCTGCCAGGCCTCTTGTTTCTGAAGGGCTAATCCAAGAGGTCATGAAGGCTGCACAAAAGTTTGGAGCGGCTGTTCCCGCATGCCCTGTAGCAGATACCATCAAAAGAGGCAAAGAATTTGTTGAAGAAACCTTGGTAAGAGAGAGTTTGTGGGTTGTGCAGACGCCTCAGGCATTCGGGTATGAAATTTTAAAGAAGGCATATGAAACTGCAAGAAGAAACAGGTATTACGGAACTGATGACTCGTCTCTCATTGAAAGATTTGGCTATGAGATAAAGATTGTTGAGGGTTATCCTGAAAACATAAAGATTACCACTCCAAGCGATTTGGTTATTGCAGAGGCATTATTAAAAAAAGGGCCCGCATCAAGATTCAGCAGAAGAAAATATAATATTAAAAAAGGACAATCTATAGAAGTGCCAGTAAATGGAAACAAAATTAAACCATTTAAGATTGTAAGAGATCAATGGGCTGCAATAATATTTTTTTAATT
>CAYSVT010000030.1:2582-3712 GCA_964434685.1 Candidatus Woesearchaeota archaeon
AAACCCTTTTATACAGTAAGGTTTGATTAAGATGTTAGAGATAGGAATAGATGATGCTGGAAGAGGGCCGGTAATCGGTCCCATGGTTCTTGCAGGAGTTCTTATAAAAGAGGAGAACAAGGCATTTTTGAAAAAGATAGGTGTCAGGGATTCAAAAAAGCTCTCTCCACAAAGAAGAGAGGTTCTTGCAGAGCAGATAAAAGAGATTGCATACAATTTTGAGATTGTGCTTATCCATCCACAAGAGATTGATGGCAGGGGTACTGCAGGTTTAAATCTGAACAAGATAGAAGCAATAAAATCTGCATTAATAATAAACAAGCTTAATATAAAAGACGAAAAAATTAAGGTTGTAATAGACTGCCCCTCTAACAATATAAAGAAGTGGACTGATTATCTGAAGCGGTATATAGAGCATCCGGCAAATTTGGAACTGGCAGTAGAGCATAAGGCAGACGTTAATCATGTCAGCTGCTCTGCAGCCTCAATTCTGGCAAAAACAACAAGGGATGCTGAAGTAGAAAAGATAAAGAAGCAAATTGGAGTTGATTTTGGCTCTGGTTATCCCTCAGATCCAATAACAAAGAAGTTCCTGAAGGAATACAGCCAGAAACATAAGAAGGACGGCATCTTCAGAGAAACATGGGCAACATGGCAGAATCATAAGGCAAAGAAGGAGCAGAAAAACATCAATGATTTTTAACAAGATTTATAAATGAACTTTTGATGTTGATAAAATGCAAATCAAAATAGATTATGGCAAGTGCTGCTGGAAAGATGGTAAATGTGTCAGCAGTGCTTGTGGCTGCGGTACTACAAAATGTGAGGGATGTGTAGAAGCATGCCCTGTTGGTGCATTAGCGAGAAAAAAGGTCTTAACGTTTGACAAGTCTAAGTGTATTAGCTGTGGGGCATGCGTAGCATCATGCAAGCACAATGCTCTTTCTTTGGTTTAAGTGAAATATTTAAAAGATTTGTTAGTCTTAACTTTAAATGAAAACTGAAACACCCGAAAGATATTTCTTCAAATACGCTTTTCCTTGCACATTTCTAAAGCTTGAAAGAGGGGAGATAACAAAGAAAAAGTATAATTTACTGGAGAAGAAATTTTTGTCAAGGGATGCTCCATT
>CAYSVT010000030.1:3722-7636 GCA_964434685.1 Candidatus Woesearchaeota archaeon
AAAAAAGAGATAGAGAATATTTACAAGCCAGCGTTTAGAAGGATTAAAAAACTTGCAAAAAGGATGCAGAAGGATTATTGGGATTTTCAAGTAATAAGAGAGTACTGGCTGAATGAGCATAACAGATTAATCAACAATAATGAAGATGGCTATGCAGAGCAAACTAATGCTTTCAGGGATTTATGCAGGGTTCACAAGGCAGAGGTAATCGAAAAAAGGGATAATCTTCTTGTAGTGAGTTATGGCTATCAGCGAAGAGAGGTTTATAACGCCATTGTCCCAGACGCAAAAGAGGGTGATAGGGTAACAATCCATTTCTCTTATGCAATAGAAAGGTTATAATCAAGCCTCAACAATTCTTTTCTCGTCTTTTATCGTTATTATTATATATGCTCCAACGAGGATAATAGCCGAGCCAATTAATTGCAACAGGAAAACCTGCTCCTTCAGCCAAACAAAACCCAGAAGAAGGGATATTACTGGTGCAATCAATAGTATTGTTGAAGCCTTTGAAAGATTTACAAATTTAAGCCCCCAATACCAGAATAACACATAAAAAAAGAGCATTAAAGCAGATACAGTGATATAAAGAATCTGCTGATAACTTAAAGAGAAAAGCATATCAACTTTTTTTGTGAGAATAATAATAGAGAACAGCAACAGTGAACCAAAAAACATCCTGCTGAACGTTACAACCCAGTTGCTTTCTTTCTCTAGCATGACTTTCTTAGCAATTGTATTCTCAACAGCCCACAATACTGTTGCAAATAAAACAAGCAAATCACCAATCTTAACATTAAAAGAGACATTTGTTGATTCTATAAGATAAACCCCGATTATCATTGCTGCCATTGCGATAATCTGTTTTTTTGTTATTTTTTCCTTCAAAAATAAGAATGCGAGAATTGTCGCATACAACGGCAGTGTTTTATGCAGGAATGCTGCCCTGCCTGCAGTTGTTTCCCTGAGCCCTGTGAAAAATAGTAGAAAGGCAATCCCACCGCCGATAATCCCTATAATAAGCAGATACCACCATGAAACTTTTTTGAATTTTTTTATCTTAAAGTTACAAGCAAATAGCGAAATAATCAGAAACACCAAGCCGATAAAGAATAAACGAACAGCCGTAAAAATAGCGGGGTCAATCTTTACAACAAAAAATTTATTAACAACAATTGAGACACCTGAGACTATAGCAGTCAAGATAATCAAAAGAGTACCAAATAGCTCTTTCTTCTCAACCCCTTTTTTCATATTATATGGCAGTTTGATGAATTTATAAACTTTTTTTCCACCTGCATTTTATCGAGGGTGATTTTCGTTTAACGTAAAAAGGTTTAAATAATTCCCTTTAATCGTATTGAGATGAAAGAGGTTGCAAAATGCCTTTTATAAAAAAGCTTGTTATGCACGGCTTCAAGTCATTTCCAAAAGAGACTGAAATACCATTTGACAGTGGCTTGAACACAATAATCGGTCCGAATGGAGCTGGCAAGTCTAACATATCAGATGCTGTATGCTTCGTTTTGGGCAGATTAAGCATAAAGAGCATAAGGGCAGCAAAGGCATCTGGGCTCATATACAATGGCGGCAAGAGCAATAAGCCCGCTTCTGAGGCGCGTGTGGATTTGATATTTGATAATTCTGATAATATATTCATTGGGGGTGATGATGTGAAGATAACAAGGATTGTTAGGAGGGATGGGCAGAGCATCTACAAGATCAATGATGAGACAAAGACAAGGCAAGAGGTTTTAGACTTGCTTGCACAAGGGGGCATAGACCCATACGGATTTAATATTATCCTGCAGAACGAGATATCAAGCTTTGTGCTTATGCACAACGAAGAGCGAAGAAAGATTATAGAGGACATTGCGGGCATAAGCGTGTATGAGGAGAAGAAGGAAAAATCCTTGCATGAACTGGAAAAAACAGACGAGCAGCTGAAACTTGTTGGTAATACGCTCCATGAAAGGTTCATGTATCTTAAGAATCTGGACAAGGAGAGGCAGCAGGCATTGAGATACCAGGATATTCAGCGGATGATAAAGAGGGATAAGGCATCACTCATTGCAAAGAGCATCAAGGAAAAGAATCAGGAGAAGGAGAAGATAGATAAGCAATGCGAGGAAAATAGAATTGCATTCGGGAAGGCGAATGCCCAAATCAACAAAATAAAAGAGGAGATTAACAGCTTAAACCAGAGGATTGATGGAATAAACAATGAGATTCAGCTTTCTACAGGCGTGCAGCAGGAATCCTTGCATAAAGGAATAGTTGAAGGCAGGGCAAATCTGGCAGCATTGTCAGTAAGAATAGAAAATAACAAACAGCAATTGGTTGATATAGAGACAAGAAATTCTCAGCTTGAAAATGACATAGAGCAGGAAAAGAGGGATATTGCAGACCTGAAAGCACTCCTCCCAGAACAGGAAAGGATAGGCAAGCTGCTCAAAGAGAAAACAGAGAGGTTTAATCTTGCTCAAGAAAAGCACAAGAATCTCAATGAAATGAAGAGTGGATTGTCAAGCATTAAGGTAACTCTCCAATCAAATAGAAAGAATCATTCTCAAATAGTCCAGCAATTGGCTGTAATAAAGCAGCGAATGTCTGAAATAAACAGTGAAATAAAGGACTTTAGGGAGAGGATAGGGGAGACAGATAAGGTAAAGAAGAGGATTGAGGCGTGCCATAACGAACTTCTTACGCTTGAAAAGAATCATGCAACATCCTCTGATGAGATAGCAAGGAATGAGAGGGAGATAGAGATTATTGAGAGACTCAGGAAAAGCATTAACGAGATGGATATCTGTCCTGTATGCAAAAGAAGGATTGAGGAGCAGCATAAGCATCTCGTGAACAGGAATTCTGATGCTGATGTGAAATCTATAAGTTCTGAAGTTAAAAAGGCACATGAACGCAGGATGTCTCTTTCAGAGCAGATATCAAAGTTAAAGCATGAAGTTGAGATGCTTAGAGAAGAGCATAACAAGCTGCATATAGCAAAAATCCAATTTGATAATCTCAAGGAAAAAGAGGGAATCGAAAAAAGCCTGGATGAAACAAGGCTGTCTCTTGAAACAGAGATTTCAAGGATGGAGAAGAAGGAGAGAGAGCTTGAATGGGATATTAAGGAATTAAGGGATGTAGAAGAGGGATATGAAGAACTTAAAAGAGAGATAGAGTCACTCACTGTACAGCAGGTAGACAGGGTGCAGATACAAATGAAAGGGGATATGAAGGCAAGAGAGATAGGGCGGATGCAGGTAATAATAAACAAGAATAAAAAAGATTACGGGGAAATCGAGGATATTCTGGCAAATCTGGAATCAGACTTCTCAGAACAGGAAGATATTGCAAATGAGAAGGAGAAGGCAGAGAAGGAGGCATATATGAAATTTGAGCAGCTGTTCAGCAAGAGGAACAAGCTGCAGGATGATGTGAGAAAACTGGAATTTGAAATGTTAAACAAACAAAATAAGGAGAGGGAATTTGAAGACATGGTAAACGCATTAAAGATAATCCTCGCAGGCATAAATGCTGAACTCTCAAGATTTGATATGGAAATCAAGCAGTTTGGTGAAGTAGAAATCGTTGAGGCATCAAGGAATGAAATGGAAACAAGAATAAGAAGGCATGAGGAGGATTTGGTGAATATAGGTTCAGTGAATATGAGGGCATTGCAGGTTTATGAGAATATAAAGAAGGAATATGATGAGATTGAGTCTAAGTCATTAAAGCTCGAGCAGGAAAAGGTGGAAATTTTAAAGATTATAGAAGAGATAGACAAGAGGAAGAGGGGCGTGTTCATAAAGACTCTTGATGGGATTAATGCCCTATTTGTCAGGAACTTCATGAGGCTAAGCACAAAGGGGCAGGCATTCCTTGAATTAGAGAACAAGGAAGACCCCTTT
>CAYSVT010000030.1:7646-8777 GCA_964434685.1 Candidatus Woesearchaeota archaeon
GGCGGTCTTGACATTTTGATAAAGATTGCAAAGGGCAAATATCAGGAGGCAGCATCATTGTCAGGGGGCGAGCAAACTATCATCGCAATTGCACTGATAGTTGCAATACAGGAATACAAGCCCTATTGTTTTTACATTTTGGATGAGATAGACGCTGCTTTAGACAAGAGGAACAGTGAGATACTTGCTTCACTACTCAAGACTTATATGCAAAAAGCCCAGTACATCATAATCACTCACAATGATGCAATAATGTCTGATGCACCAGTGTTGTATGGCGTAACAATGCAGGATGGCGTCAGCAAGGTAATAAGCCTGAAGATTTAGGGAGAAAGATGAAAAAAGAACAGATGCTTGCAAGCGTTTATTTTTATATCTCGCAATTTGCAAGAACAAAAAAGGACAAGGAATCAGTGCAAAAGATTATTGATGCAATGAAGATTATAGACAGGAAATTCTTTCTTCCTTCTGAATATTGCTATGAGGATGCTGCACAGCAGATTGGAAAAGGGCAGACAATATCCCAGCCATCAACAGTAGCAAGAATGCTCATGCTTGCAGGGCTTGGAAAAAACAATGTTCTTGAGATAGGTACTGGCTCAGGATGGAATGCTTCTTTAATTTCATATATCGTTTATCCTGGCAGTGTAACAGCAGTTGAAAGGATAGAATCCCTGACAGATAATGCACAAGCAAACATTGAAAAACTGAGAAGGAATCTGTCAGCTTCACAAAAAAAGAGGCTAAACAACTTAGAGTTAATAACAGCGGATGCTCTTGACAATAAAAGCGGGATATGGAAGCACAAATATGACAGGATAATAATCACTGCAGGCATTCAAGGTGCTGGAACAGAAATGATTGTAAAGGAAATGGCTTCTGCACTCCTAAAAAGGAATGGCTTGATGGTATGCCCTTACACACATGGTCCAATCATTGTATACAAAAAAGACAGCGGCATTAAAAAATACGCAACAACAGAGTATTACGTTTTTGTGCCATTGTTAACAGGAATTGAGAAATGAAAACAGCAGTTTTATTTTCAGGAGGCAAGGACTCGTGTCTTGCCCTGTACTATGCATTAAAATCAACAGAAGTTAAATGCTTAATCACAATTATCTCAGAAAATAC
>CAYSVT010000031.1:0-8542 GCA_964434685.1 Candidatus Woesearchaeota archaeon
GGCTGGGCTATTGGCTTGGAAAGGATGACTGAGATTCTGTGCGGGCTTGATAATATCAAAGAAGCCACAATGTTTCCAAGGGACAGGGACAGATTAACGCCATAAAAAAGTAATCTATTAACCAGAATATGGGGATTAAAAAAGACAAAAAAGAGGTTCAATTTTGCCCTAACTGCAAAAGCCTCAATATAAGAAGGTCCCACCTGATACCCTTTGGTGACCCTATTTTAACCCAGGATTATTTAGGCTGGGAGTGTCTTGATTGTGGATACAATGGAAAGGATTTTTTCATTGTTGACGAGGAATATTACAGAAAATTACGAAAAAAGAAATCCAAGAGTTAATATCCTTTCATCAATAAAACCATAGCGATATAAGCCGAAGTAAATTTCTCCAAATTCTTGCTGTAAAACCTTTCCATCTTTTCATTTACTTACTCTTATTTATTTTTTACAGGTTGTCTTAGAATTGTTTTTAATTTATTTGAAGCTGTCTTTCTAGGATCCGATAAATAGATTTCATGATGAAGCCCATTTTTAACAAGATTGTTTTCTTCTATGAAAGATTTCATCTTCTCTATATTTTTTGGTTCTTCAGAATACGAACCTAAATGTAAGACCTGCACACACTTCCCCTCATTTAAAGATTCAAATTTAACCTTTGATAATGCAGGCAAATTTTTCTTTTCTTTGATTATTTTTACAGCATTTTCAAAGACTTTGGGGGTAACAAATTCAGGTTGCATTATCATTATTTTCCATCCAAGCTTATCTTTATTTTTGAAATCAAACTCTTTACCATCAGTCCACCATAAACCTTCAAGTGGAGGTACAACATACTCAAAATATCCTTTTGGAGTTTCTCCTTTCTTAGGCATCATTTTTATTGCAAAGCTAAGACTATATAATACTTCAATAGCATCTTGGAATTCTTTTGAGTTGTTAGGATTGCCTTTACCTTCAACCATCAAAAAATTCATATCAGGCACTTGCACAATAGAAATACTTTCCTTACTTGGCTGATATAATTCTTTTAACTCTTTCTTGAAATCAATTTTTGCCATATAGCGCAGTAATAAGACCGAGATTAATAAATTTTTCTAAATCAGATTAGGCAAACATTTTTAAAATCTAATTGCATTATGGAAAAATGGCAAAAGCAAAGAGGAAGGCCATACAAAAAAAGGGGGCTGTTAAGAAGAGTGTCTTGCAGACAAAAAAGGCAGGGGACTTCTGGACACATCTTGCCTTTGCACTCATAGTTGTTTCTATTATAATGCTGATTTTGGGCGGGGTTTACAGCATCTGGGCAAAAGACAAAATAGCAAAAGAGGTAAAGCAGGCGATAGATGCTGAACTGAACAAGCAGGCGATAGATGCAGGGGATATTTCAGGGATGCTGGCATTTGTATTTGCTGCATTTGGCGTGTTGTGGATAATTATAGCCCTTTTGATGGGGATGACACTGCAAATAATAGAAAAAACAGGTGAAAGAAAGTACAAGATATTGTTGTTGATTACCTCTGTTGCAGCAATGATAACTGGCAGGCTTTTCGATGCAGGAATCCTTTCATTAATTGGTTCAATAATCTATCTCAGAAGAGAATAGACAAGAAAACTTTTATAAATCTCCTTCTTTTTATTCTATGATGGTAGACAATTTTCTATGGCATAAGGTTAGCAAAGAAGAGGAAGAGAGAATAAAGAAAGAGGCAAAGCAGATTATGGATGAGTTTGCAAAGTCCCTCTCAAATATCGAATCAGAAATGAGTGAGAATTTTGAGGTAAAGAGGGAAAAGCAGTTAAGAGATGAGACTAAAGCATCGTACGATAAAGAGTTCAGGAAAATATTCCTTCAAAATGCCCCTTCTATGTCTGATGATTTCATAAAAGCTGAAAAGAAAAAATGGAACTGAAAGAAAAACTTCGGGCAATAAAATCAGGAAAATTAACTGCAGAAGAGAACATAAAAAATTTTCTTAAAAGGATAAAAAATGAGAATAAGGAGATTAATGCATTTCTGCAGGTTAATGAAAATGCACTGAAAGAAGCAAGAGAGATTGACAAGAAAATTAAGGAAGGGAAGGCAGGCAAATTAGCTGGTTTGGCGATTGCAGTAAAGAGCAACATAAATGTTTTTGGAATGAATGCAAGCTGCGCATCCAAAACCCTTGAGAATTACAGGGCAGGATATGACGCAACAGTTATCTCCAAAATAAAGAGAGAGGGGGGGATAATAATCGGTATGACGAATATGGATGAATTTGCTGCTGGAAGCTCTGGAGAAACGAGTGCATTCGGGCCAACAAAAAATCCCTCCTGTAAAGATAAGATTCCTGGCGGTTCGTCATCAGGCAGTGCGGCTGCTGTGGCTACAGGCTTTTGCGACCTTGCATTGGGATCTGACACTGGCGGCAGCATAAGAAATCCTGCAAGCCATTGTGGAGTTGTAGGTGTCAAGCCCTCTTATGGCTTGGTTTCAAGGTACGGATTAATAGATTTAAGCATGAGCCTTGACCAAATAGGAACATTTTCGAGAGATGTTTATGGCTCTGCACTACTTCTAGGCATTATTGGAGGAAGAGATGAGAATGACCCTACAACATTCTCTGAAAGAATATTTCCCTATCACGAGATGCTTGAAAACCCAAAGGGCATGACAATAGGCATTTGCGATGAGTTAGAAGAGATGACAAGCGACAAGAATATCAGGGCAGAAATCAGCAATGCAGTGGAAAAATTAAGGATTCGTGGGCATAAAATCAAAAAAATAATCTTGAAGCATGTTGGTCTGGCAGTGCAGGCATATTACCCTATATGCTATGTGGAATTCTTTTCTGCAACAAGAAAATTCTCTGGAAGGGAGTATGGGAAGAAGATAGAAGAGGTGGCTGGACCAGAAGTCCTGAGAAGAATTTTAGGGGGAAGCGAAATCTCCAAGGCAGAATATCATGGGCTTTATTACAGAAGGGCGTTAAAGGCAATGCAGTTAATCAAAAGAGACTTTGATTCAGCCTTCAAAGAGTGCGATGTAATAATCTCTGCAACTGTCCCCAGACTGCCTCACAAAATCGGCTCAAAGATTTCAGCAATGGAAATGTATGGCTATGATGCTTTAACAATCCCTGCAAATCTTTCTGGAGTATGTGCAATGTCTTTGCCTATTGCAAACATTGATAATTGCCCAGTGGGCTTGCAGATCATGGCGCCATCATTTAAGGAGACAAGAATGTTCCAGATTGCAGGTGCATTAGAGGTGTTAAAGAGGTAAAAATGGGCCTTAAAATTGGTGATGTTGAAATTTCTTGGCTGGGGCATTCCGCATTCAAGATAAAAGGGGGAAAGGTAATATACATAGACCCTTATCAGGTGCAGAATACAGAGTCTGCAGACATTATTCTTATTACACACAGCCATTATGACCACTGCAGCATTGCTGACATTAACAAACTCACAAAAGACAATACTATAGTCATATGCACTGCAGATTGCCAGTCAAATATAACTAAGATTGAAAAGAGAATAGACATGCAAGTTGTACAGCCAAATGAAAGCATGAAAATGGGTAATATAAAGATTCAAACAATCCCTGCCTATAATATCTCAAAGCCATTTCACCCAAAATCAGATGGGTGGGTTGGTTATGTAATAGAAATGGGGAATTTAATTATTTACCATGCAGGGGACACTGACCGTATCAAAGAAATGGAAAAACTAACAGGTTATGGAAAGAAGGAAAATAAATTCATTGCCCTGTTGCCTGTAGGCGGAAAGTTCACAATGAATGCAGAGGAGGCAGCAGAAGCAGCAAAAATAATCAAACCAACATTGGCAATCCCAATGCATTATGGCTCGGTAGTGGGCAGCCAGCAGGATGCTGAAAATTTTGCAAAACTCTGCAAAGCCAAGGGAATAAATGCAAGGATTCTTGAAAGAAAATGAAATTTGAACAAGAAAAGAAAAGACAATTTTCAAAACAGGACAAGTCGGACAAGGGCGATACAGACAATGCAATCCTTCCCTTAATAAAAAAAATAAACTCCGAAAGGGATTACTACAGTACGAGCAGCTGTGCAGGCAGGATTGTTCTGATAAAGGACAAGGAAAAGAAGCAGGAAGGTCTTTTTCTCTTCAGGAGCCATGAAAAAATCTCTTTCAACGAATTGAAAGGGGAATTAAATAATGCTGTAAAAAAATACAAGGGATTAATTTATTTCAAGCAAGAGGCATGCATTCTGCATGCGGCATGCTCATCTCTGCAAAAAGCCCAAGAATTGATAGACAAGGCAAAGTTCGCGGGATGGAAGAAGAGCGGGATTATGGCTTCCCGCAGAAGAATTGTTTGTGAGATGGAGAGTACTGAACGCCTTGCATTGCCTATAGCAGACAAAGGAAAGATTTTAGTAGAAAATGATTATCTTAAACTTCTCATAAAAGAGGCTAACAAAAAGCTTGCAAGAACTGGGGAAAAGATTAAAAATCTCTTTAGGTTAATTGATTAACCCAAGACTTAAAATGGTAGAAGCAGGCTTAGAAAGGGTTTTAAATGACTCTCAGACGACTTATCTTGATATTCATAATGCTACGGAAAAAATAACATCCAAGACAAAAGCCATAATCTTTGATTTAGGGAATGTTGTAGTTCCTTGCAGGATGCAGGATTTTATGAGGTCTTTTCACCATCTATTCCATCTGGGAAAGCCTAAATGGGAGAATGTAGAATCGCTTATCTCCCAAAAGAAGCTGGAGTTGATAAGGCGGTATGAGAAGGGAATGCCTTCAGAGGTATTCTTTCACGAAATGGGCAAGTTAATCAACATCCCATTCGGCAAGGATGTTGTAAGGGGAATAGAGAGCATAGAATATTCCTTTTTCCAGCCGATTGACAAGAGAATGTATGACCTGCTAAACAACTTAAGCAGAGATTATTCTCTTGCAGTATTGTCAAATATAATCTCCCCTCATAAAGAATATGTTCTCAAGAGATACCACATACAAGAAATTTTTGACTATTTCTTTTTCTCCTGCGATTTGGGAATGAGAAAGCCAGAGCCAGAGTTTTATGAGCATGCCGTCAGAAATATGGGCATAAAGCCTGAAGAAGCTGTTTTCGTTGATGATTGCAAGACGAATGTTGAGGGCGGCATGAAATACGGCATTCCCTCCCTGCTGTTCACTTCAGTTGATAAGCTTGCTGCTGACTTTTCCAGCATGAATATAATCAAATAGAAGAAAGTATTAAAAACTTAAAAAATTAATCCAATGCAGAGAGGATGAAATGGCAATATTAAAAGGTTCTGAAACAGAGAAGAATCTCTTGAAGGTATTTGCTGGTGAGAGTCAGGCGCGAAACAGATATACTTATTTTGCGAGTGCCGCAAAGAAAGAGGGCTTTGAACAGATTTCTGCGATATTTCTTGAAACAGCTGAGAATGAGAAGGAGCACGCAAAAATCTTTTTTAAGTATCTGGAAGGAAGAGATGTTGAGATAACAGCGACATACCCGGCAGGCAGGATTGGAGCAACAGTTCAAAACCTTGAGGCTGCTGCAGATGGAGAGAAGATGGAATGGGGCACAATATATCCGAACTTTGAGCAGGTTGCAAGGGAAGAGGGATTTGAAGGAATAGCAAACTCCTTTAAGGAGATTGCTGAGGTAGAGCAACAGCACGAGAAAAGATACAGAAAGCTTCTGAAGAACGTTGCAGAGGGCAGGGTTTTCAAGAAACAGGAAATTGTAAGATGGAAATGCAGAAACTGCGGTTATGTTCATGAGGACAGGGAAGCGCCAAAGGAATGCCCTGCATGCAAGCATCCTCAATCATTTTATGAGATTCTTGCAGAGAATTATTGATTCTAATCAAAAGATATAAAAGAGTCTCTGGGTTTCTAATTAAATATCACAAAAAGCAAATGATTAACAAAAAAAGGCTGATAAGTCTGACACAGAAATTAATCCAGATAAATTCTGAAAACCCAAATAGCAATGAAAAAGAGATAGCATTATTTGTAAAGGATTATCTTGAAAAGATTGGGTTAAAATGCAAAATATATGAATTTGTAAAGAATAGGGAAAATGTTGTTGCATTGTTAAAGTCTCCTGCAAAAAATGCAAAGACAATCCTCATAAGCCCTCACCTTGACACTGTTCCTGCCGGCAGCGGATGGAAATTCCCCCCATTCAAGGGAATAGTTCATAATGGAAGAATTTACGGCAGGGGTGCATCAGACTGCAAGGGAAATTTGGCTGTTGCCATGGAAGTTTTAAATAGCATCATAGAAGACAGAGCAAAAATAAAAAATAACATTATCTTTGCGGCAACAGCAGATGAAGAGGCTGGCTCTAAGTTTGGATTAATCCCTTTGCTTAAGAAGAATATCTTAAAAGCAGATTATGCACTTATTCTTGATGCTGATGGGTTTGATATCATAACAACACAAAAGGGCCTGATACATTTTAAAATCTCAATATATGGGAAGAAGGCTCATGGGGCATATCCCTGGAAGGGAATAAATGCAATTGAAATTGCCTCAGAGATAATAAATGAGTTAAAAAGATACGAATTCAAAATTCCAAAGAAAAACAAAATTCTAAAGGTGCCGACAATCAACATCGGCACGATAAAGGGGGGCGACAAGGTAAACATTGTCGCAGATTTCTGCGAATTTGAGGTTGATATAAGGTATCTGCCAGGAATGAATGCAAAAAGTACATTAAAAGAGATAAAGGATGTAATAAACAAGAAAACAAAGAGATTCAAAATACAAGTCAATGACATCCAAAAGCCATACGAAATAAGCATGAATCATCCATTTGTGCATTCACTCCTCAAAACATGGCGTTTGTACCACAGAAACACAAGAGTCCGCGGCTTGGGGGGAGCGACTGTGATAACCTTCTTCAAGGAGAGGGGCATTCCTGCAGTTGCAACAGGATTTGGGATGAAAGACTGCGCGCACATAACTGATGAATACGCAAGAATTGATTATATCTATAACGGTGCAAAAGCATTAGAGGCATTTCTTAAAGAAGGAATAAAATAGGATCATTCCAACAGCAATAATGCAATCATCACACCTATTCCTAAAATAAATGAGAGTATCTGCATTGCTGACATTCCTAACTTTGTCTCCTTGTGCAATTCAGGGATTAAATCGCTCCCTGCAATGTAAATGAAGCCGCCTGCTGCAAGAGGAATAAGGATTACTTCTAGATTGATTACAAATCCTTTAAGTATGAATGCAAGCAATACACCAAGAACAGCTGTTAATGCAGAAATAAAATTAATAAGCAGTGCTTTTCCCCTTGAGAATCCGCCATGCAGTAGCACTCCAAAATCGCCTATTTCCTGAGGGATTTCATGCAGAACAACTGCAATGGTTGTTGCTATTCCTACAGGAATGCTTGCAATATAGCTTGCCGCAATAATCATGCCATCAATGAAGTTATGCAGCCCGTCTCCTATAAGGTTCATATATGCGAAGGGATGCACATGCTGCTTAGTAATGGGAATATGGCAATGCCTCCACTGTATCACCTTCTCCAAAACAAAAAACAAAAGGATGCCTGACAAAAGTGAAAGGGAAACAGCCAGCGTAAATCCCTCCTTGCCTACCGCTTCCGGGAGCAAGTGGATAAATGCGTCCCCAAATAATGCCCCTGCAGAGAAGCTGATAAAATAAATCAGGATTGTCTTAAGCCTTTCCTGCCTTATCTTAAGTGCGAAGACACCTATAAATGATATTATGCTTACAAAAAATACGCTGAGCAAAGAGTAAAACCAGATAGTGAGCATATTAACAAAAGAGTGAGTTGGGTTTAAAACTTTTCCTCTTTAAAATCCATAAATAAATCTCTTCTATAAATAATCTTTCACTTGATAATTCTTCAAAAATAAATCCGTTATCTACTGCAAGTTCTTCTATTCTTCCTTTGTCTGTGACAGAAGAAAACAACAACAGAATCCTCCCTTTTGCAGTCAAATGGCTCTTTGCCTGCTTCAGAAATCTTGCAATTGTCTCCCATCCCTTCTTTCCTCCGGTTGTATCCCTTCCACTATCATACTTAACAGCCGGTAAATAAGGGGGATTAAAGGCAATCAATTCAAACTTTCCTTCAACATTCTTAAACAAATCTGATTTTAACACCCTGACACCTAATTTTTTTGTCTCATGCAGAGCAGAATCATCTAAATCAACTGCAAGAATGTTTTCCTTCAGAATTCCATTGCCCAATGCAACTTGAGACTGAATGCCTGAGCCGCATCCCATATCAAGAAAATTTTTTGGTTTTTCCCTTTTTATAACAACAGCCAAAAACTTAGCCATCAACTCAGAATCTTCTTGTGGAGTGTACATCTTTTAATCATAACAAAGCAACTACATAAATATACTCCAAGTCCCTATCAGAATCATTCCTTATATTGTGTTTCACACCCTCTTTAATGTAATGCGCCTCCCCTTCTTTTAGTTCAATTGCCGTGCCATTCTCAAACAGGGTTGCAGTCCCCTTCAGAACGATAAGTACCTCCTCTCTTTTGTCC
>CAYSVT010000032.1:0-8500 GCA_964434685.1 Candidatus Woesearchaeota archaeon
CTTGAATGAAATTTGCTTCACTTTCTGCTGCAACGGCCTTTGCTAAAAGAGTCTTTCCAGTTCCTGGAGGTCCGTATAAAAGAATTCCCCTAGGAGGTCTTATACCCATTCTTTTGAATGAGTCAGGATATTTCAGAGGCCATTCTATCGCCTCTTTTAATTCTTGTTTAATATTTTCCAAACCCCCAATATCTCCCCATTTCACATTTGGCTTTTCTACGAGAACTTCACGCATTGCAGAAGGCCTTACAACCTTTAATGCATCATAAAAGTCTGCATTGGTCACAATTAATTTCTTCAGAATCTCTTGGGGTATTTCTTCATCTTCTTTAAGATTAAATGTTGGAAGCACTTTTCTTAAAACACTCATTGCAGCTTCTTTGCACAATGCCGCAATGTCTGCCCCAACAAATCCATGAGTAATTCCAGCTAGCTCTTCCATGTCTCTTTCTCTACCTGCAGATTCAATCTTTGCCCAAAAATTAGAATTTTTATTCCAAACATCTTTTTCCAGCAAATCTAATTCTTTTATTTCCTCAAGTAAGTCCTCAACTTCGTCTTCGGTTTTGAGTTTACTTGTCTCAATAAATTTTTTCCTAGGATCTAAACTATCTCTAACATGCAAAGTATGATATATCGACACTAATTCTTTTGATAGCTTTTCTAAACTTTCCTTAGCCTCTATTAATTTTTTTATCCTTTCTAATTTTTCAATTCTTCTTTTTTCAAGAGTTAATTTTGGTAGGAGATTATCCAACATAGTTTCTTTTTCCCTATCTCTTGTCTTTTTTAATTCTTCTAACTTTTCTTCAATTTTTGTTCTTTCAACTTTATGCTCTCTTAAGCATTCTTCAATATTTTCGGCAAATTTTTTAGAAACAATGTCTTGGAAAACTGTTCCCTGAATAGGCATATTTCTTGTATGGATTTTTAGTATAGAAAGCCTGCCCTTCTTGTCTGGAACATTTATCTCAATCTCTCTGTCAAACCTTCCTGGTCTTCTTAATGCAGGATCAAGCGCATTTGGCATGTTTGTTGCGCCTATCACCACTACCTTCCCCCTAGATTTCAGACCATCCATCATCGTCAATATCTGAGAAACAACACGCCTTTCAACCTCACCATAACTTTCTTCCCGCTTAGGTGCAATAGCATCTATTTCATCAATAAATATTATGGCAGGAGCAGATTTTTCAGCCTCATCAAATCTATCCCTTAAATTCTTCTCAGACTCACCATAGAACTTACTCATTATCTCTGGGCCATTAATCAGTATAAAGTTTGCTTCAGATTCATTTGCAACCGCCTTTGCTAAAAGAGTCTTTCCAGTTCCTGGCGGGCCATGAAGAAGTACACCCTTTGGTGGTTCAATTCCCAATCTCGTAAAAATTTCAGGGTGTTTCAATGGTAATTCAACCATCTCCCGTATCTTCTTTATCTCTTCCTCTAATCCACCAATATCTTCATATGTCACTTCAGGAACCCTCTCTTCACTTACTTCAATTGCCTTTGGACTGAGAATTACCTCAGTATTCTCTGTTATTACACAAGGTGTAGCAGGATTAGTTGATGCGATTACTAATTTCAATGTAGAATTAAATGAGGGGAACATGTTTTGGCCGAATGCTTCTGAGAATATATCACTAAAGAAATCCATTTCAGACATTACATCCCTTCTTCTTTCTACTCCACCTAAAACAACTATATCCCCTTTAGTGACAGCCCTTCCGAGTAATCCCCTCTTGAATGTTTCAGGATTTCCTTGAATTTGAATGCCCTGTTGTGCAGGTGCAATTGTAATCTTTTTTGCCTCTTTTACCTCACTCTTTGAGATAGAAACAATCTCTCCTATACCTGTCTTTGCATTTCTTCTTATAATCCCATCAATCCTTATTATCCCCTCACCAACGTCAGAGGGATATGCCCTGTCCACTATTGCTACAGTCTCTCTCTGCCCTTTGATTAGTATTACATCCCCTCTTCTCACACCAATCTTCTTTGTTGATTCAGCATCTATCCTTGCAATGCCCTTATATGCATCATCCTGCAGTGCCTCAACAACCTTTAATTTTATTTCCTCAACCATCTTACTCCTCCCTTACCTTCTCCTTTAAATGCTCACCAAACACAAGAGAAAGTTTGCCTGCCTCCTCAAAGCATAATTTCACCATAGTATTCATTATCCTCTCTTGCTCTTGAATGAATTCCACAATCTCTTTTGGTATGCTTACAGCATAGCTGTTCCCAATTATGCGAAGCTTGACTTTAAAGTCTTTGTTGTGTAATGATTCAAATTTTTTGTATTCTTCAATGTCTTCCGGATGATACACTCGTTCATTGCACCTGGGACATCTCAAAGCCCTTATAGAAAATCTATTCTTTACCAGAGTAAACTTCTCCATTTTCTTATTACAATCCTTGCATAAAACAACATTATCAAATAGGTCCATTTTGTATATACCTTAAGTATATACTGAAGAGATATACTATTTAAAGCTTTCAGTTTTTGGTTTCGAAAGGTTTTTATTTGTTTGTTGAGAAAGGATATGGATGATTAATCAAAAGAGGATGAGGAAAGAAGGTTTACTTTGGCGCATCTGGGATTTTTTATGGAATTCAGATTCTATCTTGAGTTGGATTGCTGATATGGCTGTGCTTTACATAATAGTAAAGCTGATATTTTTTCCGGTGATGGGATTAATTGCAGGCACTTCTCTACCTTCTGTTATAGTTGAATCAGAGAGTATGGTCCATGCAGGTAATTTTGATAATTGGTGGCAATCTTTTAGTGGTTGGTATATTGAACATAACCTTACCAAATCCCAAATTAGTTCGTGGCCCTTTAGGAATGGAATAAATAAGGGGGATATAATCGTCTTGAAGGGTGTTAAAAAATCCTCTTTGAGATTAGGAGATGTGATCGTCTTTGACGCACACCAGGAAAGACCAATAATACACAGAGTTATTTTCCTAGATGAGGTGATAAGCACCAAAGGGGATAACAATAGAGACCAGCTTAGTGTGGAAAAGGAAATTCCGGAGGAGAAGATTATAGGCAAGGCTATATTTCGTATTCCTAAAGCAGGATGGGTTAAACTTATCTTTGTTGAGCCAATTAATTTTATTAGAAAACAGTTAAATTTTTAAAGAAGGTATTGCAAGAGATAAAATGCAATTTTGTCCTAAGTGCGGCAGTGTTCTTGTGCAAAAGAGAAAAAATTTTGGTTGTGCGAGATGTAATTACGTTGCTAAAGACAAAATAAAGATACAGATTACAGAAAAGATGCAGGAGAAAAAGCAGATTGGAATCTTGCATGAGAAAGACAGCAATGTATGGCCTGTTACCTCTGCAACATGCTCGAAATGCGGGCATAAAGAGGCATTCTTTTGGAGTGCGCAGATGCGTGCAAGTGATGAGGCAGAAACAAGATTTTTTAGATGCACTAAATGCAAGCATACTTGGCGTGAGTATGCGTGAGTTCTGATAAGGTTTATAAATTCTTGATTAATAAGGGAAATTGATAAGAAGACTAAGGTTTCTTATTATGGACCCGTAGCTCAGCTTGGTAGAGCACTTGGCTTTTAACCAAGGTGTCGCGCGTTCAAATCGCGTCGGGTCCATTTCTCTTAAAAATAAGAGATATTACTGCTTAAACCAGAAATAATCTTAATCTTCTTGCTAGTATGTTATGAACTTCTCTGCTTCTTGAATTATTCTCTCTGCAAGAGGCATTTCATCCTTTTCTTTTCTCTCAATTTTTGCATTCTGTTTTATCTCTTCCAAAGATGTTTCAGGCATACCCATACACAACACAGGATAGGCGCTTAACTCTTTATACCTTCTGCTAAAGTTCTTTCTTTGCTTATGTCTTAATCTCATTACTGGGGAATGCACCGAGATATTCTCAAGACTTTTAAGCCGGCCATGTACAAAAGGGTAATAGTCCCTCCTTAGTTCTGAATCATCTTTAACTTCCGCTAGATCCTCATAATCATGCAACATCCAAGCAGCCTTGATTCTTGCCCCCAAAGCAGTTTTGGCAAGCAATTTGTCAGTTTTTTTTGTGACCTCAAATAATGTTAATGCCTCTTCCCTTATGCCCTCCAACCTTGAATAATTTAGATTATATTCGCGCTCTGCTTGCTTTTTAGTTATTTTATAGAGGGTTGCATATTTAGTCACCTTCTTTGCTATTTGCTCGCACACAAGAACTGCATCATAAAGAAGATTTTCTTTCCTATCATGTTGGAGCATCCAAGAAACAAGGGCTTCAAGTTTTTTGATTGACCACCTCTTGCCATTATTGATATCACTTTCTAGTTCTCTGGGTATTACTCCTTGATGCGGCATATAATTAAATTTAAGTTCAAATCCACTGTCATAATAATTTTCTTTCGATTTCATCTGCTATTTATAAGTTAAGAGTATAAAAACTTTTCTCTTTGGAGGAGTAACAGAAAGTTATTATCGGTTTTTTGTGGGCAAACCGCAAGATTTATAAAGCTTCTTCAAGTGACTTTTAGTATTCAAAAGTTGTTAAATCCATTTTCCAAATTTATACTAATTTGTTTTTAAAATGCATGTCTTGCAGTCAAAACATTCGAAATTAAAGCAGGAAGAATCAGAAGAACTTCTAAAGAGATTTAATGTTTCTCGTTTACAATTACCGAAAATTAAGAAAACAGATCTAGCATTGCCAGAAGATGCTAAGATTGGCGATATCGTCAGGATAGAAAGGAAGGTTGATGAAAGGGGTGAAAAAGCAGAGTATTATAGGGTTGTTTCTCCTTGATTAAGCTTAACCAAAACATAAGACATAAGACTGCAAAATGTCCCACGGAATGGAAGAAAGAAAGGAAGAGGTAAAGAACACAGACAAAATTGTAGAGTCTGCCCTGTCAGACAAGCACTTACTTGTTAAGCAGTACCTTGTGCAGCACAGTTTAGTAGAATCAAATATAACCTCTTTTAATGACTTTGTGGATATAAGGATGCAACAGATTATCTCAGAGCTTTCAGCGACATTGCCTAGAGAAGAGGTCGACATAAAATTGGGCAAGGTAAGGTTGGGCAAGCCCTGTATAAACGAAGCAGATGGTTCAACAAGGTATATCCTGCCTGCCGAGGCAAGAATTAGAAATCTGACCTATTCTTCCCCAGTTTATCTTGATATATCCATTAACTATAACGGGCAAGAAGAGCAGCAAGAGGTGGAAATAGGCAAGATTCCTATAATCATAAAGAGTAAGTATTGCAATCTGAATGGTTTAACAAAAGAGCAGTTAATTGAGAATTATAATGACCCCCTTGACCCCGGTGGATATTTTATAATAAACGGAAATGAACGGGCAATAATTATGATTGAGGACCTTGCACCCAATCAACCATTTGTAGAAGCATCCCCAAAATTAATGACAAGGCTGTTTTCCACACACGGCGCATACAAGATACCTATATCAATAACAGAAACAAATGAGGGAATAATAGAGGTTTCATTTTCCCGTTTCAGGAACATACCCTTAGTTGTGTTGCTTAAGGCACTTGGTTTGTTAAGAGAAGCAGATATTGCCAAGGCGATAGGTATTGAATCAGATAGTTTAATTGTAAATTTGTATGAGCATCCTTCTTTACAATCTGCCCAAGATGCAATGATGTTCATAGCAGAAAAAACAGCAATACAAGGCACGAAAAAGGAGATGATGGATAGGGTAAAACAAAGAATAGACTCTTATTTCTTGCCACACATAGGAATTAAACCAGAAGAAAGGGAAGAAAAGGCATTTACATTGTGCAAGTTAGTGAAACAATTTATCAACGCAAAAAATAATCTCAATAATCTCCAGAGTGTATTGACTGACAAAGACCATTATGCCAACAAGAGGGTAAGGCTTTCAGGCGACTTGCTTGCGGATTTGTTCCGTGTTAATCTCGCAGTCTTATTGAGGGATATGCAACACAATCTTCAAAGGACTGTTAGAAGAAAAAGGCTTTATTCCCTTAAGACACTGGCTAAATCCACGCTCTTCTCCCATAGGATAGAATCTGCTATTGCAACAGGTTCATGGATTGGTGAGAAGACAGGTGTAACTCAGAATATGGATAAGACAAACTATCTAGCAATACTATCCCAATTGCAGAGAGTTTCCAGCCTGTTATCAGGCGAACAAGAAAACTTCCTTGCAAGGGCATTGCACCCAACCCACTACGGCAGGTTCTGCCCAATTGAAACACCTGAAGGAACAGAGATTGGTTTAAGGAAAAATCTGGCTTTGCTTGCAAGAATAAGTACTGCGGTGCGGCTTGATAAAAATGCATTCTTCGAGATACTAAAAAACAGTGGATTATTAACCAAAGAAGAGACGCAAGGAGCAGACATTGATGTGATGTATAACGGCAAGTTTATTGGCGGAGTAAGAGATGCTCAAAAATTCATTGAACAAATCAAAGAGAGGAGAAGGTTAAATGAATTGCCGCCAGAGCTGAGTGTTAGGAATGACCCCAGTAACAAAATAGTAATAATATCAACTGAAACAGGCAGGGTTCTTAGACCATTGATAGTTTTAAGAGATGGTAAGTCATCATTAAAGCCGGAACACCTTTTCTTGCTTAAGCAAAATAAGATAGAATGGAATGATTTAGTGAGACAGGGAGTTATAGAATATATTGATGCTGCTGAGGAAGAAAATGCATTAGTGGCCTTAAAGGAAGAGGAATTGACAGTAGAGCATACACATCTGGAAATAGATGATTTAGACTTGCTTGGTCTGGTAACCAGTCTAGTTCCTTATGGAAATCACGACCAGAGTTCAAGACTTAATAGGGGCAGTAAAACCCAAAAACAGGCATTGGGATTATATGCTGCTAACTTCTTATGCAGGCTAGATACAGATGTTAGTATACTGCACTACCCACAAAAGCCAATAGTGAGAAGTTTTGTTTATGATACTTTGAATATCTATCCTGCAGGCCAGAATATTGTTGTTGCTATCTTAACTTATGAGGGTTATAATCTAGAAGATGCAATAGTAATGAATAAAGCATCTATAGAGAGGGGATTGGGGAGGAGTACATATTTTAGACCTTATACAAGCACAGAACTATATTATACTGGCGGTTTGTCAGATGAGATATGTGTACCTACTAAGGATACAAGTGGATATAGAATAGAATCTTCTTACCGTTTCTTAGAGGATGATGGAATTGTTTATCCAGAGGCGTCACTCAATGAAAATGATGTAGTAATAGGCAAAACCTCACCGCCAAAATTCTTATCTGAGGCTGGTGAGATTGCTATAAAGGCAAGAAAAGAGAGCAGTACTGTAATAAGGCAAGAGGAGAGAGGGACTATAGACGCAGTTTTTGTTACGAGTGATGATGAGGGCAATAAATTAGTTCAAGTGCGTACAAGGGACCAAAGGATTCCGGAGATTGGGGATAAGTTCTCTACAGCCCACGGTCAGAAGGGAGTTATAGGAATGATTGTTCCTGAAGAGGATATGCCATTTACTGTGAGGGGAGTGAAGCCAGATATACTCTTCAATCCGCATGGTATTCCAGGCAGAATGACTATAGGATATCTTATAGAATTACTTGCAGGAAAGGTTGGTTGTCTTGCAGGTAGAAGTGTTGATGGGACAATGTTTGCTGGTGCACCTATTGAAAATCTTGAAAAAGAATTACAAAATTTGGGTTTTAAATATGATGGGAAGGAGACATTGTTTAATGGAATAACTGGCAAGATGTACCAAGCAAAGATATTCATTGGGAATATGTATTATCTAAAGCTCAAGTATATGGTGAGTAATAAAATGCATGCACGCGCCTCTGGCAAAGTGACCTTGCTTACAAGACAGCCGATAGAAGGTAGAGCAAGGGGTGGTGCTTTGAGACTTGGAGAGATGGAGCAACAAGCGCTTGTTGCACATGGCGCATCTCTCTTGCTGAAGGAGAGGTACGACTCTGACAGGGTAGTTGTCTACATATGCACAAAATGTGGTGGGATGGCAATAAAAGACAACATAAGAAACAAATAAGAGCTGGAATAATAATAACTTTATAAAAAACCAAAAATCATGAAAACCAAACAATTAATTTTAACCCTTAGCACCTTTGTATTAGCAGGATCATTAATGCTTACAGGCTGCAAAAAAAAGAACACTGAAGAAGAAGCAATAGATAAAGATCAAGCTGCCGCGCAGGAAAATCAGACAGCTGAGAACATAATGAGCGATGTTGCAGGTATCGGATCTCAAGGCGCTGAAACAAGCACTTTAAGTACTTATAGAATTGATGGGACCAATGATGTTTTTGGAATCTCTTCAGGAACTATCACATTAGGAGTAAAAACATTTACTATTGATTTTGGTCCTTTACCGGGTGTGACTTGTTTAGATGGCAGAGTACGATCAGGTAAATTGATGTTCGATTATTCTATTTCAACAAATACCATTACACCAATTTATTACCGCACGCCAGGATTTAAAATGTCTGTTCAGTCAT
>CAYSVT010000033.1:0-8331 GCA_964434685.1 Candidatus Woesearchaeota archaeon
GAGAGTGCAGGATTCAAAACTGCTTCTCATCGATCTTGGCAGGGGCAGGAACAGCAATATTGGCTATTGGGATGGCAAATACTTCTTAACAATTGGATTTAAGTTCAATGAGCCAACAATAAAAGTAGAGGAGTATTATGAAAAAGATAAGGGCTGTTTCCAACCCTTCTTGAAGATAGATGAAGGTAAGATGATTGAGCCATTCGGCAAGATTGGTTGGGAAAGGCATTATGGAAAGACACTTCTCTTAAAATTGATTAAATAGATTTTTATATTTCCTTATACTAAATTAAGGATGGGAAATAAGACAGAAGAAATAAAAGAAGGTTATAAGGGGTTAGTAAGATTTATGATTCCAATAAAGGGTGACATTGACTTTCATAAGCATATCAGCAAGGGCATAAGCAATTCTAAGTTAGAGAGGATAGCAATGGATGTGGGCTTCTGCGTATTCAAGTACCTTTCTATTGGCAGCATTGCATACCTTCTCTATAGGATGACAGACAAGGCGTATACATGGCAGGCTGGTGCAGACATCTTAAAGGGAGTTTAACAATAGACTTTTATATTTTGATTCTGATAAATTAAAGGGGATTTAGATATATTTTTATATTTTGATTCTGATAGAGTATGATGAAAGAACAGGCAGGGGATTATGTTTCAATAAGCACTAATGAAGGTGAAATCAAGGGTGTTCTCCTTGAATCGTATGAGCAAGATGTAACTCTTATAAAATTGGATTCTGGATACAATCGAGGTATTCCAAAGGATGACATCAAAGGAATAAGGGTTCTGAAGAGGGCTGAGAAAGGGGGGGAGGGAGCAGAAAGGAAGCAGGACACAGGCCTGCCTGGTGTAAGCCTTATTGTCACAGGAGGCACCATATCTTCGCGCCTTGACTATAAGACAGGTGGTGTAAAGTGGATTATGGGGCCAGCTGAGCTTTTTTCAATTGCTCCAAAGATGCTGGAAACGGTAAAGATAAACAGCATTGAAAAGCCATTTATGCTTGCGTCAGAGAATATGACTGCGAGGGAATGGCAGATTATTGCAAAAAGGGCTGCAGAACTGCTCAATAAAACAGAAAATAGGGGGGTGATTATAACGCATGGCACTGACACCCTGCATTATACTGCAGCTGCACTCTCTTTCATGCTAAAAAATGTCAACAAGCCTGTTGTGCTTACATATGCCCAAAGAAGCACAGACAGGGGCAGTTCAGACACTACACTAAATCTGACATGTGCTGCCCATGCCGCAGTAAGCAACATTGCAGAGGTTATGCTTGTAGGGCATGGCAGCATGAATGATGAATACTGCTTGGCATTAAGAGGAAGCAAGGTAAGAAAGATGCACACAAGCAGGCGAGACACATTCAGACCAATAAATTGCTTGCCAATAGCAAAAATCTACGAGAATGGCAGGATTGAGGCAGGCGAGCATTTTAACAAGAGGGATGAAAATAAAAGGGTGGAGGCAGACACTTCATTTGAGGAAAAAACAGCATTGATAAAGTATTATCCCGGGGCAAAGCCAGACATACTAGAATTCCTGACAAAACAGGGTTACAAGGGTGTTGTAATAGAAGCTACTGGACTGGGGCATGTGGCAACAGAGGAATCAAGGAATAATTGGCTGCCTGCAATAAAGAATGCCATTAAGGCGGGCATGACTGTCTGTTTCGCACCGCAAACCCTTTACGGCAGACTTGACCCTTATGTTTACAGCCCTGGCAGAAAATTGCTTAAGGCAGGTGTAATCCTTCTTGAGGACATGCTGCCTGAAACTGCCTATGTAAAGCTTGGATATGTGCTAGCCCACCGCAATTGGAAAGATAAAATTAAAGAGAAGATGTTAGAAAATATGTCTGGGGAAATCAATAAGAGAATAGGCCCTGAGACATTTCTTTACTAATTCTATTGCCTTAAAACCTTTGCTTCAATATTTTTTGCAGTGCCTTGAACACTCGCTCGCACCCCACGCATCCCGTAGCCGCTATCGAGGTCCTTATCGTTGGTGCCAAGAAGCCCGGACCTGATGTCAAGATTCCCAAACCACAGTTGTCTTACGAACGGCTTGTCTTGCAGCTCCTCTAACCAAACAGGCATTTCTTTAATCCCGGCATCTCTCAAGAACTCTCCGTATTGTTTTGCGATGCTGCCAAAAGCATAAACAGTTATTTCATTATCCCCAAATCTGTTTGTTGGGACTTGTTTTTCATTTAATTCAACAGAATCTGCCAAAGCATTTTCAACCCGCTCATTAGTCAAATAAAACTCTTTATTTCTTCTGTGGCAATCTGTAGCCTCCTTGGGGTTTTGCATTACAGGTGAATTTTTAGTCAAGAATATCCCTTTTTTTGGAATATAAATAACCCCCTCCCTTGTCCAGTTCCCATATTTAAAAATAAAAGAATCTTTTCCTTCCCGCATTCTTAATCTTGCATTTTCCTCTAAAGAAATAATCCTATAACCCTCTCTTTCCAAAGCTTCCTTTCCCTCATCAAAGGGCACTTCTGCATAAGCTGAAAAGACTTTTCCTTTGATTATGTCAATATTAACTTTTGCCATATTTCATCCCAGAAAACGCCATTTATAAATCTTCTTATTATTGTAACTGATTAGTAGTAATAAATAGAAAGGTTTAAATAGAACAAAATTCTTTAATGAAGATGATAGTTTCAGAAAATTTGCTTCTTGATATTGAAAACAGAAAGAAGAAGATGGATGAACAAATCGGAAAAGCATCTCTTATGGACTGGTTGCTTAATTTCTTTAAGACATCTATAGATGAGGAAGCGCTTCTTCATTCATGCAGACTTGAACATAATCCAAATAATTCAAATGATGAGTTTAATCATTGCTATAAGAATCTTGAAAACGCATGGGAGTGTGGGCTCAAAAATTTCCAGTTCAACTTTGATGAGGATTTCATAATAGAGATAGGAAAAAGAGTAGCACCTGAAGAAGCAGGGGGCTACAGAACTCTTGATATAAACGGCGTAAGGCCAACAGGGGCTGCAGTAACCCCGCCATATCCTGCGAAGGTACCTTATGAGATGGAAAAACTAATGAAGAACATCGAGCATGGAAGGACAGCATGGAAAGATGGAAAGATAAGCGTCATTGAACTTGCTGTTATGACACACTATCATCTTTTACGAATCCATCCATTCAGGGATGGCAATGGAAGAACAGCAAGACTAATTCAAAATCTTATAATAAACCAGTTCGGCTATCCTGCAACCATAATCCATAAAGGAGACAAGGTAGAGTATATAAATCACCTCGGAGAGGCAGACCAAGATTTTAGATTCAGAGACAACAATAATGACTTTTTGAAGGATATATCAAAGGGTGAAAGGAATGTATATGATTACCTCGCAAGCAGGATAAACACGAGCATTGATTTCATACTTGACAAGGCTTATAAGAAGTAGGAGATAAAATGGAATTAAAACAGGAGGTCAGGGAAGAGATAGATAATTTCAGAGAGGCACATCTCCCCTGCAAAAAAAGTAGAATATGTCTCCCTCTTTATGTTGGAATTGAGAAGATAAGACATCATGATTATGATAAAAATGAAGCAAAAAATCTCTTTGAGAACGGTCTTTCTCTATATAATAAGATTAATGACAAAAGGAAGAAGCATATTATGAATAGACTGTACTGGGTGATTAATAATGAGATGAATTCTATTCTTCACCCTGGGGAGAGCAATATCAAGCCTGAATGTGAAAATCATGACTGCCCCGTGTATTCTATAATATGGAAAATGGATGGGGGCGATGGATTTAAAGAGTTCATAACTGCACAGACGGCTGCAATGTATGTATATAAATATAAGGAAAGTGAAAAGGCACATCACGATTTGGGTGAGGAGGCAATTAAGCAATGGGCTGGAGAGAAGATAAACATCAATGGAAAAGAAACTACCTTGGCAGCAGAGTTTAGAAAAGATTACGAGATAGGAATGGGAAAAGAGATTGAAGAATTTAAGAAGAACCATCCAAAGGTGAAAAGAAGTTTAATAGAGAAGATAAAAAAGAAAATTATCAAAGAGATTTAACGAGAGATTTTGGGGAATGAGATTGATGGCTAAGACTCTGGTTCCTTAAGAAGCATCCTTACCCTGCTTGCATGGACTTCAAAGTTCATCATAAATGGGCAGGTGCTGCAGAGTATCATCCTGCCAAGCTCCACACATTCTTTTATTATCATTTTCCCGCCACATAACTCACATCTCCCATTTCTCACCCATTCCTTTATTTTTCGTGTATCTTCACCCATCTTCTATACACCCAAAAAGATTATTTTTAAGAGACTTATGCAAACAAGATATAGAAAACCAAATCACACCTCTACAGAGTAGAAACTTTTATTAATCACACAAAACTTTTTATTAAATGCAGGACTACAAAAAAGTGGGCTTAAAGGCAGGCATTGAGATTCATCAGCAGCTTGATACAAAAAAGCTCTTTTGTGAATGCCCCAGTATTTTAAGGGTGGAAGAGCCAGATGTTATAGTGAAGCGCAGGCTGCATGCAGTTGTAGGTGAATCCGGCAGGATAGACGTTGCAGCAGAATACGAGCATAAAAGGGAAAGAGAGTTTATCTATGAGGCATATTCAGATTCCACATGCCTTGTGGAGCTGGATGAAGAGCCCCCACATCTAATTAATGAGGATGCATTAAGGATTGCCCTGCAAATCTCCCTGCTACTAAACGCAAAGCCGCTTGAAATAACTCAAATTATGAGGAAAACGGTTATTGATGGCAGCAACACAGCAGGATTCCAGAGAACATTGCTTATTGCAAGAGACGGCTATGTTGAAACCTCTTCCGAAAAGATTGGAATTCAGAGCGTGTGCTTGGAAGAGGATGCTGCAAGAATAATCTCTCAAAACGAAAAGGATGTAACATACAGGCTTGACAGATTAGGTATTCCTTTGGTGGAAATAGCAACATCTCCTGACATTAAAAATCCCGAACAAGCAAAGGAAGTGGCATTGCACATTGGTGAAATCCTTAGGGCATGCAAGGTTAAAAGGGGCATCGGAACAATAAGGCAGGATGTGAATATATCAATTGGCGGGGGAAGCAGAATAGAGATTAAGGGCGTGCAAGAGCCTGCATTAATCTCAAAAACTATTATAACAGAGATAGAGAGGCAATTAAAGGAGAAGTCGAAGGCAGGTGAGGTAAGAAAGGCTAATGCTGATGGCTCAACATCCTACCTCAGACCATTGCCTGGTGCTGCAAGGATGTATCCTGAAACAGACTTGCCTCTTGTGAGAATTGGCAGGGAATTAATAAATAAAATTAAGAAGTCATTGCCGAGATTAAAATCAGAGATCAAACTTGAACTTGAGGAAAAGGGGCTTAATCCAGAACTTACAAAATTAATCCTGCAGGAAAACAAGATTGGGGAATTCAAGGAACTGTTAAAGGTTTATGACAATCCCAATTTAGTAGTAAAATTGCTTATTCTATACCCAAAAGAGATTGCAAGCCATGAAAAGAAATCGATAGATGAAATAAACAAGAGGATAACCCTTGACATTATTGAAGAAATCCTGAGAAAAGTGAAGGAAAAGAAGATTCCTGAAGGAAATGCAAAGCAGGTGTTGGAAAGCATAGCAGATGGCAAGAGCATAGAAGATGCGTTAAAGGTTGAGCCTGTTGGGGAAGAGAATATTGAGCAGGAGATTCAAAAGATGATAAAAGAAAAACCAAATCTTGGCATAAATGCGTACATGGGCCTAGCAATGCAGAGATTCAAGGGGCAATCAGGCAAGAAGATTATGGAAATTTTAAAGAAGTACGTGAAGTAATTATCTTCTTGCAAAATTCTTTTTTGCATTTCTTATTCTCTTTAATGCAGCTGTTTCTTCATCATGCAATGTAAAGATAAAGTGATACATTGCAAAAACCTCCCAGCCAAACGTCAAATAACCCAGATATCCAAGAAGGGGCATTTCAAATATTTTGAAAAAGCCCACAAGCGGGAGAGTATAATACCATTTTATCGGAGCCCAGTAATTCCAAAATTCCCAAAAGAAACCTGTAACCAGACTGCCAAATGCCAAAGATAACGGGATTTTTAATCTTCCCTGTTTTAAATAACCAATAATGCTTGGTTTCCCATATATGTAATTCACGGGGTCTATAATAAACCAAACAGAAAGCCATATCAAAGAAAAAAAGTATCTTGGCTTAAAAAATATAAGAAGAAGCATTGCCACACCGATGTATTCCATTATTAAAATCGTTCTCTTTGTTATCCTAACTTTTTTAATTTTCATTTTATCAAAAAGATGAAAGCTTCTCAATAGATAAAAACTTTCAAATATAGCTGGCCAGACAACTGAAAAGGCAATGCTCATTGTCAGCCATTTTGGTTCAGGTATATTCACATAATACCAGTTCCTTATCCTCAGATTAAAGAGCTCAAAAGTCCACCAAAACACAATTGACAAGAAAACCAATGCAAAAAACTTCTTTCGTTCATTCATCAGCAAAGACTTTTTGTTCAGCTTGTAAACTATCGAATCCACCATCAAGATATAACCATACCAAAGAAAACTAAAAAAAAGATAATTTCCGAAGGTTGAGGGGAAGAAAATAAAAATTTCACCGACAAGAATCATAATCAGCCCTATTAACCCATACTTCCTAAACATAAACTAATTAAGAAAAAGAATTATTTAAATCTTGTTCAGTTAAAACTTACTCCTTGTCTTTCCAAATATTCATAAAACTGCCTTTCCTCCCTTTGCTCCCTTCCCTTTTGTGTCTCTCCGCATATCTGCTTTAATGCAGAGATATAATCATTAACAATCTGTTCCTTCTCTTCCTGTCTCCTCAAATATCCTTCTTTGTCAAAGGTCTTCTCCAACACATCCCTAATTTTTGCATAGCCGCAGACAGCCATTGTTAACCCTAAGAGGAAGGATATTCCTATTACCTCGGACATGCCTACAACAATCTTCTCAATCCTACTCTCCCTTTGCATTATCTCTTCCAGCAAAAAGTAGTTTTAAAGCTTGTGAACAAAAGTTTAATAAATGATTTTTATCTTGTTTGGGAATGAAAAAAGAATTGGACAGAAAGTATGCCTCGGAAATAACTGAAAGGGATGATGGCAAACATGCCCTTTTAAAGGGATGGGTGCATGAAACAAGGGATTTGAGCAAGATTAGGTTTCTAGTTCTTAGAGATATCTCTGGTGTCATACAAATCACTGCATTAAAGGACAAAGCACCAAAAGATGTTTTTGATGCAATCACAAAAATTCCAAATGAGTCAGTGATTGAAGTTCGAGGAATTGTAAAAAAATCCAAGCAGGCACCCTTAGGAAGAGAGATTTTGCCTGAAAAGATTGAAGTTCTTGCAAAGGCGCAGCATCCACTCCCAATAGATGCTTCTGATTTCAGCAAGACAGAACTGCCAAAAAGGCTTGATTATAGGTTTTTGGATTTCCATAGAAGAAAAACACAAGCAGTTTTCAGGATTCAGTCAGAGATTGCAAATTCATTCAGGGAATTTTTTTACAATAAAGGATATGTAGAATTGCAGTCTCCGAGCATAATCTCTGCCTCAAGTGAGGGGGGAACTGAACTCTTTCCTGTAATGTATTTTGAAAAGCCTGCATTTCTTGCACAATCCCCCCAGCTATACAAGCAGATGCTTGCGTGTAGCATGGAAAAAACATTTACCATAGGACCTTCATGGAGGGCTGAGAAGCATAATACTACTAGGCATATCAACGAGATAAGGATGATGGATATAGAGGCTGCATTCATGAACCAAGAGGAGATAATGAAAGAGCAGGAAGAGGTTGTTAAGTACATACTCACAAGAGTCATTGCAAAATGCAAAAATGAATTGGAATTGCTGGGAGTGAAATTAAGGGTTCCAAAGGCAGTTTATTTAAGTTATGAAGAGGCCATAAAGAAAGTTGGTGGCAAGTTTGGGGATGACTTTTCTCCTGAACAAGAAAAGAAGCTTTGTGAGATGTATCCTGACTCGATTGTTTTTACCCATTCATGGCCTTCCCCGCTCAAGCCATTTTATATAATGCCCAAGGATTGCAAAAAGGATGCAAAACTAAGTGAAGGTTTTGATTCATATCTTGGAGGGATTGAAATCTCTTCTGGAGGGCAAAGAATCCATATTCCTGAATTGCTTATTGAAAGGATAAAGGACAAGGGATTAAACCCAAAGAATTTTGAGTCATACATAGGCAGTTTTAGATATGGTGCGCCACCACACTCTGGCTGGGCTATTGGCTTGGAAAGGATGACTGAGATTCTGTGCGGGCTTGATAATA
>CAYSVT010000034.1:0-3082 GCA_964434685.1 Candidatus Woesearchaeota archaeon
TGGATTGGATGAAACTAAATGTAGGCTTGATAAAAAGGCTGTTTGTTGGCAAGCCGAACCTGCATGTATGGGACAATTCCGATAAAGGGAATGGGACATGCAAAGGCACTGTTGATGATATCATTTTGGCAGATGATACCCTAACCATAAAATCAAAAGACTTCGTAAGGGATTTTTTCAGTCCTTCACATGGAAAGTTTGAGGTTAGTTTTGGTGTTGGGAACATGTATTCAATGGAAATTTACAGCAAAGACAATCTGCCATCAAAAATTACCTTAGCATATTACAATATCTGATTTCCGACGTAAGATTTATAAATAGCAAGAAATAACTTACTTAAAATAGGTGAAAGAAAGGTTTAAATAGTTGGCTGATGTAATACTTTTAACCTTCTCAAGTAGCAAAAAAATGATAGTAAAAGAAGAATTCCTGAGCAGATTGCGAAAAATCTTTGATTTGAATCTTTATGAAGTCAAGGTATGGGCTGCTATTCTTTCTCGTGGTGTTTCTACTGCTGGTGAACTGTCTTCTATCTCAGATGTGCCAAGAAGCAGGACATATGATATCCTTGAATCTTTGGAGAAAAAGGGATTTATTATCCTGAAGCTTGGCAAGCCTATAAAATTTGTCGCACTAAAGCCGGAAGAGGTCATTGAAAGGGTCAAAAGGAACTTGCATGTAGATGCAAAAGAGAAATCAGAAAGATTGGAGAAATTGAAGAGTGAAGATGTTCTTAAAGAATTAAATTTGCTTCACACCCAGGGTGTAAAATTTGTTGAGCCATCTGACTTGAGCGGTGCGTTAAAGGGCAGGCATAATCTTTACAATCATTTAGACATGATGATTCGCGGTGCTGAAAAGAAGGTAACATTAGTAACCACTGCGGATGGATTAAATAGAAAGATAGAGGCGATATTACCCACACTTGAAAAGGCAAAGAAAAGGGGTGTAAAGATAAGGATTGCTGCCCCAATAACCAAGAGTAATATCAAGATAGCAAAGGATTTGGGCAAGTTGGCTGAAATAAGGTCAATGGATGATGTAAAGGCAAGGTTTTGCGTGGTGGATGGGAAGGAATTATTCTTTATGATACTTGATGATGAAAAGGTGCACCCAAGCTATGATGTGGGTATCTGGGTTAATACAGAATTCTTTGCTGGTGCCCTGGAGAATCTGTTTGATTCTGCATGGGAAGATATGAAGCCTGTCAACAGGGTTAATTGCTGATTCAATAGCCCCTGTTATTTCTCCCCATAAATAGTGTGCGCTTGAATCCCTTATTAAAGCATGAAATGAAGAATTATAATTCCATCTTGTATGCCTTTTCTGCGTATTCCTTCATCATCCTGTGCGTGTTGAAATAAGAGGCATTCATTGAGATGGTGTTTTTCATTATCTCTTTGAATTTCTTACCTTTTGAATAATATGCTGGAATAATGAGATTCTCAAGTTTCTCATACAAGCATTTTGCATCCATAATTCTTATTCTCTGCGCCTCTTCTGAGTCTGTCCCACTGTCATGGCTATTGTTATACTCCTTTCCTATGTGCCATCCTGTAATATCCTCCTGCCAGCCCTCATGCCACCATCCATCAAGAGTGCTTATTTGAGGCACGCCATTATGTGCTGCCTTCATTCCTGAGGTGCCAGATGCTTCTAAAGGTGAAAGGGGTGTGTTGAGCCACACATCGCAACCTGAAGTAAGCAGCTTTCCCAAATCCATGTTGTAATCCTCAAGGTATGCGCATTTGATTTTGTCTCCAAGGCTTTTCATCGCAGAAAAAACATCTTTTAGCAAATACTTTGCTGGCTCATCTCTCGGATGAGTCTTGCCTGCAAAGATTAATTGCAATCTTCCATTGCCTATCCTTAATAACTGGTTTATATCATGAAATATCAGGTCAGTCCTCTTGTATTTTGCAACCCTTCTCGCAAACCCTATTGTGAGCAGTTCAGGATTCATATCCATTCCTGTTGAGAGATTAACAAAGTCTATCAGTCTTCGCTTTTCAACCATATGTGCATCAGCTATTTCTTCTAAAGGAATATTCTTTGCCTTCTTCAGCAATTCAGCATTCTCCCTCCATCCCTTGCAGTAGTCATCGAAAAGCTCTTGGAAGTACTTTCCTGCCCAGGTAGCAGAATGCACACCATTTGTTATATAATCTATTTTCCTATTAAACATCCTGCTTGCTGTCTCGCCATGCTTCTTTGATACTGCATTTGTGTAATTAGAGCAGTTCAATGCAAGCATCGTCATGTTCAGATTGTCATAACCTGCGAGCTCTCTTGCATTTTGTGGTAGGAAATTTTGCAATATGCCTTCTACAAGGCTGTAATCAAATCTCTCAATTCCTGCCTGTACTGGTGTATGTGTAGTAAAGACGCATTTTTCAATGATTTCCTCAAGACTATTGCCCTTCTTCATCAGCTCGAATGTGAGAAAAGCAGAATGCCCTTCATTCATATGGTATTTTGATACACTAACACCAAGTTTGTCTAAAAGCCTGACACCCCCTATGCCTAAAATTGCCTCTTGATAAATCCTGTTCGAAACATCACCACCATAAACATGATTTGTCGCAGCCTTTATGTGCTCTGGATTGGAATTGTTGTTGGAGTCAAGAAAATATACTGGCACTGTACCATTAACACCTTTAACATCATACTGCCATACATTCAATTTTACAGGCTGATTGTATATTTGGATCTCTATCCCCTTGTCTCCCCTTTTCATATAATGCTGCGGATTCCATTCCACATCAGTCTCATGCTGCCAGCCATCACTCTCAAGCTTCTGCTTGTAGTTTCCCTTGTGGTACATTAAGGTGATGCCCACCATTGGAATTCCTAAATCAGCTGCTGCTTTGAGGGAATCGCCTGCTAATATACCAAGACCACCAGAATAGGTGGGAATTTCCCTCTTTAAGCCGACTTCCATCGAAAAATAAGCTACATTTTCCTTGCTCATTTTTGTTTTTGCCTTAACAGAAGAGTAGTAACTTTTATATAAATCTTTCTGAATTTAGTTCTGTAAGTCATGAAAGAATAAAAAAATTATTTCACTGAAATGCTAAAGATA
>CAYSVT010000034.1:3092-8072 GCA_964434685.1 Candidatus Woesearchaeota archaeon
CCGACATAATGCGTTGTAAGTACTACAATAACCGCGATGATTAAATGCTCTCCAACAGCCCTCCATGGCCCTCGTTTTTGCTTCTTGCCTACATTAAAACTAAGTATGCTTAGGATTGACAAACCAAGTATCACATTTATAATAATCGCTGTTGAGAGTTGAAATAGCAGTATTGGAAAGACAAATATCAATGCAAAAACAAATTTAAAGAATAATGTAGAATACGTTGACTCCCATATACCTTTTTCAGTATGCCTGTTTTCAGATTCCTCTGAGATGTGAATGCCAAGTGCATCTGAAAATGCATCTGCTATTGCTATCACCAATACACCGCCAATAACAGCAAGCCTTGAATGCGTGCCTGAATGCAAGCCAACCATCAACCCAAGTGTGGTAATTATGCCTGAGGTCAAGCCAAACGCGAAACCAGTTTTTAGTGAATGCCTCATCTTTCAGTATTGTGCAGATCGGTTTAAATTAGTTTTATGATGCATAATATTTAGGGAGATACTGTTAACTTTATGATGCATAATATTTAGGGAGATACTGTTAACAAGACAAGTAGTATACTTATAATTATTATTAATTGTGTTGTAAAGAGGTATTTTAGTGGGAGGGGGAATTTATTTGCCGCCTTGAACCAGATATACACCAAAACAATCCACTGCGCAAATATTACGTGAAAGAAAATGAAGTATGTTCTTAAAAATGTTATTGCTATCTTCTGGAAGAGGGATACAATAAACACAAAGAGTATTACGTTAAGCAAAAACATCCAGAATCTTTCATCTGGCTCTCCTCTCAGCTTGATTCTTTTTCCAATCGCAGCCCTTGTTCTTTTTAGCATATCTGGAACAACAATTCCTACAGTCAGACCAAGAAACCATGACACATACTCGCTTATTGCAAGAAAGATTTTATTGAAAAGAGAGAAGCTTATTGCTTCTACTGATGTTATCAATCCAAGTGCTAATAGAATAAGCCCTTCAGTTATCCAAAATTTTCTCTCTGCAAGCATTTTACATCCTTTCCAATGCATTTATGCCCAGCAGTGAAAGGGCATTCCCCAATGTCTGCCTCGCAGCCTTCACAAGCATTAATCTTGCATCCCTCTCATTCCCCCCCTTTAATACCGGGCAGCACTCATAAAAGTTATTGAATGCCTGCGCAAGCTGGTATGCATAAACAGCAATATTGTGAACCTGCAAATGCTCTGCCGCTGTCTTGCACACATAAGGAAATTCTGCTATGCTCTTTATAAGTTCTATCTCCTTCTCATGCGTTAAGAGTGAGAGGTTGCCTTCTCCTGCATGTTTCGCCTTTCTTAGTATGCTTGATGCCCTGGCATAGGTATATTGCAAGTATGGGCCTGAATTGCCCTCGAAATTCAATGCCTGCCCCCAATCAAAGACAACATTCTTGTTTTCCTCTGTCCTGAGCATGGCGTACTTCAGTGCTGCAATCCCTATAGCCTCTGCATCACCCCTGCTCTTCCTCTTTCTTATTTCCCCCTTTGCCTTTTCTATTGCCTCATTAATGAATTCCTCAAGAAGAACAAGCTTGCCTGTCCTCTTTGACATCCTCTGCCTGCCTTTCTTGCCTTCAATAAGCACATGTGAGTAGTGTATTACCCTTGGTGCTGTGTATCCTAAAAGCGAAAGTGCTGCTGAGAGCTGCTTGAAATACAGCTTATGCTCCTCACCAAGCACAATTATGCTCTTATCCGCCCTTTTAGACTTGTCAATTGTATATGCAATATCCCTCAATGCGTATAATCCTGTACCATCACTCCTTGTCAGCACAAGCAGTGGCTCTTTCATTTCATTATCAAAGCCATAATTATGCTGGTCAAGTATAATTCTTCCTGCTTCATCCCTGAATAGCTTATTTGTTTTTTCGAGCTGTGCAACAAGCTTATCAAGATTTTTTAGGTATTTTGATTCATAATCAAAAAAATCGTGTCTTATTCCCAGTTTAGATATAATCTTCAACTGCCCCTTAGCACATGTATCAACAATCCACTTTACCTTCTTGACTGTCTTTGTATCATTCTCCTCAAACTGCTTCAGAATATTGAATACCTCTGCCTCAAATTTTTTGTCCTTTTCCATCTTCTTTGCAGCCTTGACATATAATCCAAGCATACCATCAAACTTCTCCCTGCCCTTGGTTACAAGTGCCAGCAGTGCCACTTGCTTGCTTACATCATTTATATAGTAATGAACCTCTGTCTTATAATTCTGAAATTTTAGAATTCTTACTATTGAATCGCCTATTAGTGCACCCCTCACATGCCCTATGTGTGGCGGCGAGTTGGGATTTATGCTAGTGTGCTCAACAAGAACAGTTTCGTTCCTGCCAATATTGCTGCTGCCATATTTGCTGCCATTGCTTATCACTTCCTCTACAATCGCTTCTGCAAGAATCCCCTTTTCCACAAAAAAATTGATATACTCCCCTGCAACGTTTACAGAGACCTCCCGTGGCAATAATGGCTTGATTTTTTCAGAAAGCTCCCTTGCAATATCTATTGGATTTTTCTTCATTTCCCCTGCAAGAGAGAAGCAGGGAAATGCCAAATCTCCAAACTCCTTTTTTGGAGGGGTTTCCAAAAATATGCCTTTTTTATCCTTGTTTAATGCCTTGCTAATTGCCTCTTTTATCTCTTCCTCAAACATTACCACAAAAAAGAAAAATACTTAATAAATCTTATGTCTCCACATTCATTCTCAAATTATTTATTTTTTCTTTTCAGTACAATACGACCCACACATTGAGCAGTATTTAGAGATTTCAGGATTGTTCTTACATTCATCCCTTACCAATTCCCTAAATTTCTCTGGGTCAAGGGCATAACGCTCCATTGCTTTCCAATCTAAGTTTGTTCTAGCCTCTGACATTCTTCTGTCTGCCTCCTTTGCATTTTTAATTCCCTTTGCAATATCTGCAATATGCGCTGCAAGCCTTGTCACAATGACTCCTTCCCTAACGTCCTCGACATCAGGCAGGCCTATATGCTCCTTGGGTGTTACATAGCAGAGAAAGTCTGCTCCATACATTCCAGCTAAAGCGCCACCAATTGCACAAGCAAGATGGTCATAACCTGCAGCCAAGTCTGTCGGCAAAGGCCCTAAAACATAGAATGGTGCATTCCTGCAGATTTCTTTCTGAAGCTTGATGTTTTTCTCTATCTCATTCAAGGGAATATGCCCTGGGCCCTCCACCATTACCTGCACTCCCCTTTCCCTGCATCTTCCTGCAAGCTTGCCCAAAATTTTTAATTCATGAATCTGCGCCTCATCAGTTGCATCCTCAATGCATCCGGGCCTTAAACCGTCTCCTAAACTTATTGTAACGTCATATCTTCCTGCAATGTTCAAGACTTCATCAAAATATTCGTACAAGAAGGACTGCTTATTGTGTTTTTTCATCCAATTTACTAAAAAGCTGCCTCCTCGGCTCACTGCAGGCATCAACCTCTTTTCAAGTAAGGGCAATGCTTCAAGGGTAACACCTGCATGAACAGTAGCAAAATCAATTCCGTCCCTTGCATGCCTCTCAAAAACCTCCAGATATTTTTCTAGAGTGAGGGATTCTGGATTCCCTGCCTCGATTACTGCTTGATAAATAGGGACACTTCCAACTGGAACACTGGCATTTTTAATAATTCTCCTTCTTATTCTATTCAAATCTCCACTAAGGCTTAGGTCCATGACAGTATCTGTACCTGCCCTAACCGCTGCATCTAATTTTGCTAATTCAGTTTCTAAATCTGATTTTATCGGGGACGTGCCTATGTTTGCATTAACCTTTGTTCTCAATCCGTAACCAATCCCCACTGGCCTTAGATTTTTATGGTCTGGGTTAGCTGGAACAACAATCAAACCCTCTGCTATTCTTTCTTTTATTGTGTTAACATCTATATTTTCCCCATTAGCAATATACTCCATCTCTTTTGTGATTTCGCCCTTTTGCGCTTCTTTAATCTGAGTCATTTTAATTCTGGTAGTATTAGAGTGAAAAATAAGAGGGTAAAGTTAAGGTATGCCTACAAAAATTTTACAAACCTGTTATTTCCATCAACAAGTATATTTTTTGGTTTGATTGGTTTGTCAGTCAACTCAAAACCCATTACAATTATCTTTTCCCCTATTTTGATTAGGTGTGAGGCAGCACCATTCATACAAATTACTCCTGAACCTTTCTTGCCAGTAATTACGTATGTTTCCAATCTTGCTCCAGATGTATTGCTGACAACCAGAACCTTCTCACCAGGCCAAAAACCTGCCTTTTCTGTTAAATCCTCATCAATAGTTATACTGCCAATATACTCTAAATTAGATTCAGTTACTGTTGCGTTATGAATTTTTGAGCGTAACACCCATCTCATGTCTAGTTTAATCCTTGAATCTTATTAAATTTTTCTTATTTCTTGACAAGATTTATAAATCGAGCTTCTTTCTTTTATAAAGAAAGAATTTTGGAACCAAAAGAAGCAAAGCTTCTTGGGCTCTGAAAACTAAAAGTTTTCATAGGAAAGGAACAAAAATGCCAAAAAAAGAGTTTAAAGTCACGCCATGGGAAGTTTCTGGAGAAGTGGACCAGAAAAAAAGGGTTTATAAATTAAAATCTCCTGATCGAGCTATTAAAGAAATGGAGGGGGATGGGTAAAAATGGAAACAGAACTTGCAATAGACAATGAAAAACTTGTAAAAGAATTTGGAGCTGTCAGAATCTCTAAATTAAAAGATCTACCTGAGTTCTATACTTTTAAAAAAGAACTTATATATTCTCATAGGGATTTTGATAAATTCTTCAAGGCTTTAAAGAAAAGAGAAAAATGTGCGATTGTTTCTGGGTTAAATGCTTCTGGCTCTCTACATATTGGGCACAAAGTAGTTTTTGATACTAACCTCTATTTTCAAAAAGAATACGGGATTCCGGTTTTTATACCTATTTCTGATGATGAGTCGTATGTAG
>CAYSVT010000035.1:0-3715 GCA_964434685.1 Candidatus Woesearchaeota archaeon
AAAGTAACCTGCTTTGAAGAAATTTGCGCCGCGGTTCTTAAAATCGGCGTATTTTTTACTAAATTGCTTTGCGGAAATGAAAATATTAAAACTATTAAGGCAACCGCCGAGACGGCGGCGATTAAACTGTATTTTTTTATTTTTTTGCTTTGGCTGTAAAAAGCGTAAAGAGCGAAAAATAATAAAAAAATTACGCCTAGGCCGACGTAAGCGCCGCGGGTGTTTGTTACGCTTAAAACTAAAAACATTATCAGGGCAACGACTAAGTAAAGCGCGCTTACTAGCCAATCTTGATGTTTTCTTTTTTCTTCGCCGCGGCGGCGAAAAAATAAAATCAAAGCAAAAATCGTAATGGTAATATAAACTGCTTTATTCCAGTCTAAAATTTTTCTTCCATCAAAGGGCATTACAGGAATTAGGTTAAATAACGCAAGAAAAGAATTTATCTTAAATCCAAAATTTAAAAATATGTTAAATATTCCAGTAGTATTTATCAAGAATAACAAGAACAGAAAGAATAATGCAAGAACCAGATTTGTCAAAGGCCCTGCTAAGGAAATTTTTCCATTTCTTTCTTTTGAAATATTAAATGCATGAATCACTACAGCCCCGGGTGCCGCAATTATAAAACCAAAAAAAGACATAATTAAAGCAAGCCATAACATTTTATCGAAAGCCCGAAATTCTGCCCGATAATTATATTTTTGTGCTATTACTTTATGCATCATCTCATGAAATAAAAAAGCAATTCCAACTGTTAAAGCAGAAATTATAAAATAAGTTATTAATCTTACAATCTGGAAGGCAAAAATTTCTCCTGAAAACAATATGGCAAAGGCTAAAGAAATAAAAAACCACGCTTTGATTAAATCGTGAATTTCTTTTTTATAAAATTTCATCTTGATTTATTCATATCTTTCACAATCTTAAAAGACAAAATCACTCCCCTTTTATATATAATGCCTCTCTTTTAAATTCTGTAGTTTGAGCAGAAGTATCTGCTTAACCATTATTTTAGTAGAATGTTCTGACTTAAAAGATTATCTTTATTGATATAATAAATAAGGGCTTTGAACCAGAAGTGCAAAGCCTCCAGAGGGACTTGAACCCCAGACCATCAGTTTTTTATATCAAACTCAAATCAGAAAAATCTTGTTAGAATCTCTTATCTCCTTCTATTCCTCAGCCAGTTTATTTGCCTTAACCAAATCAGTCACAGAATCGCCTTCCTGCAACTTGATAATCCTTACACCCTGCGTATTCCTGCTCATAACTCTAATGTCTTTCACATTAGTTCTTATCACCATGCCCCTTGCAGTTGTTACAATAATGCTGTCATCGTCTGCGACAGAAACAGTTGTAACAACACTACCTATGGCTCTCTTATCACTATCAAGATTTATATTGATTACACCCTTGCATGCCCTTGATGTTTTCCTGTAATCCTCAATCTCACTCCTCTTTCCAAATCCAGTAGTTGTTACAGTAAGCACAGACATCTTCTTTTTCTCTTCTTCAGATTCAGGCAGCACTTCAAGTGAGACAACAAAATCACCCTTTTCAAGGTCTATCCCATTTACACCATAGGAAGCCCTTCCCATTGCCCTTACCTCTTCTGCAGAGAACCTTATTGCCTTGCCCTTCGCAGTCACAAGTATGACATCCTGTTTTTCCTTTATCCTCTGCACATCAATTAACATATCAGAATTGTCAAGAGGCAGATTAATTGCCCTTACACCTGTTGAGCGTGGATGGCTTAGTGCATTCAGCGGCAGCTTCTTTACCTGCCCAAGCCTAGTAACCATTAATAGATAATCTTCAAATTTGCTTACGGGAATAACTGAGGTTACCTGCTCTTCTTTCAAATTCAGCAGATTCATCAATGCCTTGCCCTTGCCATACCTTTCAGCTTCAGGCAATTCATATGCCTTAAGCCAGTAAACCTTGCCTTTGTTTGTGAAGAATAACAAATAATCATGAGTATTGCAGGTAATCAGCTGCTTTACAAAATCACCTGTTGATAAATCGGCACCTATAACCCCCTTCCCGCCCCTTCTCTGCTCCTGATACACCTTCTCACCAATTCTCTTTACATATCCCTTTTCAGTTATCGTTACAACGACATTCTTTTTCTCTATCAAATCCTTCTCACTTATCTCTGTAATCCTTTGCAAGAGAGTAGTCCTCCTAGAATCGCCATACTGCCTTTTTAAGTCAGAAAGCTCCTTCTTTATTATTGCGAGAATCTCCTCTTCAGATGCAAGAATCCTTCTCAGTTCCTTGATTTTATCTTCAAGCTTCTTGTTTTCTTCTCTTAGTTTGTCTTGCTCAAGGCTAGTCAATTGCTGCAACCTTGTTTCCAAGACTGCCTGAGCCTGTTTTGCAGAAAGAGAAAATTTTTTTACTAATGCCTCATTTGCCTCAGTTGCATTCTTGCTTTTTTTGATTGTATCTATAACCGCATCGAGATTCTTCAGGGCAATAATCAGGCCCTCAACAATATGCTTCCTTGTTTCAGCTTCTTCCAAATCAAACTTTGTCCTTTTTTTCACAACACCAACACGATAGTCAACATATACCTTGACAATCTCTTTTAAATTCAGGATTTTAGGTGAACCGTCAACAAGCGCAAGCATTACTGCATCGAATCTCGTCTGCAGTTCAGTATATTGGTAAAGCCTGTTTATCGTGAATTTTGAGTCTGCTCCCCTCCTTAATTCAATTACAATTCTCATCTTGCCCCTTGCTGACTCATCACGCAAGTCAGAAACATCCGGCAGCTTTTTCTCCTGCACAAGAGATGCAATCTTTTCAATAAGGTTTGTCTTATTTATCTGATAGGGAATTTCAGTAATTATTATGCTTTCTCTGCCCTTGTGATCCTCTGTTGTGAGCCTGCCTCTTACAGTAAGGGATGCCCTTCCTGTTTTGTATAGTACGGGGATATCAGCAGAAACGATGTATCCCCCAGTGGGAAAGTCAGGGCCCTCAATTGTTTCAATCAACTTGTCAATCTCAATAGCAGGCGTGTTTATGTAGGAGGTGATAGTATTGCATACGTTGACTATATTGTGTGGCGGTATATTTGTCGCCATACCGACTGCTATCCCTGTTGCACCATTCAACAGCAGATTAGGCAATCTTGCTGGAAGCAGGGAAGGCTCTTTTAACGAATTATCAAAATTAGGCACGAATTCAACTGTGTCTTTATCAATGTCTTCAAGGAGCTCATCAGCAATTTTGTTTAATTTGGCTTCGGTATATCTCATTGCAGCTGGGGGGTCGTTATCAAGAGAACCGAAATTGCCTTGTCCCTCAATCAAAGGATATCTTAGAGAGAAATCCTGAGCCATTCTTACTAATGTGTCATAAACAGCCATGTCCCCGTGTGGGTGGAACTTGCCAAGAACCTCACCAACAATTCTCGCAGTTTTCCTCGTCTGTTTTGAGGAATCAAGCCCCATAGCGTTCATTGCGTAAAGAATTCTCCTCTGCACAGGCTTTAAACCATCCTCGCAGGAAGGCAATGCCCTTGAAACTATGACTGACATCGCATAGTCTATATATGCCCTTTGCATCTCATCTGTAATCTCAGTATCTATCTGCTTCTCCTTTTCTTCTTCTACAATTTCGTCTTTCTCTTCTTCCTTATTTTCATCAGCTTTCTTCTTTTCTTCTTCAGCCATTTTGCTTACTTTCTGTATCCTCCATTCCT
>CAYSVT010000035.1:3815-8040 GCA_964434685.1 Candidatus Woesearchaeota archaeon
TATCCTCTCTGTTATCAAAATCCTTGCCGCTTAATTCAATGACAAATCTGTCCTTGTTTTGTGCCTTCTCTCTTATTATCTCACCTATTCTTCCAGCAAGTGTCATTTTACACATCCAAAACTGCATCCTTTGCATGCTCCTCAATAAACTGCCTTCTTGGCTCAACCTCATCACCCATCAAGATGCTGAATATCCTATCAGCCTCAACAGCATCCTCCATCGTTACCTTCTTTAATGTCCTTGTATTTGGGTTCATTGTGGTTTCCCATAATTGTTGAGGGTTCATCTCTCCAAGTCCCTTAAACCTCTGAACATTAACATTCTTGCCCTGTCCGAGGTGCATTAATGCCCTTTTCAAGCCAATATCAGAATAAACATAGTGGTCCCTGTGCTTCCTTATCTTATAAAGGGGAGGTACAGCAATAAACACCCTTCCATTCTCAATTAGCTCTGGCATGTATCTGAAAAACAATGTTAAGAGCAATGTTTTAATGTGCTGCCCATCAACATCTGCATCAGTCATTATTATCGCCTTTGAATATCTCATCTTTTCAATATCAAATTCTTCTCCAACACCAGCCCCTATAGCTAAAATCAAATTAACTATCTCCTCGCTTGACAATACTTTCACAGGGGCAGCCTTTTCAACATTCAGAATCTTTCCCTTCAGCGGCAGCACAGCCTGAAATTCCTTGTTGCGTGCTTGTCGTGAACTACCCCCCGCACTCTCGCCTTCAACAATAAAAAGTTCAGTTTCCTCTTTTTTCTTGCTTGAGCAATCTGCAAGTTTCCCTGGCAAGCCAGACAAACCAAACGCATTTTTTCTCCTTACCAAGTCACGAGCCTTTTTCGCAGCTTCGCGAGCCTTTGCCGCAGATGCCACCTTGGTTGCAATAGCCTTTGCTATAGAGGGATTTTCCTCAAAGAATTCTGATAAGTGTGTAGTAACAATAGAATCGACAAATCCCTTAACTTCAGAATTGCCTAATTTTGTCTTTGTCTGGCCTTCAAACTGCGGCTCCTTTATCCTTATACTGACTATCGCCGTCAATCCCTCTCTAGCATCATCGCCTGTTATTGCCTCATCCTTGATTATCTTGTTCTTCTGTGCATAATTATTAATCACCCTTGTCAATGCGGTCTTGAACCCCGCAATATGCGTCCCACCCTCAACTGTATTTATAGTATTCACAAAGCCGAATATGTTATCGAGATAAGAGTTATTATACTGCACAGCAACCTCAACAATTGTACTGTCCATCTGCTTCTTGAAGTATATAGGCTTATGAAGTGCTTCTTTGGACTTGTTAAGCCATTTCACAAATTCAACCAAGCCGCCAGCATACACAAATTCCTCTTGCTTCTGCTTTACCTCATCCTTTAGCACAATTTTCAAGCCCGGGTTCAAGAATGCCAGCTCCCTCATTCTTGTTGACAACACTGAAAAATCAAAATTCAATACAGAGAATATCTCATCATCAGGCCAGAATGTCACAGTTGTGCCTGTAGCATCGGACTTACCAACAACCTTTACATCCCCAACAGCCTTTCCTCTCGTATACTTCTGTTCATAAATCTTACCATCCCTTTTTACCTGCACAATCAATTCCTTAGATAGTGCATTAACCACAGAAACTCCAACACCATGCAGGCCACCAGATATCACATAAGCCTTGTGGTCAAACTTGCCGCCAGCATGAAGCATTGTCATCACTGTTTCAAGGGCAGATTTTTTGGTTTGCTTGTGCTCTTCTATCGGAATGCCTCTTCCATTGTCTTCAACAGTCACAGAGCCATCCTTGTTAAGCTGCACAATAATCTTGGTGCACGCTCCAGCAAGTGCCTCATCTACAGAGTTATCAACAACCTCATAAACCAAATGGTGCAAGCCCTCCTTGCCAGTGTTGCCTATATACATGGCAGGCCTTTTTCTTACTCCTTCTAAACCATCCAGTACCTTAATCTCCTCTGCAGTATATTTCTTTCCTGATTCCTTTGATTCTGCCATTTTCTTGTTTTTTTGCTGTTTTTTGTTTTAGATTTCTCTAAATAGGCGATAATATCCTTATCCCTATTTTCAAAGCGCTTAGAAGGCTCTGAAAAGCCCCAAAAAATGGGCTCAAAATGCAAGTTATACAGGAAAAAATGAACGCTTATTTAAAAACCTTTCTGCCAAAATTTTGCCTTTATAAGGCTTCCATAGGCAAAATTTTAATTTTGATTTTTGGAACAACCAAGGAAAAAGGTAAAAATTAAGAAGTAGCACACTTGGGGATAGTCACTTTGGCAGTTACTGCACATAATCTCTCATTTATTCCCACTTTGATTACTGGAGTGACACTAACCTCAGTTGCTTCACCATCCACCACAAACTTGTTTGCCTCATTCTGCCCAGGCAACTTTCCATAAGCGATAGGATATTGTGCGCCCCATTTTGTAATGTATGCCTTCTCTTGTTTGCCTAATGTTTGATTGTATATACCACAGCATATCTTCTTGTAACCGCTAGTAGCACAGTCCCCAACATGACTGTTTGTTTCTTGTGCTAACCCTAATACACATGTGCTTCCTCCTGTGCATTTGTCTTCATAACTGCACTCCGCCCCATAGGGTGTTGATGTTGAAGATGTAAAATTCAGGCAAATTGTCGAATTATAAGGAGTAGGCGGACTACCATAAGCGGCATGGGAATTGGTTTGATTGTATAAGTAAAACAAGGGAGTTGGTTCGCTTCCAGTCCTGTTTTTTTCACATGTGCTGTTAACTGTGGCAGATATGCTTTTACAACACACTTTATAATTATTGATATATTCGGTATTATTCGACAATTCAAGATGTGAATTTGTCAAGGCATTAATGTGAAGTATATCACTGTAACCCTCATCACATACCTGTTGTATTTCGCACTGGAAGTCTCCAGCATAAGCTGCATAATCGCTGCTCATTACAATATAAGCATATGCTGAGCCCCTGCTCTTTAAGCTGAGAAGGATACCATTAAGATTAAACTCTTCAGGACCCCTTGAAACAACAACGGTTGTCATTCCAGTAGATTCATCATAGCATGTATAGCCAGATTGCGTATCAATGTTTAACCTTGCATCTAAGCATTCCTGCCCTATCTGGATATTCTTGCTGATAGTGGGCATTAATCCCCGCCATACTACTGTGCCAGCTGCAACTGTGACAAGAATTATCATAACAGTCCCAACAATAGTAGAAACTGCCTTTCTATCTCTTTTAAGCAGCATTTTAAAATATAATTGATTTATTTTAATTATTTATCCAAACCCTTTTTATCCCACATATCTTTTATTTTATAGCATCAATATCCTTTTATTTAATTACACAAATTTTATAGCATCAATATCCTTTTATTTAATTACACAATTCTTGTTGTCGCATTTGATTCTCTTCTCAATAACTATTATTTTGATGCTTGCTGTATGCATGCAACATCTACAACTTGTCTTGTTAAATTTCCAAGCGTTATTGCTGTAACCTTGCATTCCTCTGTTTGTTGGTAAAGAGAAACAACAGCATTGTATAATCCTTGATTGTATCCCTGCTGCAATGCATTATACAATTGAGCCTGCCTTTTTTGCTGCACCTTGTCATAAATTATGTAGCCAACAGCAATTAAAAGCAAAACTACAAGAATAACAACAAGCAATTTATGTTTGTTTGGTTTTATTTTATCTATCATCTTCTTTATTTTTTTTGATTTTTAAGCCTTGTGACTATCTTGTTTAGGGGCATGTTACAGTATTAGTGCTAATTGTCCCGGAATTATCTACAGTGAGCCTGTAACAGTTAGCGCCATTCGTAGCCTTAAGTATAATGCCATTTCCTTGGGTCGTAACAGCCACATCACCACCACTCACCTGTAATTTTGCCCCAGGTGATGTTATTCCGATGCCGACGTTGCCAGTCGCTCCAGCTATATTAAAGATAGGATTCGAAGTACCTACATCATAAACAGAAAAAATACTTCCAGTATAAACTTCCCCTACTCTGTAGGTCCTTCCAGAAGTTGAAGTAAACCTCATTTCAGCATACGTGTTTTCAATATCTAACTTACTATCCGGACTATCCGTCCCGATGCCGACGTTGCCGCTATTCATGATGGTCACAACTTCGGAGTCCGCATCGTTTAGCATCCGCAGTCGATATTCCGTGCCCTCATTACCAGCGACCCAGCCGATTTTAAAGAATCTGTCGGCC
>CAYSVT010000036.1:0-4914 GCA_964434685.1 Candidatus Woesearchaeota archaeon
GGTTAAGAATTACCCCGAAGATAAAAGATGTAGCCCTTCTTCTATCGACGAAAAAAAAAATTTGAATGAAGCTTCTTCAGAAAAAAAACTCCGAAAGATAGTACTTGACCCGGGTCATGGTGGGAAAGAGAAGTTCACTGGTGCATGCGGCCCAAGTGGCTCGTGTGAGAAGGATTTAATGTTGTCAATAGCAAAAAAATTAAAGAATAAATTAGAAAACGCAGGGTTCAAGGTTATATTGACTAGGGAAGCTGATTCTCCAGATTTATCTCTTGCACACCGAATTGGGAAAGCAAACAGTGAAAGGGCAGATTTGTTTATAAGCCTCCATGCAAATTCTATGCGACTTTGCAATCTTCGTCAGTATATTCCTCTTATTGGTGCAGATGGGACTGAAACTTACGTATTCTGTGAATGTTTTAAGGGAGCCTTGACAAATGGTGTAGAAGACACATGCAAAATAGAAGATTGTTACAAAACAAATGAATTTGCAGAACAAAGCAAGTCATTGGCATATTTAACACAGCAAAAGATCACAAGCGCTATAGGCACTAGGGACAGGGGGGTTAAAGGTGCCGACTTTGCCGTTCTTCAAGATGCGGAAATGCCATCAATACTCGTTGAAACGGCTTTTATCTGCAATAAGAATGAAGAAGAGATTCTAAAGAGTGAAGCGGGGCAGGAAAAGATTTCTAATGCCATCTTTGGGATGGTTAAAGAGTCCTCCCAACATTGATTAATGCGGGAGATAGGATTTGAACCTATGTAGGCACTAAGCCATCAGGTTGCCTCTGAAACAAAGTTTCAGACTTTGTCTAACCTAAGCCTGACCCGTTTGACCGCTCCGGCACCCCCGCATATGTAGGAAACTATGTTTCCTCACAATCACCTTCCTTTAAAGATGACAATAGCCCCTGTTGGAATAAGGTTTCTAAATTAGGAGAAAGTAGCACTATAAAAATTTATGTTAGAAACCTTAGGTCCGCTGAGCTGAAGGAGAGATAAAGATTATTGTGTCTCCCCGAACAAATGCCAGACCAATATTTCTCTTGACATCATTGCCTTGTATCTCTTTTGTGTTGTCCATTACAATGTTTATGTGTATGTCAAAAGCCAGCAATGTTCCTACCATCTGCTTGTCATTCTTCAGATGCACTAAAATCTCTTTCCCCCTCGATAAGTTAAGCAAATCAAGCGGTCTTTCAACGCCGTTAACCATCTTTTAGTCTTGCAATCATAGTTTTTAAACCTTTCTTATCAAAAAGCATTTATCTTAATTGTTCCCTTAATTTAAGTGGTGGAAATAAGGTATTTTATACTAAGCAGGGTAAATGAGATAAGAAAAAACTACGGCAGGAATCCCTTGCATGTTCATGAAGAGATGAGTGACAGTGCACAAAGGCATGCACAATTCATTCTTGAGGAGATGCTCAAAGGCAACAATCACTTATTTGGATCAGTATGCCACCATAATCTCTTTTATCATGGAGAGTATTCTACGGAGAATACCGGATTCTCTGAAGGAAATTTGTCTCTAGAAAGGCATATAGAAAGTGTCTTAGGATATTTTTATGTGAATAGGATGGACCGCGGACATTTTGATAATATGCTTAACTCTTGGAAGAATATTGGTACAGATATTTCATATGCTTATGAAAAGGTAATTCTTGTGCAAAGGTTCGCTGAGTAAAGTATTTAAATGGCTCTGGCAAGGAATTTCTATGAAACTTGGAAGAAAGCCCTCTGGTGGAAAATACAAAAAAATAAGAAAGAGAAGGTTGCATGAGCTGCCTGGAAAACCACGTGCGACAAAATTGGGGAAGGAAAAGAAGAAGATATTAAGGACTAGGGGTGGAAAATTAAAGACAGTCCTGCTAACAACAGACAAGGCGAATGTTTTAAACCCAAAAACAAAGAAATGCCAGATTACGAAGATTAAGAATGTCGTTGAAACACCCGCTAATAAATTTCTTGCAAGGACTAACCGTCTAATAAAGGGGGCAATAATAGAAACAGAAATTGGAAATGCAAGAATAACCAACCGCCCAAGCCAGGAAGCGAGTGTTAATGCAATTCTCATTGAATAACTTTTAAAGGGTTTCGAAAGATTTATAAAGGCAAAAACGAAATATTTATAAATATTCCTAAATAAAAAGGGGTTCTATAAAATGCCGTTTATCAAGAAATGCCCAGAATGTGGAAGTATAGACTTGACATACGATGAGCAGAAGGGCGAGGTAATCTGCCATGGCTGTGGATTAGTCGTAGAAGAGAAAATGGTTGACTTGGGACAGGAATGGGGGCAGTTTGAAGAGGGAGAAAAGAAGGGAAGGGGTGGCGCGCCATTAAGTATGCAAAAATTCGATAAGGGATTAACTACCAACATAGGGGAGATTTCTGATATTTACAGGTTAGAGGGTTCAAAACAAACACGCAAATTTCTAAGGCTTAAGAAATGGCAGGAAAGGGTATCAACAAGCATTGAAAGAAATTTGCGTTTGGCTATGTCTGAATTGCGGAGAGTGGCATCATTCCTTAATCTGCCCAATGTTGTAAGAGAAGAGTCTGCTCGTGTGTATAATTTCGTATTACAAAGAGGGCTTGTCAGGGGTAGAAGTATGGAATCTGTAATTGCTGCATGCATTTATGCTGCCTGCCGTTCATACAGCATTCCTCGTACATTAGATGAGATTGCTAATGCGTCTGATGTAGAAAGAAAGGAGATAGGCAGGACTTACAGATTCATCACAAGAAAGCTTGCCATCAAGGTAACCCCCTCAAACCCTAGAGATTACATCTCAAGATTCTCTTCTATACTTCATCTTTCTCCAAAAACACAAAGTGATGCATTAAAGATATTGAAAAAGGCAGAGATATCAGAATTGACATCTGGAAGGGGGCCTGCAGGAATTGCTGCAGCGGCATTATATGTTGCTGCATTGCTAAACAATGAAAAGAAGACTCAAAGGGAAGTAGCAGATGTTGCAGGCATTACTGAAGTGACAATAAGAAACAGATATAAGGAATTACTGGAAAAGATGGGTCTTGAAGAAAAACTGAGAATGAAGGAGGAAGAGGGAAGGATTGTGAAGGGCAAAAAGAAATAGATAATTTACAACGATAAAGCTTAAATTCTATTAATTATTCTTAAATTTATGATAGAAGATTATGTTGCTAATATTGCGCAAGGGGAGCAAATGAGTGGGAGAGAATCTATCCCAAAACATATTAAATTTGTTGACAAAAGGAATCAAAAGCAAATCGACAAGTTTTATGAAAGGGAGATATTAATCATGAAACATCTAAGAGAAACTCGTCATGAACAAAGCCCTTTCCGCTACACTATTTTTGACTAATTTCATTAAAAAAATAAAAGAGTTTATATCTCAATCCTCATAAAATCCCTTGCTAATTTTGTGTTCTTAAATATTTTTTGGGCTTCCTCTATCAGTTTTTGTTTTTCCTTCTCATGTCTCTGGCTTATGTGTGTTAGGATAAGATTCTTGGCATTTGACTCCTTTGCGATATTTGCTGCCTGTTCTGCTGTCAGATGTTTATACTCAAAAGCCTTTTTTTCCTCTTGCGACAGGAAAATAGACTCACTTACCAACAAGTCAGCATCTTTTGCTAGTTTATAACAATTATCGCACAATCTTGTGTCTAGAATAAATGCAATCCTCTTCCCTTTTCTTATATTACTTACCTCTCCTGGTTTTACTACCCTATTGCCAATTCTTACCTCATTCCCTCTTTGCAATTCTCCAATTAACTCTCCATTAACACCCAATCTTTTAAGTTTTGTTACATCCATCTTCCTCTTATCTGTTTCTGAGAAGATATAACCTAAGCATGGGGCTCCGTGTATAAGTGGTAACGCCTCCAAAAAGAAGTCTTTATCCCTAAAAAAAACACCTGATTCCACCTCTTTAACCTCTAAGTCTATCTTGCCTGCGAAAACAAATACCCTCAATATCAAATCCATAAATCTCCTTGTTCCTCTTGGCCCGTATATCACGAGCGTTTTGTTGTAGTTATTAAGGGCAAGTGTTTGCAATAATCCCTGCAGTCCTAAAACATGGTCACCATGCCAGTGTGTGATGAGTATCTTAGTGAGTTTGCAGGGGTTGATTTTGGCAAATCTGAATTGCCTCTGTGTGCCCTCCCCGCAGTCAACCAGTATGGATTCGTTCTTATATCTAATCAGGATAGATATGTGATTCCTTTCTGCTGTAGGGATTGCATCAGATGTGCCTAAAAGGGTTAATTCAATTGCCATATAGTCTCAAGGATTTGGTGCTTTAAATCCTTTTTCTTGGCAAGATTTAAATATGGTTTTTAATTATATTAATTATGAAAAAGGAAGACATCGCAAACAAACCGAAGAGTGCCAAAACCAGGGCATTTAAGGCAGTTCTAGTCGGGGACAGAGTCTTCAGTAATGCAAAAGAGGCATTTTCAGTTTATGAGCAAAGCAGGTTTGGCGAATCGAAAGACGGAAAGGTGTATTATTCTTTAGTGGAGGCTCTTTATCTTCTGGAAAAGGGCAGTATGAGTGTCTATTGTGGGAAGAAGAGATTAAGCATTAACTCCTTCATGCAGGATGCACAAAAACTTGAAAAGAATTTTCATACAAGATACTGCGTGTTCAAAGACATGAGGAGCAGGGGATATATTGTAAAAACAGCATTAAAATTTGGGGCAGATTTTCGTGTTTATGGAAGGGGTATTAAGCCGGGTGAGGAACACGCAAAATGGATTCTATATCCAGTTTACGAATCAACTGGATTAACCTGGCACGAATTTGCTGCTAAAAATAGGGTTGCACATTCTACGCGCAAAAAATTATTAATCGGGATAGTAGATGATGAGAATGATGTGACTTATTATGAAATAGCTTGGAAAAAACCTTAATTA
>CAYSVT010000036.1:4924-7982 GCA_964434685.1 Candidatus Woesearchaeota archaeon
CTAATGGGTATAGTTGATGAGGAAGGGGATGTAACTTATTATGAAGTGGCATGGGAGAGGCCATAACATTTATAAGGGAAATTAATAAGAAACCATAGACTCTTAAATGGAAATTGATAAGAAACCGTAGGTGTCTTACAGGGCATGATCAATGTTGATGAAAAGAAATCTCAGATTGCGAATATAATCAAGGAGAAGGGACCAATGCTCCCTATACAGGTTGCAAGAGAGATAAAGATGGAAACAATATTCACTTCTGCAATACTCTCTGAGATGATTTCTAATAAGACTGTTAAGGTAAGCAATCTCAAGGTAGGCGGTTCCCCCCTTTACCTTCTGCCTGGACAAGAGGCACTATTAGAAAATTTCACCAATTATCTGCCTGAAAAAGAGCGCGAAGCCTTTTCACTATTGAAGAAGAAGGGTGTTTTAGAAGATGAAAAACTGCAACCAGCCCATCGTGTTGCTTTACGCAGCATAAAAGATTTCGCAATCCCTATAAAGATAAGCATTGGCCAAGATGAGAAGATATTCTGGAGGATTAATTCGTTGCCAAAAGAAGAAGTAATAAGGATACTGAACGAGCTAATAAGGGAAAAGAAGGTTAAGGTTGAAGAGCCTGCCCCTAAAGAAGAAAAAAGGATGGAGAAAGCAGAAGCATTAAAGAAGGAAAGTCAGATAACACCCGGAACAAATTTCGAGAGAAGGGTGCATGAATACTTAAATGCAAACAAGATAAGAATAGTGGGTGAGATCCATAAAAAGAAGAAGGAGATTTCACTCAGAGTGGCTCTGAACTCAAGCATAGGTGAAATGGAAATGATTATGATTGCCAAAGACAAAAAGACTGTAAACGAAACAGACCTGAGTCTTGCCTATCACAAGGGACAGACTGCGAGAATTCCCGTGCTGTTGCTTATAAATGGGGAGATAAGCAAAAGAATAGTTGGGAAAATAGAAACTTTTAAAAGCTATGTCTTTTTAAGACAACTTACCTAAAATGGGCAGAGTAAAATCATTGTTAATAAAGAAAACAGCAAAAAAGCTTATAGAAGTAAAAAGAACGATTTTTTCGGATAGTTTTGAGAAGAACAAAAGAGTCTTAGACAAGCTTATACCAAACAAAAAGATGAAGAATAGCATTGCTGGTTATATCACAAGGTTGATGAGAAGGTAATGATAAGCAATTCAAGAGATTGCTTTAATGCAATAACAACAAAATTCAGGAGGTAGAAAATGAGTGAAAAAGAAAAGAACAATGAAAACACTGTTTTTATCGGTGGAAAACCCTTTATGAACTATGTGACTGCTGTAGTAATGCAGTTTACAACTAAGGGTGCAAGAGAAGTGATAGTAAGGGCCAGAGGAAAGTTCATAAGCAGGGCAGTTGATGTCGCAGAGGTGACTTCAAAAAAGTTCCTGAAAGAGCAAAACATTGGAGTAAAGGACATAAAGATAGACAGTGAAGAATTTGATAACAAAGAAGGCAAAAGGATAAATGTCAGCACAATAGATATAACCCTTACAAAGAAGTAATAATAGAATTTATTTTTTTCTTCTATTTTTTATTTTTCTAAAACGGGCGTAATTTGCAATGAAGTCAAAGATAAATGCTATAAAAATAGACGCAATGTATATTTTCCCGTTTAGACTCAAAATAAAAAATATTATAAGGCATAAAAGTGAAAAAATTATTAATGATATAAAATAAACCAAAGAAAATGATTTCTTTCCAAGCAATCTGTAGCTTTTAGTGATATCACCAAAGGATATATGGATAAGTTCTATGACAGACAACCCAATAACAAAGAATGTCATAATCCTGCTATAATTTATAAATATCGCAAGAAGGCAAAATAAAAAAGAGATGAGATTTGCAATCCTTGTTTTTATTTCATAATACATTTTGCTATGAAATGCCGGTGAGAGGATTTGAACCTCCGATAACAGCCTTATGAGAGCTGTGCTTTAACCACTAAGCTACACCGGCATAAGAATAGGGAACAAGGGTTATCTTAAAAAAGTTCTTATTTTGCCTGCTATCTGTTGAATCTGCTCTTGGGGCATCTTCTTGCCCGGCCAATGCTTTAGCCCATCGCCCTCAAATCTTGGCACTATGTGGACGTGGGCATGGTCTACCAACTGGCCTGCTACTCTGTAATTATTTATTTCTACGTTGAATCCCTGTGCTTTTGTGGCTTGCATAACTGCCCTTGACACATCCCTTACAGCCTGAAAAACAGAGTTAATTGTTTTATTGTCCATGCTGAGCAAGTTGTCTACATGCTTTTTAGGCAAAACAAGTGTATGACCTAGATTAACTGGGTTGACATCGAGAAATGCTATTACATTCTTGTCTTCATAGACTATTAGAGAGGCTATTTCCTTGTTTATTATCCTGCAAAACAAGCAATCATTTGTCATTTTTATTTAGATTTTTATAATATATGCATATCCACCTTAAGCCACATATGCTGCACTTAGGCTTTCTTGTCCTGCAAATCTCCCTCCCAAAATTCACAAAGCCAAGGTTTATAATTCTTTTGCATTTCTCTGGCACAATCTTTTCCAAATCAAGCCTTATCTTTTCGGGTTCTGTGTTTTTCGTTAAGCCGAGTCTCTTGCTGCATACAGCAACATGCACATCTACTGGAATAGTTTTCTTGCCAAATCCATAGCATAAAACAACATCTGCTGTCTTGTAACCAACACCATGAAGCTCAAGAAGTTTTTCCCTGCTTGAAGGAACGTTGCCTTTGTATTTTTCAAGAATAATCCTGCTCACCTCTTTTATCTTCCTTGCTTTTTGCCTGTAAAATCCTGAAGGCCTGATAAGCTGCTGAAGCCTTTTATTTGGCAGTTTTAAAATCTGTTGCGGAGTTCTTGCAATCTTGAATAATTGTGATGCTGCTCTTTCGGTGTTCTCATCTCTTGTTCTTTGAGAAAGAATTGTTGCAATTAAAAGCTGAAAATTTGAATCACACCAATTTTTTAAATCAAGCAATTTCTTGTATCTTTTTCTTAGAAATGCGCATATTACTCCTGCCTTCTTTTTTCT
>CAYSVT010000037.1:0-7858 GCA_964434685.1 Candidatus Woesearchaeota archaeon
TTTCAAATAAGAGTTAAGATTAACTCGTATTTAGAGCTTATTGCAACAGCAAGAGGCAAGCCCCCGTAATCAGATGCTGCAACACAATTTGCTTCTTCTGGGATTAGAGCATACAACTTGGTTGCTATTTCATTCAGAATATTAGGAAAACCATATGCTTTTTTAATATCAACATAGAAATCTGAGATTTTTTTGCTCTTTAATACAACTTTCTGCTTTTCAAGAACTCGTATCTCTTTTAATTTTTCAATCAAACTGTCCATTTTGACTCAAAATGGACCCATCGGGAATTGAACCCGAATCACAAGACTGCCAGCCTCGTGTCATGCCGTTAGACCATGGGCCCTTAATCCTGCAAAGAAATCAGTTTTTAAAATGTTTCCCCAACTCATCTTTAAGCGAAGAAATCTTCACACGAGTTTGTTTCATGGTGTCCCTGTCTCTTAGGGTTACTGTCTTATCTTTTAAGCTGTCTGAATCAACTGTTAAACAAAATGGTGTTCCTATCTCATCCTGTCTTCTGTATCTTCTCCCTATACTACCAGAATCATCATAAAAGCATTCAAAATCCCTCTTTAAAGAATCGTAAATCTCCATTGTAAGTTTGTCCATCCCCTCTTTATTAACGAGGGGGAATATCGCGACCTTTATTGGTGCTATAACTGCTGGAAACTGGAATAAGTCCCTTTCCTTTTCCTTTTTATAAAATAAGTCAATGAAAGCCCAAACATTCCTGTCAACACCAAAGCTCAACTCAAGGACATGAGGGATAAATCTCTTGTTGTTGTAGAATACCTCAAGATTCTTTTTTGAATGATTTGCATGCCTGCCCAAATCATAATCTGCCCTGTAATGTATCCCTGCAACCTCTTTAAAGCCGTTAAGTGTTTCCAAATTAATTTCAATGTCCCAGTGGATTTTATTATAAAATGCCCTTTCGTCTTCTCCCAACTCGCGAAATCTGAATCTTTTTTCAGGGAGTTTTAAGACTTCCAAATAAAATTGTTGTATTTTTGCCATGTAATAAACATAAGACTTTGGTAAAGATAATCTCTTATTCGCTTCTTCAACACCCACATTAAGAGATTTATTCTGTTTGAATGGCTTAAGAATTAGTTCATATTTCTTAATACTGTTCCATTTAGCATCATCAATTTTGCCTATCTCTTCAGGATCAAAAAATATCTGCAGCTCTGCCTGTGTAAACTCCCTTAAGCGAAAGAATAGCTGCCTTGGAGAAATCTCGTTTCTGTATGCCTTATCAATTATTGCTAATCCGAGCGGCAACTTCTTTCTTGTAGCCTCAAACTCTTGATTGAACGTTATATATGCTGCCTGAGCAGTTTCTGGACTTAGATATGCCTTCTCTTCTGCAAAACCAATAGTAACTGGGAACATCATATTAAACCATCTTACATCTCCTAATACGCCGGAACATTTGGGGCATTTAAGTTTGTTATTGTGTATTACTCCACTAAGCTCCTCAACGCTTAATCCCTCTGTCTTTATTCCACAGTCCTCAAGAAATTGGTCTGCTCTAAACCTGAAGTGGCAGGATTTACATTCAACAAGCGGGTCATTAAAATTTTGTAAATGACCTGACGCCTGAAAAACCTGTTCTGGCAGGATATTATTGCCCTGTATCTCATAGAAATTATCATCCAGCTTCAAGAAATAATTTCTCCATGAATCCTCAAAGTTATTTTTAATTAGCTTGCCCAAATGCCCATATGTAAAAAAACCTGCTTTGCCCCCATAAATCTCTGCTGTCTGATAAAAAAAACCCCGTTTGGAAGCGATTGCAGTTATTTCGTCTGATTTGCTAATTGTTTTCATGTTTCTGTTATCCTTTCTTTTTATATAAACCTTATGCCTTCTCTCTTTCAAAGAATAATGCTCCAACTAAAATAACAACCAAGGCTATGCATGAAAGTACTATCAAATCAAATGTTTTAGGGAATAATGAAAATTTAAAAAGACTCGCTCTTAATCCATCAACACCATACATTAATGGATTTAAATAAGCGGCATAATAAATTGGTTTAGGCAGCCTCTGAAGTGGAACCATCGAACCAGACAAAAGAAACAGTGGGAATATAATAAATCCCATTATGACATTAAATCCCTGAATATCTGACATTCTAGAAGCAAGAATCAAACCAAGACCAATAAAGACTATTGCAATCAAAAGCATAAACAGTATTGCAAAAACTATTCCTTCTAAGGAGGGTTTCTTGACTTTGAGTATTAATAATGCAATTCCTAATATCAATGCCCCCTGCACAAGTGAGATTGTAGCACTGCCAGCGACCCTCCCTATAAATATTGATAATCTACTAGCTGGTGTTACCAATATCTCCTTTAAGAATCCAAACTCCTTATCCCATAAGGCAGAGATACCGGAAAACATTGATGAAAATAGTATGGTTGCTCCAATAATCCCTGGTGTAAGAAAATTAACATAATCTACATCCTTCGGAATACCTGGTAATTCCACCGCAGAAAGACCCATATTGAAAAAGACTATGGACAGGATAGGGATGGCTAGTGTACCAAAGATTCTAGAGCGCGCCCTCAAGAATCTCTTCATCTCTCTTAGCCATAGGACATATATTGCATTAAGCATGTGCAGTTTCATTTTTAGAATCCTATCTTTGGCCTATTTTCCGGTACCTTTTCTGGTTGGCCTGCCTCCTCCTCTCTGATTGTCTTCCCAGTAAATCTTATAAAAACATCCTCTAGGCTGGGCTTGCGCAGATTAACTGCATTTATGAAGATACCGTATCTATGCGCTAATGAAATAACTCTGGGAATTCTAGTTTCGCCATTAGTTACATTCAGTTTCAATCCACCATCTTTCCATTTTATTCCCTTCACCCATCTGAAACTTTTGAGTATGGTAAAAAACTCTGTGGTGCTAACATTTTGATTGGGAATGTCTAGATAGATTATATCTGAAGCGACCATATCCTTCAGGTTTTTAGGTGTATCAAGCGCGACTATCTTGCCATGGTCGATTATCGCCACTCTATCACAAAGATACTCTGCTTCTTCCATATAATGTGTTGTTAATATCACTGTAACATGCTCTTTTTCATTAAGCTTTTTTATGTAATCCCATATATGTCTCCTTGTCTGAGCGTCCAAACCAATGGTTGGTTCATCTAAAAATAATATCTTTGGTTCGTGTATCAAGCTGCGAGCAATCTCTAATCTTCTTTTCATTCCTCCAGAATAATTTTCTATCAAAATATCTGCTTTGTCTGAAAGTTCAACAAGTGCCAAACCCTCTTTGATTCTCTGCTCTCTTACTCTCTTGTCTAATCCATACATTCGGGAATGAAAATCAAGATTTTCATAACCAGTAAGCTTGCTGTCTAATGCTGGCTCTTGAAATACTATCCCTATAACAAACCTTATTGAATTTGACTCTTTAAGGAGATTATATCCAGATATCTCTGCATTCCCTGAAGAGGGTTTTAGTAATGTTGAGAGCATGCTTATTGTTGTAGTCTTGCCAGCACCATTGGGACCTAAAATACCAAAAAGTTCGCCGTTATTTACTGTGAGTGAAATATTATCTACTGCAGTAAACTCGCCAAACTTCTTAGTTAGTCCTTCAATCTTTATTGCATCCATCTTACCCCCACACAATTAATTCTTTTAAATGTTTTTAATAGAGAAATAAGCGGGGATCTCGTTAGAATGGGCTTCTAAATCTAATAGGCTTTATATTTATACCAAATGGGTTTGATTGCCTCTTTGCCTTTCTTGGTTTTGCAGTTTTAATCTTCTTAGAAGGCTTGGCATAATATTTGTTTCTATACCATTCAATAGATCTTGTCCCCATTCCTCTATTACAGCCCCTACAAATAGGTCTTAAATTGTTGATATGATTTGAACCACCAGAATATACAGATTTGTTGTGCCCAACCTCATAATTAGTAATATGAATAGGAACTAATCTGCAACAATAACATTTTCCAGAAGTTTTATTACCCATATATCTAAACCACACTTTTTCTCTTAAACCTTTTTTGAATGCTTTTCTTGAAGAATTAGACGAAGATACTCCATAAATATTTCCTAATTTTATAGGTTTTATACCAAATGGGTTTGCCATAATGTTAATCGGGAATCCAAGGATTTAAAGCTTTTGCAAGCGGGGAGAGGGACTCGAACCCTCGAATAGCTGCTTGCCGTTTCTTCCCGAGGCTTCTTCTTAAGAAGGCTCTCTGCAGGCAGCCGCCGTAGCCGCTGGGCCACCCCCGCTTAAAAAAGTGAAGCGGGAGTTATTTTTAAAGCTTGTTAGGACAAGCGAGAACAGAAAGATTTATAGGGAAAAGAAGATGAAATAATTTAATAAAGAGATAATGATGCCTCTAATAAAATTAGACAATGTATGGAAGGTCTACAACCTGGGAAAAATTGATGTCACGGTATTAAAGGGGTTGCACTTTCAGATTAATAAGGGAGATTTTGTTGCAGTAATGGGCCCTTCTGGTTCTGGGAAATCAACTACTATGAACATGATTGGATGCCTAGATACACCGACAAAAGGAAGTATTCATTTAAAAGGGCATAACATATCTAAATTGTCTGAGAGCAGTTTAGCACAAATCCGTGGTAAGACCATAGGTTTTATCTTCCAGCAATTCAATCTTATTCCTACAATGACTGCTCTAGAGAACGTAATGCTTCCCATGATATTCCAAGATGTTGAGGAATCTGAAAGAAAAAAGATTGCATCATCACTTCTTGAAACTGTTGGATTAAAAGAAAGAGAAAATCATAAACCTGCTGAACTTTCTGGAGGGGAACAACAAAGAGTAGCGATAGCAAGGGCGCTGGCAAATAATCCGGAAATAATCCTTGCAGATGAACCTACTGGAAATCTTGACAGCAAAACTGGAATAGAGATAATAAGCATGCTCAAAAGGCTCCATGGAAAGGAAGGCAAAACAATAGTCGTGATTACTCATGATAAGAATGTAGCTAAAAATGCAAGCAAGATAATATTTTTAAAGGACGGGAGGGTTACTAACTCAATATAAAAATGAAAAGAGGCTATCTAAATCTGATTTTAGCGGGAATTTGCATATTATTTGCAATAACTTATGTAGTCGGCCAGAATTTATCGCCCTTAAGAGAACAAAAATTAAAATATGGACCCTCACTATATATTCTTGGTGTAAACATCACACCACCAGAAATTCAACCTGGTTCTAGTAGCATTATTACTATAAGATTGTATAATGTGGCGCCCCATCCCTTAAGAGACATCATAATAAATTTGGAGTTGCCTTCCCAATTCGCACCTGCAGAGACTACCAAAAAGAAGATTAGGAGTATAGAGGGAGAAGAAGTTCTGAATGTTAGTTTTGATGTGATAGCCTTACCGAATTCTGATGAAGGAATATACAAGGTACCTTTAGCTATAAGCTACCTTGATGAGATAGGCAATGAATACAGGGAGAATAATACTATCAGTCTTAGAATCTCAGCAGAACCCAAGATTTTTATTGGTTTATCTAATTCAGATATTTACGAGGGTAATCTCTTAGGCAAAGTAAGCATCCGTATAGCCAATACTGGAATTGGAGATATTAAATTTCTAATCGCAGAGTTAATCTCTTCGGCAGATTACGATATACTCGGTCCAGAAAAGGTTTATGTAGGTGAAATTCCTTCAGACGATTACGAAACAATTGAATTCAAGATAAACGCAAAGAATAGCAAAGAGATGGATTTATTGCTCAAATTAAGTTATGCAGACTCGAATAATAAGGAGTATACCCGGATAATAGAGATTCCGGTAGATATAAGAAGCGCAAAGGACCTGGGGATAAAACAAAATAAGAATAATCTTTTTATTTTTGCAATAATAGGATCTATAGTGTTATTCCTTATTTACAAGAAGATTAGGAATATGTCGAAGAAGAAGTGAAAGGGCTAAACAAATGATAAAAGATTACCTGTACCTTTCTTACGATTTTCTTGTCCATAGGGGTTTGAGGAGTTGGCTCACTATAATAGGGATATTTATAGGCATAACTGCGGTGGTATCCCTTATAACCCTTGGTGAGGGCTTAAGAACTGTGGTAATGTCTCAGTTTGACTTCTTAAGCACAGATATTCTAGTCGTACAAGCATCAGGGTTGAATTATGGCCCGCCAGGGCAAGGTGCAGTCAATCCATTAAAAAAAGAATATGTTGATTACATTGAGAATATCAATGGTGTTGACACTGCTATTGGCAGAATTCTTGAAAGTTCGTTGCTTGAATTCAATGGAAAGTCAGAACCTGCCTTTGTTGCAACAGTACCATCTGGCAGCAAAAGAAAGGCTACAGAAACAATAGCTCAAATAGAAGTAATGAAAGGGAGAAGTCTCAAGGATGGTGATAGTGATAAGGTAGTTCTTGGGATAAATTATGCAGAAGGGAACAGATTTGGAAAAGAGATGGCTGTAGGGAGCAAAGTGACGATACAACACAAAGAATTCGAGGTGGTAGGAATCCTAAAGAAGAAGGGAAGCTTTACAGTGGATAATGCAGTAATAATTAATGAGGAAGAGGCAAAAAAAATATTCAATGTAAATAACACTTATAATGTGATAGCTGTTAAGGTTTCAAAGGGGGATTATATATCCTCTGTCAAAGAAAGAGTTGAGGAATACCTCAAAAGAGAAAGAAAGGTTAAAGCTGGGGAGGAGGATTTTAGTGTTCAATCACCCCAACAAGCAATAAAAACTCTAAACTCTGTATTATTTGCAATCCAGATATTTGTATACATTATCGCTGGAATATCTATAGTCGTCGGGGGTATAGGGATATCCAACACTATGTACACCTCTGTGACTGAAAGAATTAGCCAAATAGGGATAATGAAGGCTATAGGCGCAAAAAACGAGGATATATTCAATCTGTTCCTTATTGAATCTGGTTTATTAGGAATGGTGGGGGGAATAATTGGAATAATTGTCGGATTGGGACTTGCTTATGGGCTCGCATTTATTGGAACAACTGCACTCAATACTAATTTGATAAAAGTAACTACTTCAGTACCTCTCGTGTTGAGTGCATTGGTCTTCTCTTTTTTAATTGGGTCTGTATCTGGTTTGTTACCGGCGATACAAGCATCAAAGCTTAAACCTGTAGAGGCATTAAGGTATGCAAAATGATAAACTCTATATTAGTAAAATACTCTCTTAAGAATATTTATAAAAGAAGGAAGAGGAGTTGGCTTACTATAATCTCTGTCCTGATAGGAATAGCGTCTATAACTGCATTGATCAGCTTTGGTTATGGCATCTCTTTCTACGTATCAAATTTGTCTAATAAGATGGGAAATGACAAATTGATAGTAATGGCGAGGGGTATCACTCCTATAGGGGGTAATGTGAAATTTGATAAATTTGATGTAGATGCAATAAAAAAGATTAATGGAGTAGAAGAAACTTTGGGAATGTATACAATCAGTGCAGAAGTGGAATATAACAAGCAGAAAAAATATGCGTTTATGGTTGGCTTGGATATAAAGGAGCATAAGATTCTGTTGGAAGAGTTAATGACTACGCATTTAATTGCAGGTGATTATCCTGGGGGAGATGAAAAACTAAAGACTGTGCTAGGGTATGATTACATGCTCCCAGATAAAATATTTACGAGGCCAGTAAAACTTGGAGACAAAGTAAAGATAAATGGGCAATATCTAACTGTCACTGGGTTTTATGATTCTATAGGCAATCCTTCTGATGATTCCAATATATACATAACAGATGTTTCTGCAGAGGGTGTATTTGGAGCAACAAGTTATCATGAAATCTTTGCAAGAGTATCGTCTGGTGAAAATGCAACA
>CAYSVT010000038.1:0-2478 GCA_964434685.1 Candidatus Woesearchaeota archaeon
TCAAGATTGGGATATAAGACATTCCAGTCATTATATCCTATCACGGTTTAGCCTCACTTTCGCGAGGGTATCCGTGGCTCGAGGGCAGGTTAGTTACGTGTTACTGAGCAGTTCGCACTCTTTCGAGGAACTTGCATGGCTTAGCCCAAACCAAAGAGCCGCAGCCTCTAGCAGGATAAACTAGAATTATTATTACAAAGCCTAACCTCCAAATTGGAATTGTTTAGTTTGCACAGAAAAAATGTTATCACTAGAATTACTGCCCTTCATACCTCATACCTTAATATAAGCATGAATGTTGGTTATTAAGGCACTCATCTTCGCAATAACGCTCATTTTAATAAGAAATTTTGCCGAAATTAGTTTATAAATGTTTCGTTGAGAAATTGGTTTTAGAATAAGTAATGGTAGGCTGATGCCAATGTTCTCTCTATTGATTTCCTTGCCAGCCTTACATTGTTTAAACTTGCATTAAATCCATTTTTCACCACTTTCTTGGTATGCTGGTAAGCATGAGAGACTTTCGGCTGAATCCTTTTGTTATGCCTGCACACGTAATATACAGTGCCTGATATAAGGCTTGCCTCTAAAAAAGAGCCGAGAATAAATGGAATGACATTCGTCCCATCTCCGAAGTTATTCGCCTGAGGAGAATATTTACTTAAAATAAAAACATTAGCCAGTGTAAACACTGGCCCTGCAATGCAGCCAGCCCAAACACAATTGCATGCCCACCTGTAAAACTTAGATTCCTCCTTTATCTTATAATTCTTCGTAGTCTTCTGCAATTCAGAGACGCTAACAAAATTATTTTTGAAATATGAACTAGTAACTCTTCCCTCCAGATTCTCTTTCAAATGAGTCTCTTCCTTTATGATTGTCACTCATGAATTAGGAGATTGATATATTTAAAACTTAAGTTTAGAGTGAATATCATAAATAGAAAGGGGCTGATTCTCTTTTATTATTCTTAAATCAAGAATTCATCTGGGTTTTTGCCCTTTAAGGCTGCATTGATTATGCTTTCTTTGTCTAGGTAATAATTCTTCATTATCTTGCCGACATTGCCAATTCCACGGATGTTAAATTTGATCATCCAGTCAAGTATCTTTCTCTTCTTCTCAATGTCATCATTTATCTGATTCTGTGTCATTCCAGTATGTCTGCTTAATTCCTCAAATACACGCAAGGAATCTGCATGTGGCTTTAATGTGTCTGATGCAGGCTCCCATCTATAAATAATATTTGGATTTACAGTTGTCTTGCCGCTTTCCTGCGTCTCAACCATAAACTCACCTATCTGCAATGTTCTTCTCCTCCCTGTTTTTCTATCACGAAACATAACAACATTGAGATGAACTGCATCAAGGAGATTTGCGGGAAGTGATATTGGCGGTGAAACCAATCTTTGGATTGTTTGGTTGATTGTATCTGCGTGAACTGTTGCATAGACAGAATGACCTGTATGCATTGCCTCGAATAATACTTCAGCATCAACTGCCCTCCTAATCTCACCAAGGATTATTCTGTCAGGCCTCATTCTCAGGCTGTTAATCAACAAGTCAAGCATGCTCACCTCTCCCTTGCCCTCGGGATTTGGCTGTCTTGTCACTAGAGGTGTCCAATAAAGATACTCTGGTAATTGCAATTCCCTTGTATCCTCAATGCTTATCAGCCTATGATTTGGTGGGATAAATGGCATGCATACATTCAGCATTGTTGTTTTACCAGATGCTGTTCCACCAGAAATAAGGATGTTCATTTCATATTCTATTACAAGCCATACCACTGAAAAAATTCCTGAGGTGCATGTATTGTTCTTTATTAAATCAACAACTGTCCATGGGTCCCTTGCAAATTTTCTTATTGTGATTGTATTACCCTTTGTGTTTATTGGATAGAGTACAGCATTGGCTCTATCACCTGTAACTAGATGGGCGTCAAGCAAGGGTTGTAAAGTTGTAATCTGCCTGCCTACACGCCTTGCAATGATATTTGAATAATTAACTATCTCCTCTTCCTTGCTTATCTGTATATTTGTTGGCAGCCACCCGTATTTTTTGTGGTATACGCGGACAGGCTCCTTTGATGATACTATGACAATTTCCTCTAGGTTTGGATCTTGCAATAATAACTCTATGTTGCCCAAACCAAGCATCTCGTTCAGCAGCAGGCTCATGAACAGATTTACACTCGTAGTGTCAATCTTCGGCATCTTTTCCTTTATCAGCTGCTCAGCCTTCAGCCTAAACTTCACCTTCATTGATTCTACTGCCTCCGGGTCTGTAATCTCTGCAGCTGATATTTGCACTGATTTTATCAGCTCGCCCTTCAGTTCATTGAGCAATGCCCTTGTTCCTGCCCCAATCTTGGGAGTAGATATATTGTAGAGAAGAATTCCATTTCGTGATAGTATTGTTACCTTAAACTGCACGCCCGCAGTTATCTCATAAGTTTCTTTTATTTCATCCATTTTTT
>CAYSVT010000038.1:2578-7339 GCA_964434685.1 Candidatus Woesearchaeota archaeon
ATCCATTTTTAATAACAATCTCAGCAGAGCCAAATGCCGGATAGCTTATAACAGCAAGATTATTCGTTTCTAGTATCTTACACCATTCCTCTACTATATCCATTTGCACCTCAAAAGCCCTTGCAATATTATCAAAAGAGATTTTGCCCACTGATTTCAGCACATTGTACAGCACATCTATGTCTGTTTCATTGAGAGATTTCTCAACACGCTTCTGCTTAATCAATGCTATCAACTGCTCTTGCTGCTGCTTGTCCTTTTTAACCTCTTTTTTTAATGCCACAGCACCGAGATTGATTATTGATGCAAGGAATGTGAAAAGCAGAGTGGAAAAAATAAATTGGGAAAGATGAGAGCTTGCTGTTGTGTAGACAGTCCTCACAGCATTGCCTACAAATGAGTTGAATGTGACACTGAAATGCTCCTTCGCATACAAGAAGTAGGGTATAACATTCAATGATAATGCAGCAAGAATCAATCCTACAATCTTCCTGTTGCTTATCCCTGTAATTTCGCTTCCTGCATCAACCTTAAGTGCTGGAGACTGGACTTGTAAAGGCGATTGTGTTTGCAGGGTTGGTGCTGGCAATATCTTTAATATCTTTTTATTTTGTAAAGTCTTAACTCGATTCCCCCTTGAATACCTTTTTGCATATCGCCTTCTCGCTTTTGGTCTGCTGTGCCTGCCAGGATTACCCCTTTTTCTGCTTTTGCCTCTTCTCTTTTTCATATTGTGAATAAAAATGCTTGCCAATTTATAAATTTTCGTATATTCTGGGATAATCTGCCCTTGTTATGTTGAATCTGGGCATCGTGACATTTATGAAATCATTCTGGAATGGAATATATGACCTGTTACCAAATATAAAGGTGGTTGTCACATTTGTCTGCGGCACTTCTGTCTGCTTTGTTAGCAGTATTGTGTTAGTAAAGTTGATATATATGTCCTTCTGATTGCTCTCCACTCTTATCTGGTATTGTGTGAGTGTGTTTAAAGTTATACTTGTATGCTCCTCACAAACCTTGTTATGCCCCACAGCACGAATCTCAACTAGAAAGTCGCCTGCGACAAAATTGTTCCAGCGACAATTTTGTATGTTATCAGAAACTTGGATATCGACGTGGTATCTGCTAAGATTCTGGTTGTATAATACCTCAATCTTGTCCACGGTGGGATTCCTGTATATTATGCCCTGCGGTGCAATTTCAAATGGCATATCACTCCTTGTAATGCTTACATTAAGATTTGCATCTGACTCGCTAAGATTGTTCAGATAAGAGACTAAAAATGAGTTCACACTGGCAAAATCCTCTATAGGCAGCCCCTGCTGTATGCGAATGGCTGTTCCATTGCTTGAGATGTTTACATTCAGGGTGAATTTCAGCATCTTGTTTATGCTTGCCTCGATTGAATTAAAATAGCTTTCCAGTCTCCCAATATAACCTGTTTCTTCCCTTCTTTGCTGCGAGGCAAGGGAATACAATGTCACTACTATTCCAATTAAGAAAAACGTGCTTATTGTCACAAATGCCTTTTTACTTTTCATATTCAATACTTTAGCATTCCAAAATCTATTTTTACTTTTCATATTCAATCCATATGCAATACTTCAGCATTCCAAAATCTATTATGCTGCCTCCAGAGGTGATTGCCACCACCCTCCTGTTGCATGCTATATCCCTATTTAAAGGCAATTTTGCTGATGTTGAAATTGTTGCTCCAGAATTTTTGGTTATGTTTACCTGCATCCTGTAACCTGCAGGAAGGGTGTAATTCAATGCTGCTTCTATCGCCGCTGGATTGGGATTACTAAATGTATCATTGTAATCCAAGATTGTCGCAACATCGGTTGCGATGTCCTCCATATGCGGATTGAGTGTTCTTTCCCTAAGGCTGAATATGAGATAGAACAGCACAGTTGTAAATAAGAGTGTTGCAATGAACGCATCAAGCGTAAATACAAATGCTTTCTTTCCATTCATTCTCATGTTAATGCTTGTAAATCCTGAATATCATGAGACTATTTGAATTATTGAACCTGACATACCGTGAAATGCTGACTGACTCATTCGCGCTTTCAATCCCTTTTGAAAAGAGTATGCTATTATTTGAGTCCATAAGCACAAAATTAAATTCATAATGCCTTACGTTAAATATTGTCTTTGCCCTCTCATAATCGAGAGTTGTAAAATTCACAACCTTCTCCTCAGAGAGAATAAGCGGTGCAGAAGCCAGCCCGATTGCCATAACACTGCTTGCGTTATTCTCCCAGTCCTGTGGAATGCCCGGGCTTTTCACAAGAAAATTTGCAATCTGCATTGCCTTCATCCTCATATCCTCATAAGCCATATTGCTGTTTACCCTTTTCTCATACAGAATCATGAATGAGACTACTGATATAAGCAGAACTAAGAATACTGACAATGCCACAAAGAGGTCAGTCATCATTATTTGTGCCTTTTTATTTTTCATTTTTTATTTTACAAATTAGTCTTACATTTTTTATTTTTCATTTTTTATTTTACAAATTAGTCAAAACAAGCTTGTTGCCTACTCTTTCAATTTTGAAAAATCCTTTTGAGATAGTTGTGGGGTTTACAACAGGAGCTGTGAGAACACAGGTTATATTCCTCGGCAGCATTGTTATAGTCTGCCCATACACTGAAAAGCTATAGTCTGTCTTCATCTTTGCAGAGCTTGCAGCCACTGACAGCTGGACAAGTGAATCACTCAGCTCAAGGCATGCATTCTTTGAATCAATGTCCTGCTTCCAGAAGGTTATTTCACGCATCTTCTCCATGCGGAACACCATAACGCCTATAAACAGGAGGAACATTGTTCCTATCACAAACAGCGCTTCAATGCTTACCTGCCCACTATTCTTGTATCTCATTTTAGTTTATGATGTGTGGCACACCCTCACCCACAAGGAATCTATATGCCAATCCAGTGCATCCTCGGTCCCTACTGCATTATACCTTGCATCCACGCCTAAATTGCCTATGTCTGCCCAGCCCCATGCTCTTGCTGAACTGACATCAAGATATACTGTTGTAAATGCAGATGCATCCCCATATTCCTGATAAACTGAAGATTGTGCACCGCCAATATAATACCTTAAAACTACTCTGTCATTTGTGTATGTGCCTGCTCTCCTGTATCGCATCCCTAATTCAACAGAGATTATCTGCCCTGTTCCTGCAGTAAATCCCACTGCCCTCACCCAGTTGTTATTTGATGGAAGGACCGCATAATTCCCATCAATCAATAATGCGTTTGTTGGGTTTGTTGCACCAGAATTTTGCGCTGCATTGCCAAACAATTCCTCACATGTTGTTTGTGGCGGTGTGAAGCACAGATTTCCAGCAGAGCAGTATCCTGACATGCAGTCTGATGCTGAATTGCACTGCTTTCCATCACTGCACTTGCTGCAAGAGCCACCACAATCAACATCACTCTCGTCACCATCTCTCACACCATTGGTGCATGATAAAAGAACTGTCTCAAGGGAGATATTTCCTATGTAAACTATGCCTGTAGGCAATTTCGTTATTGGCAGTTTGTAAGTGCCCTGGCGTGATGGCAATGTGCCATTCACCTCGCAGATAGTATTCTTGTAAACATCGCCAAATCTTCTTGTTTTAGCATTGATTATATTCTTTGTTATATTTGTGTAGATTATGCCCGAAGGGATGTTTATGTCGGCATAAAGGGTTGTACCTGGCGCAAGTGAGCACACAGAATTTGCCTTTACAGACAGTGTGTCTATTGCATCAGTCATTTGTGAAAGCCTAAGATTCTCTGATGTCTGAGTCATTGTATAATAGAAAAGAGGCACAATCACGACAAAAACAGCGCCTATAATCATTATATATTCTATTGAGACCTGCCCTCTTTTATTCATCTGTAAAAAAAGAACATTTTGTTTATAAATCTTGAGATGGGAGTTCTCTGCTAAATTAGAAGGACTTGAAAAGAATTTAGAGAAAGATTTATATAGTAGATTTCTGTTAGGATTAAATAAATAATAAAAAGGAGTGAAAATGGAAAGAAGGGGACAGGCTGCTTTGGAATTCTTGATGACCTATGGCTGGGCGATACTTGTAGTGTTGATTGCTATAGGTGCATTGGCTTACTTCGGTGTGCTGAATCCTTCAAGATACCTGCCTAACAGCTGTACGATTGTTGCTGGCATAAGTTGCAATGATTTCAAGTTGTCAACAAGTGGTGCGCAACTGATAATGAGGAATGGCATGGGTGATGACTTAAAGAATGTAAGTGTTATAATAAGTGGTTGCACACAGTCAACAGAGGCTGATGGCGGTTTTGGGGCTGTAGATGATGTATGGACTGATGGCACAATACTTGGTGGCTCAGACGGAATAACATTGACTGCTTGCGGTTACACTGCAGGTCAAAGGGTTAAGACGGATGTAGCAGTAAAGTATAACACCACAGAGGGTGTCGGTCACACAAGAACAGGGCAGTTGGTTGGAAAGGCAGAATAAAAATTTTGATTTATTTTTTATTTGTTTTAATTTTATATTAGAAAAACAAGTGTTTAATTGAGGGTATTAATAATTCTATTTATAAATAATAATTCTAAAGTATAATGGTAACTTTTTAGAAAGGTTTAAATATAGCCCATCTAATACATCTATAATATAAATAATAAAAAGGAGTGAAAATGGAAAAAAGGGGTCAAGCTGCTTTGGAATTCTTGATGACCTATGGCTGGGCGATACTTGTAGTGTTGATTG
>CAYSVT010000039.1:0-7093 GCA_964434685.1 Candidatus Woesearchaeota archaeon
CAACTAGTAATTAATACATATAAAATGAAACCAATAAGCAGCTTATTTGAAAACAGGCTCTATGAACTCAAAAGAAAGGACTACAGGAAATACAGGATTCTCGCAGGAAAGTTGTTTGAATGGGGTGCTGCCATATCTGTTCATCTAAAGGGAGACGGGAACCTTGGAGATTTAGTAGAAGAAGAGATTAAATGCATCTCGCAGGATATGAAGAAAAGTCCAGAAGACATAACGAACCATATGTTTGATGATTATTTGGGGGGCAATAATTATGCCTTTGCAAGCTTATTTCATCACTAATAGCTAAAAGAGGTCAAAAATGGAAGAAATACAAAGATTGAAGATCGTTTATAGGGAAAGCGAGTATGACATAGGGCAACAAGAGTTAGACAGGGTGATTGCAATAGCCTCAAAAAGACTGAGAGATGAATTGATTTCGGCTAAACTTGGTATGGGCATCTTTCCCATAAGAGACCTGGCATCATTAGAAAAGGAGAACAGTGATATTAGGGTTTTTTATGGGGAATTCGAGAGCGAGTTCTATAAAGAAATGAATGAAACATTGCTTTATGCAATCGAATCAGACATATTTGAGGGTTTTAGGGTAAGCAAAGGTATCACAGAAGAAACACAAAATAATAAGAATATTCCCCAATTTAAGGATGATGCACCTCAATGCAAAAAAATCAATTACAGGGATTTAATCAGTGTGCCGCCAGATCAGTTATTCCTACTAAGATTAAAACAGAATCCTTATAAGATTTAAGATTCCGTGTGTACCCACTGCAAGGAACAGATTGCATAATACCCCCCCGACAAGGATTATTAAATAAGATATTTTTCTGTCTAGTTTTAACATGGTAACTAGGATTGTCGCAGTCAAAACACCACCACCAAAGGAAGGCAAAGCACTTATTAAGAAAACACCCTGCCAACCAAATTTTTTTGCCCATTTAGCCAGTTTATTTCTTTTGCTTTCTCTGTTCATCCGCTTAAAAAAATGATATTTAAATTTTTTAAAAAAAGTAATTTCAGTAATTCTCCTATCATACAAAGAATAAAACAAATGAATTTGAAACAATTCTAATAAAAAAGCTGTAGCTACAACGGCATATACGTTATTATACACCAAAACTCCCCATGGTACTGCTATTTTTCTGCCAAACAGTGTATAAAGCAAGAGAAAACTGCTCAAAAAGATAAAAGTATTCATTGCCAGATACAAATCTTCTATTATTAATAAACTTAACCAATCATCAAAAAATAGGCTTTGTGTAACAAGCAGCGTCTGTGTAAAAAGTCCCTCAATAATTAGACTTTATACACAAAGCCCAAAAAATAAGAAAGTATTTAAACAAAAATACTCATAAAAATATTGCATGGAAAAAAATTGCCCGCATGATAAGGAGTATATGGATGGAAAAATGATTGAACCTCTTAAATTAGAGGGCAATGAAAATGTTTCTGATTTCATAAATAATGTTTTTGGTAATTCTGGTTACAATGCGAGGAATCTTGCAGAGGCATGTGATATCCTCAAAAGAATGATTGAGGATAAGGATGACACAGCAATTTGTTTAACACTTGCCGGCGCAATGACTCCAATAGGGATGTCTGGACCAATAATAGAAATGATGAAACTAGGTTTTATTGATTTTATAATTTCAACTGGTGCAAATCTGTATCATGACTTACATAGGACTTATGACTACCCAATGAAACAGGGGGAAGTTTTTGTTGATGATGCTAAGTTAAATGAACTCGGTATAAGCAGGATATACGATGTTTATATTGAAGATAAGGAAACACTAATGGCTACCGATAAGGTAATTCTTGAAACTGCCAGAGAAGTTAATAAAAGAATTTCAAAGCCAATCTCAACAGCAGAATTTCATTATGAACTTGGCGAGCATGTTATGGGAACAGCACCACACCCGGAAAAATCAATACTTGCTACAGCAGCGAAACTGAATATTCCTATTTACACACCCTCTCCAGGCGACTCCTCAATTGGTATGAATTTAGTAACGCCATCAATCTTTGGTAAAAAGATTTTACTTGATCCAATATTAGATATCATAGAAACTACTTCTATCGTTATGAATGCAAAAAAGAATGGGGCAATTGAGATTGGTGGCGGTAGCCCAAAGAATTTTTACATGCAAACCCAACCAACTTTATGGCAAATCCTCAGAGTAAACAAGGGAGGTCATGATTATTTCATTCAGCTTACAACAGATGCACCGCACTGGGGCGGGTTAAGTGGAGCAACACCCCAAGAAGCAAAGTCGTGGGGGAAAATAAAAAAAGAAGTAAAAACTTATGCTGTAGTTTATTCATGCGCGAGTATAACAATGCCCTTACTTTTTCAATATGCAAGGCAGGTATGCAAACCTCGCAAGCAGAAAGAACTCTATTTGAGAAGAGAAGAATTTACCAAGAAATTAGAAAAAGAAGCAAAATCTATACCAGAAAATGTAGAAGAGTTCAAAAAAATTTTTGGGGAATAATTGATAGTCTCTTAGGAGGATTTTGTTTCTTATCCGTAATATCCTCTAAAGATAATGCTTTCATAAATGAAAAGATTTATTAACATTCTTCTTTTTTTTAAACTGATATGATAGAAATAGCAATTCATGGAAGGGGTGGTCAGGGTGCAGTGAAGGCTGCCCAACTTCTTGCAGTTGCTGCATTTATAGAAGGATTTCACGTCCAGTCATTTCCCTTCTTTGGTGTTGAAAGGAGAGGTGCGCCAGTACAGGCATTTGTCAGAATAGACAAAGAGGCTATATTAACGAGAAGCCAGATAAAAGAGGCAGATTATGCTGTCATTCTCGACCCGAGCCTTTATGCCCTAGCAAAAGCCAAGAAGATTATCGTAAACACTAGCAAAAAAATTCCGCAAGCAAAAACTTTTGATGCGACATCCCTTGTATTTAAGGTATTCCCCCAAGGAGTAAATACTGCGATGATTTGTGCCCTTGTGTTGTACACCAAGATTATAAAAGTGGAATCTTTAATCCAAGCATGCAAGCAATTATTCAGTGAAGAGGCTCTAAACAAAAATTTACGGATAATCAAAGAAACCCAGAATACGATAAGATGAGAAAGATACTTATCTTTGATTCTAGCACAGTTATTACTCTTGCATTGAATAATCTTCTTAATATCCTCTCCTCGTTTAAGAAGGGATTTGATGGGGAGTTCATAGTAACTTGGGATGTACAGGATGAAATCATCAACAGGCCACTAAACATAAAGCGGTTTGAACTTGAGGCATTAATGATTAGGCAGCTTCTTGGAGAGGGTATTTTGCAGGCACCTGATTTCTTGGGCATAGGCAAAGATGATTTGAATGATGAAACAAGTAGGCTGCTTGACATAGCTAACCACACCTTCAAAGCAAATGACGAGTGGATTAGGATAGTAAGCAGGGGGGAAATAAGCTGTTTGGCACTAGCCAATTTGCTTAATAAAAGTGAGTTTACAGCCTCTATTGCTGTCGACGAGAGAACAACTAGAATGCTCTGCGAAAAACCGGAAAATCTTGGAAAGCTCTTGGAGAGAAAATTGCATACGCATATAACAAGCAAGGAAGATAATTTTAGTCATTTCTTAAGATTCAGCATTCTTCGGTCTTCTGAATTGTGTTATATCGCCTTCAAAAAGGGCATTATAGAGATAAAAGACGGCAGTCAAGTCTTGGATGCGTTGCTCTATGCTACAAAATTCAAGGGATGCGCTATAAGCAGGGAAGAGATTGAGTATGTCAAAAGAAGAATTTAAGCCCTTGTTACGATATAATCTATTTGTGATGGGTTTACCCTTTCGCTTATATTAATCCAAAATTCGATTGTAAATCCTTCGCTAACTGCAAGGCTGTCTGAGTTTTTTGTAGTCATATTGGATACGCCATCCAATTCAAGCGCCTTCCCGTATTTTCCTTCAGTCCACTTAGGATTATATATCTTACCATCATTCTCTCTGCCACTCGAATCAAGAGAGACATTCCCTGTCCCCTCGTCAAGATGATACGACAGAATGACTGATGGGTCTTCTTTTATTACTATCATCTTAGAGTAGCCAGGATAAGCCAATCCTAACAGCAGTCCATCATTTTCAAATTCTTCTGGTCCTCTTTCAACCATCACCCTTGCTTGTTTTGACTTCTCATCATAACAAGTATATCCTGATTGTGTATTAATGCCAAATCTCGCAGTGGTGCAGGCCTGATTAAGCTTGAGTGTGTTAGTAATCAGTGGTGCAATCTTAAATATTATTCCTGCTGCGACTATTATAATCAAAATTATAAGGATAGTTGCCATAACATCTGAAACAGCCTTCTTGCTATCCTTATCGCTCTTGTATGGCTTAAATTTGAGTTTTTTTATTCGCATTTTGGTAATGGCGCTGCTTTAGATGTAACATCACATATCTTACTCATTGCGCCAACTTTAACAATGGGTGCAACCTTTGCCTCTGTTATTGTGGCGTTGTCTATTGAATTAAATATTAGTGTCCTTGCCTCATTTTTCTTAGGTAAAATTGTATAGGTTATTTGTGTGCCTAATTGATATTTTTGTCTTATCTCATCTCTCCTAAGCACACGATTGTATATATTAAGCTCGTCTATACTGCCCTTTACTGGGAACGCAAGAGGGCTTGTACTATATGGGAATTGATTAAGTGGGGTGATATCCTTGGGGATAGTGCCTGATTTTTTTAGCGTGCCATCAATGTATATCTTCGCCTCACCATTATTGTTATTGAAGGTTATAACAACATGAGTCAGCTTATTCAAGGGCAGCTCATCATCAGTTGCTATAGATTGTTGGTTGCCTACGCTGTCTGAAATCTCAAATACTATCCTTCTTTCACCTGTACCATAAGGCCCAACTCCTATGCCCAGCCACTTGCCTTCTGCGAACCCTCCTTCACATGAAAGAACGCATTGACTGCCCTTGGAGTATTCATAGGGTGAGTCGCAGCAGGCATCAGAGCCGTCACATGACCTTGCGTTTCTTGGACCAGTGTAATGCTCATTCAAATCATCACCGCAGCATGCTGAAGCAGCCACTTCTCCTCCAATACTCCAATTTCCCCCCCCATTGCAAGCATCACAGTATTGTTGGGAATCATCATTATCATGCCATGCTCCTGCATCACAATGCTCTAATGCAGAGGCGCTGCTGCCAGTATCACGACAGGAAGCAGGAGAATAACAAGTGTCATCATCCACGCAATCCGTATTTAAGTCGCAACAGGCATCAGAGGTTGTACTATCAACTGCGCCTGATTCCGTTATCCTGAATTCGTTAGCATCATCGCCGCAACAACTGCTGACATCCCCTCCAATATTCCAAAAGCCAACCCCAAAACAGGAATTGCAATAACTCTGTTGGTTGTCCGGATTTTCCCAGACACCTGCATTACAATAAGAGTTGATGAGGTAACAAGAGGCATCACCATAACAACTGCCATTATAAATGCAGTCTGTTGCAGCATTGCAGCACGCCTCATCTGTCGCAGAAGAAGTGCACCAGTAATTGCATGTTCTGTTCCCCCAGTACTCATTCAAATCATCCCCGCAGCAATTTCCATTCCAAGCCTCAAATAACCAGCTTGAATCATAGCAGGTTTCAAAGGGGGGGCATGTTTTATTAAAATTAGTTATTGGCATAGAAACACTCTTATCAGGCAAGAATCCTTGCTCATAATCACAACATTCTTTGGTTGGATAAGTGTCGGGATTGCATGAGCCACTGTCACATGTGCAGTCATCATTCCCTGTTCCATCCTGGCATTGTTGTGCACCTATGCAACCTCCTTGAGTGTTATCACAGCCAGCACCGCATTTATCCTTCCAGCAATAACGCGGGCATGTCCCTGCAGCAACACATCTATCTGTATCACCACTCCACTTTGGCCCAATGCATTCTAAACACCAGTCACAGGCTGAATCCGTTTCACAGGTTCCAGAGCCAGATGGGCTGTACCCTGCACAGCAGATTGTGCCACCAACACTAATCTGAGTTATCTTATCTGTGCCAGACTTGTAGGACTTTGCAGTATTAACAGAGCAATTTACATTTTTTGCCCCTAAAGAAGTGCCAACAGTGCAAGTGAATCTTGCCTTGCTGCCTTGCCAGTCAATAAAATTACATAATTCGCCTCCTGAATAACTTCCATCCCCATTCTGGTCGAGGTAGGCATCTATGCTATTTACATTAGACACACTCGATGTGCATTCTACTGTTACTGTTTCACCCGGACATTTCTGGGATGCAGATAGAGTAATTGCTGTAATGCCCACAGGGCAATTTGCATCGCCATGCGGGGAAGAGCCCATTCCACCCCTGTTTAGTGTATCATAATCCCATTGTCCATTGCAATTATTATCATAACCATCACTGCACGCTGTTTCTGTTGCCTCTGCAGATGTTCCCCATATGTTCGATCCAGCATTTGTATGATAATCTATATAAGTGGTACCTTTACATGATTGCTGAATGCAAAAACCAGTTGAAGGCCATGTAGCATTCGTCCTGTCAGAGCCAGAATCTTGGCATTTCCCACTGCCACAGTTCCAGTCATCGCATGTCTCTGTTAAAGTAGAGCCAGCAGTGCACCAGCAATTGCTTGTATCATAATCATTACAGCCTTTTGTTGCCGAGGAGTAAGATGCACCAAAAGCACAATATTCTGTAAGTGAATCCCCTGCTCCACATATATCCGTGTATGTTGAGTAAGAGCATGCGCCGCTGGAACACCCAGTATAATCATAGACATAACCACTTGTTAAAAAGTCTGAACAACCGCTATCAGACTCGTAACTATTTTTTGTTGTGCATTCCTCAACCAAAGGGCCAAAGGTGAATGCGCATTGGTCTGTGTTTGGTGTGACATAATAATCCCTGTATGTTTTAATGGCAGTAGAATCGCAAGTGTTGCTGCAGATATCTGATGAATCACAATCCTTGCTTGCGCAGTTTGTAGTTACATAAACGCAAGTGCCGGTTGAATCTGTGTAATAATCCCTTCTCTGGCTTGAGGCATCATCACCGCAGCCTGCTGTGTCGCCACCACCATACCA
>CAYSVT010000040.1:0-6741 GCA_964434685.1 Candidatus Woesearchaeota archaeon
TGGATATCGCACTTGCAATAAATGCATTTCTTCGCCATTTTTCCCCTTTTGGAGATTTTTTAATGATTTAGGTATTTTTAAATTTATCCCTGTTTAATACCCTTTGATGTTCTGGCTTGAAAGCTCCATAACATCATCATTGATTTATTGTTACGAGGGGATAGTCTACTATAGCAATCTCTGCCAAAGTTGCTGCCTTAAAGAATGTGCTCTTGCCAACATTCGGTTTTCCAACAAGTCCTATTAACATTTTAGAGGAAATTTAAGAGATTTAAAAAACCTCAGTCCTTGAATCTTATAAATGGTTCGGGTCTTTCAATCCTTCTTACACCTATACATTGTTCTTTCAAGAAATTAAGTGCATTTTCATCAGGATAATTTCCATAGGTCACAATCTCTTTTATTTTTGAGTTTGCTATCATCTTTGCGCATATTAAACAAGGCGTGTGTGTGCAGTATAATGTGCCTCCAGAGATATCAATTCCATGCAATGCTGCTTGTATTATTGCATTCTGCTCTGCATGAATTGCCCTGCATATCTCATGCCTTTCTCCAGATTTTATTTTAAGTTCATCTCTTAGGCAGCCCTGCTGCAGGCAGTCCTTGCTTCCAGAGGCAGCACCATTATAACCAGTTGTCATGATTCTCTTATTTTTTACAATTACTGCTCCTATATTATGCCTTAAGCAAGTTGAACGCTCTGCTATAAGGGCAGCTTGCTTCATGAAATATTCATCCCATGATGGTCTAGCCATTATTGGATGCTGATTGAGCTGTTTAAATATTTTCTTGTTAGACTTTATAACAATGGCATTAATCATTACACATATCTTAAAGATAACTTTTTAAACATCATTTCTCTAAGTTCCACTTTTGAAATTCCAAAAATGAGGAAAAATGCTTGATGATTTCAGGATTTTGGATAAAGAGCATGCAGATATGGCAAAAGGATTTGTTAAAGATTTGAAGAAAAGGGGATACAAGACGAGGGTGGAGATGCCTTATGATTATTACAGTGAAGGGGGATTTGTTGACGTGGTTGCGTGGAGTAATGATGAGCTAGTCACATGCGAATTAAAGCCCACTCTGGTCAACATTGACGAAACATTGAGGCAGATAAATCACACAAGGAATTTCTTCCTCATAGCAAAGCCAGAGCTCGCAGAATCCCGAAAGCCAAGGAATCTGCTGGTGTTAAAGGCAACAACTGACAACCTGAACATCTGCGGACAGTATCTTGATTTGCTGCATGATGTGGATTTAGTCTTCTGGCACGAGGACAAGGAGATTGAAGCAAGAATAAGCCAAAGGTACAAGGAGTATGTTGAGAGGGGCGTTCCAACAAATGTGATTGTGAGCAATGTCTGCACAATATGCCGAGACGCCATAGAAAGGGGTGCATTATGTGATTACTGCAGGAAGATACTAGGATATCGTTAGATTTTTAAGGTTTGAATTGCTGCTTATACAAAGGAAATGGATGAGAAACCATCGGTTTCTTATAAAAAGAGGGTAAGATGAACATAAACTGGAAGGGATTTTTTGTAACAGTCGCTGTAATTGCTATTTTTAATGCTGCGCTGGAATGGCTTGCCCGGGGATTTTTTGATTGGATTTACAATATAGAGCCCACAGTTATATGGAAGAATTTTATGCTTGACCAAAACTGGCTTGCATTGATATGCCTTATAAGCCTCTTTGTAAGTTTCCTCTTTGTAATCGGTTTTGTGTTAGTTGAGGAAAGCCTGCCTGGCAAAAGGGCGGGAAAGGGGCTTAATTATGGGTGGCTCATTTGGGTAATTGCAACAGTGCCATCAATATTTTCACAGCTGGTGTTTATGAATATATCAATTGGTTACATAGCCTATGCAGTTTTTTTCGGCTTGGCAAAGAACTTGGTAAGTGGAGTGATTATTGGGCTGGTGTACAAGAAGCCAAAACAAAGTTCACTAACAGGCTCAGTTGACAGGGCTGTCAGAAGAATCAAGAGAATGCGCTAATCTCTGCAAAAGATTTTTAAATGTCTCATACTTTTGCTGAATATGACGCCAATAGACATACTACCTTTTTCAGCAATGACGCCATTATTTCTATTAGCATTTATAGTTATTGTTGCATGGAGTCTTATCTGGAAGGGCATTGCATTATGGCGTGCTGCAAAAAATGACCACATAGCATGGTTCATTGTCCTGCTTGTTGTGAACACTGTTGGAATACTGGAGATTTTGTATTTATGCTGCTTCAGCAAATCCTGCTTGAAGAAAAAGGTAAAGAAAAGGTAATTCAATGCTTGCAGGGATACCCATTCTAAAAGAATTCTAAATGAATTTATTTACAAAGCCAAAAAAGAATTCTAAATGAATTTATTTACAAAGCCAATTTTGCAATGTCATAACAGGCATTTGGCCTCCTTATTCTCCTTATGCTCTTTCTTAATCTCGCCAGTTTTCTAGGATTGCCTGCAAAATCGTCTATGATTCCCTTCAATTTATCAAGATTCTCTATTTTGATGGCAGCACCCTTCCTTTCAAGATAATTGGAGTTCCTTGTTTCCTGCCCTGGAATCGAGGCTGCAAAAAGCATTGGCAGTTCTTTGGCAAGTGCTTCTGTTGTTATTATGCCGCCCGCCTTTGTTATCAGAATGTCTGAAACCCCCATGTAGTCATAGACATTGTTAACGAACTTTAGTATATGCACGGGAAATTTAAGGTCACTTTGCATTGCCGTCACCCTTTCATAGAGCCTTTTATTATTGCCGCAGAGAACTATCACTTGGATTTTGCTTTTTATATTGTTTAGTATATTTAACATCTTCATTATTGGTCCCATACCAAATCCCCCCCCGGAAAGGAAAATTGTAAAAATGCCTTCTTTAAGCCCAAATTTTTTTCTAAGTGATTCTTTACTGCCTTTTTTTGTAAATTGTGGCAGGATTGGAATTCCTAAAATTTTTATTTTTTTCTTATCAATCCCCCACGATTCAAGGTATTTCTTTGTATCCTCGCTTGCCACCACAAACAAATCAGAATCAGAAACCCAGAATGAGTGGGGCATGTAATCGGTAACGACTGTTATCAATTTTGTCTCTGGCGACTTATTTTTTGTTCTTGATATAACTGCTGAGGCAAGAAATTGTGTTGAAATGATAATATTTGGCTCATATTCTAAAACGAATTTTTGAAGTTTTCTTGTGTTCAGCCATTCTATGAGGTTCTTAAACGGCGAAATTATGAAATAGATGACTCTGTTGTCTAAGAGGTAATAAAAAAAGCCCCATATTGCTGGCAGATGTGTTACTAAAAATGAGTAAGACGAGGGATAAAATTTTTTAAAAAAAGGAGTTGTATAATCTATTGAATTGATAAGTTTTATTTCTGTATTTTTTGGTTTTATTTTTTCCAATGCTTCCTTTACTGCAATTGCTGCCTTCATATGCCCAAAGCCTGCAGTTGCGTAAACAACAAGTACCTTCCTCATCCTCTTTTTTCATTAAAGTCAGCCTTGGCGACTATAAAAATATTGTGCATTTATAAAAGAAAAGTATTTTTAGTGTAAAGTGTTGTAGTATTGATGGGATACCTTGCTGAATTTGAAAAAGGGCTGAAGAAAGTCCATTCAAGCAATATAGAAGGGTTAGAGAAAGCGTTCAAGGATATACCCCAAGAAAAGATTCTAGAAGTTTATTCTGATTGCATGAAAATCTTGGGCAATCTTGCAAATTTTTGCCCCTTAGCCTTGTATAGAAAGGTTGAAGAGGAATTAAATGATTACAAAAACAAAAATAGATTTATAAATACCGGATAACCATTAAAAGAAAGGAGAGGTGAGCAGCACCTCAGCTGTTTCTGGGGACCGCAAAAAATATATAAAATTTTGTGAAAATGGCAGGCGTTATTGTGATGGCTGGTGGGAAATCAGGAAGGAATCTTGTAGAGGTAGTTCGAGATTCTGTCGGCTATCCCCTAATGAGGGCTGCGGAATTTATTGGAGGCTATTCATTTGAAGTTCCAATAAGAGGTTATAAACCTATGCGTAAGGTAGAAGGGGATATTGAAGGCATTGTAAAAAAAAGACCGATGGTAACCTACGTTGTTGACAAGCTTATTAAGGCAAGAAATATAGAAGAGATTGTTGTTGTGGGTGAAGAGAAAATTCTCAACAAATGCCTAAAAGAGAATCTGCCAAAGGATTCTTATATAAAATTCAGGGACAGTGGCAGGATAGTGCAGCAGGTTGGTGATTTCAGGGCTAACGCATTCAAGGGATATGCCAATCTTTCCTCAAGGGTGCTTGATTCTGCTGATGGCTACGCATTATTTATGTTCTCGGATGCTGTGAACTGCAGCCCTGCTGGCATCGAAAGATTCATTGAGGAAAGCATGGGGAAAAATGCAGATATTATATTAGGTGTTGCAACAAAAAAACAGCTTGAAGGATACAAGAAGTATTTTTCAAGGCCTGCACTTGAAGTGATTGATGACATTAATTTTTCTGAAGAGGACAGGGATGAGAATGGCTTGGTGGGATTGCGCTCAGCAGACAGGATTTATGCAAATATTCTAAAAATAAAAAATCCTGGGGTGATTGATGAAATCTTTAAGTATAGGAGAGTGGCAAAAATGCTTGTGCATCCTAAGAAGTCTTTTGAATTGAAGAATAGACTGGGAATAAACCTCAAGAAATATTTTGCAAAGGAACTTACAATATCAGAGGTTTTGTCTCGTGTCTCCAATGAACTGGGTGCGAAAGTAAGCATAGTAAAAGTAGAGGATGCTGAATGTTCTTTAGATTTGGATGCTGAAAGGGACATCCCTGCAAGTGAAAAAATGAATCATGAGGCAAGGTGCAATGGAAAAAAATAAGAATGAATCGTGATTTAGAATATAATGGAAAGACTAAAAATGAATATGGGATATGAGTGTAAAAGGAAGTTATTTACTCCTCAGCCTCTAAATCCTTCACAATCCGCTTTCTTATTTTTATCACAGCAGGCCTTTTGAAGCTGAATCTTATCCCCTTCACATGAAGCCTTTGAAAAATGAAGGATTGTAGGAATTTTATGATGAGGCAGATGATTACTATGCCTGCAATTATCTCTGCTGTTTTTATGTATACATCCCTTAGGAATTTCGGGGATTTCTCTCGCTGCAGAAGTGGTGCATTTGCAGCAGTAATCTTATCAGGGATAAGCGGTCTTAAATCCACTGAATCAATTAATCCGTCATTGTCAGTGTCTGGATTATTCGGAGAAGTGCCTCTTTGAATCTCCTCAAAATCAAGCCACCCGTCTCTGTCGCTGTCTGTAACGCGAGATTTCGCATCCTGTTCTGTTTCAATAAGCTGGTTTTTTGACATGTTCTCCAAAGACGCTTGCAACGGGTCTGGCGCAGTTGCATTCTCCTGTGCGGGGATTGGTGGTTGAATCATCTCTGGCGGATTAAGCGGGTCAAGTGAAGTGGCAAGGGGTGTTGTTAATATAATAATCAAATACAACACACACAACGAAGATAGTTTTTTCATTTTATGTGTAAAACACATTCACATCAAACCAGTCAAAGCAGTTATAGGACAGCCCTGTGCCCTCTTTTACTGCCCATGTATTCTGCCCATTAAAGTTGTACCATGCATTCAAATTTGTTGCGTCAGTGTAATAGAATGTCCATTTAGGCCATGGATTAGGACTGCATGAGCAGTCATTTGACTGGCCAGAAGATTTGCCAAGCAAATGCCCATTCAGATAAAATTCAACATATGATGGATTAGGTGAGGTGTAACAAGGGGTTGCGTAAACCTTCCATGTTATGTTTGCTATACTCTTTCCTGCTCCCAGTGTGTCTGATACTATCTCCTGCCTGTAACTATCATAACTCCTGCAACAGTATCCATTGTAACTGCCCTTACATGTCTTTGTGGTGCCAAGTACGCCACAGCCACTTGCTGAATAGTAAGTGCATGAAGTTTCTGACTCATGGCATATTGTGATATTTGATATCATCACAGATGTGCTGACATTAAACACCCTTCTCTCGCTCTTTCCTACATTTCCTGCAGTATCAGTGCAGTTTATGTACCATATATAAGTGCCATTGTTTAATCCTTTTACGTAGAATTCATTTTGCTGATTGTTTAGTATCGTAGTGTTTGTCTTGTTTAATAAGCCATTTATATATAATTTGCAATTAGCAATTGTTCCTATATCTGATGGCGTATACAAAAAGGACATACTTGTTGCTGAACTGACTGTATTGTTTGCTGGAGCATTAAGAGTTACACTTGGGGCATTTATATCCTGGACAGTAAAGGTGTATGGTCCTTGTATTGCGCTGCATAACTGAATTGAATTGCATGCCCTTGCCCAATAATTGTTTACACCGCCAGCCTGCGTTGTGTAACTACATATCTTAGTTGTGTCTGTGTTAAGTGGTGTAGAGCAGTAGCATCCTGAACTGCTGCCTGTTGAGTATGTAATATTCAAGTATGGTGCGCATGTAGATTGCCATCCTGTTGCGCCGCATGAGCTTGCAGAATAGCCCGGTCCATAGAAGCATGCATATGGTGAAGTTGCATAATTAAGATCCTGCCCCCACCATCTTAAGTATAAATTGATGTCCTTGTTGTCAACTGCCTGCTGTGTGTAATTCGTGACATCAACGCATTTCCACTGATAAGTGCCTGTAATTGGAGTTGATGATGCCCATCCGCTGCCCACTCCTGTAAGCGATGGTGAATAACTGCATGAGG
>CAYSVT010000041.1:0-6606 GCA_964434685.1 Candidatus Woesearchaeota archaeon
ATTTAAATAATTTCTGATTGGTAGGCAAATGAAAAGGGGGAAAAAAGAAAGAGGGGTTTATGAGATTGCAGCAAGATATCTCATAATTGTCCTGCTATCCCTTGGCGGCTTTAAGATACTCTATTTTATATTCGCACCATTAACCTTCTATCCACTTGTGTTCATATTAAGGCTGTTTTACAATGTTGGCGTGGTGGGCAATAAGCTGTTTATAGGGCAGAATATAATCGAGATTAGCGGTGCATGCATTGCAGTATCTGCATATTACCTTCTTGCATTATTAAACATTACAACGAGAGGAATAAAAATAAAAAATAGAGTGAAGATGTTTCTATTCCATTCTGTGCTTATACTTGTGCCGAACATATTAAGGATAATCCTCCTGACTGCCCTGAAGGTTAATGGTTCGGCGGCATTTGATTTGGTGCATAAGGTGATATGGTACTTCATAGGCACTGTATATATTGTGCTTATATGGTTTGCAGGTGTTTATACATTAAAAATTAAATCAATGCCATTTTATTCTGATTTTATTTATATGAAGAGCACCATCAAGAGGCCTAAAAAAAGGCCTTGATTGCATTAATGCTCGCAAGCGTGACTGCAGTTATAATTATCCCTGCTGCTAAAACGCCTAGGGCAATTGCAGTAATGCTCTTCCTTCTATTCAAGCCAAGAAGCCAGGCGATTATTGTGCCTGTCCATGCACCAGTAAGAGGCAGTGGAACAGCAACGAATATTGCAAGGGCGAGATAGCCATACTTATCCATTTCTGCCTCAAGCTTCTTGCTCTTTCTCTGTATTCTCTTAATAAAAAAGTTAAAGGTTCTTTTGTAAATGCCTATCCTCATAAACCTGTGGTGAAAAAAATCCAGAAAGAGGAACAAGGGCAGGATAATGAGCATATTTGCAAGAATGCAGAGGAGTGAAAGGCTAAATGCTGAAGAGAGTGTTGTTGCCGATGCCAAGGCAACAGGTATCCCTCCTCTTAATTCAGATATTGGGGATATACTTAATAAAACAGCTAAAAGAATGTTGTTCATTTTTTGTTCTCAGTCCTTTTAATAAAACAAATAGGAAGATATTATTTATTTTTTGTTCTCAGTCCTTTTAATCAACTGGGAAAGCATCTCTAGTATAAATCTCTCTGCCACCTGAACAGTCTCACATTTGGAAATATTTAGGATATAGCACTCGCCATTCTGGGTTACTGAGCTTGTATCTGCTGTTCGCAATAAAACAACTGTGGATTTTTTTGAATCACTGCAGTTTATGTGCAGGAGCTCCTTTTCCTCGGCCAATGCCGCATCAGTTGTTGCCCCTTTTATGTTCATGCCAAGCGCACCTAAGACAGTTCCAAGCTCAACAAATGCCAAGCTGCTTGCATAGCAATCGCTTACCCTCGGTTCTGACGTGACAAATCCCCTTGTTCTAAGCAGCACTGTTACATTTGTTTCTATGCTGTCCAGTTTTCGCGGGTCAAATCTGAATAAGTGGTTGTATTTAACCTGCTGCCCACCAAGTGTAAATGTAAGAACAGTCTGATACGCGCGAATCCCCTCTAAATTAACCCTCTGAAACTTCATTCCCTTATACATGAAATTGCTTGCATGTGTGTACATGTAGACAAATGACATTGTAACGGCAAACAGAAGAAGCAAGCCCGTGATTATAAGAATTATCTGCCTATTCTCTATCTCCCTTTCACTCTGTTTTGTATGACCCTTCTTTTTTGAATCATGACTTGCATGGATTATCCCATGTTTAGGAGATGCTTCCCTTTTTCTCAACTCCCTTTCCACCTGCCTCCCAATTGATTTTATCTCTATCTTTCTTTTTGTTCTTCTTACTGGGCTCTTCTCTTTTTCTTTTGCCCTTTGTTTGTTTTTTGCCATTTTCAGATTATCTTATACAAGGAAAATAGTTTGCCTTTTTCCATTTTCAGATTAGCTTGTACAGGAAAAATATAAACCTATCTGCAGCCATTGTTAAATTTTCAGGTGCAGCTTCAATGAAGACGCATCTCCCTTCTTCACGCACTTCAGTTATATTTTCTGTGCTTCTTACAATTATGATATTATCCTCATCACAGCTTTTTAAAGGTAATTCCTCGCACCCTGTCTTATTCTCTTCTCCAACAAGGCATGCCTGCTGCACCCTTAAAAACTGTATATTCCTCAGCAATTCATCTGCCGCAATCTTCTCATCAGTTGAGTAGGCATCAATATATATCTGCTTGTCTGCAAGCTCTGATGCTGATGAAGCGCAATTGCACGGTATAAAATCCACCTCTCCAGGCAAGAATCTCGTAACTAATGCAGAATTATGGAGCTGCCATCCCCTCTCTGTTCTTAAAAACTTGTTGCCCTTGTAAGAAACTGCCTGCTCCTTTGCCCTGTCAATTATTGCATATCCTGCAGTGCTTACAATCATGACTGCGACAAGAATAGTCCCCATAATCATCTGGTTTCTTCTTCTTTTCCTTTCCCTCTCATGAACATTTTCGAGCCTTTTTAGCATCACAAAAATAAACAAAAGTGGATTTTAAAGCTTTCCCCATAAGAAACCTACGGTTTCTTATCAATTTCCCTTCTAAATTTTATAGTTCCAACTAAGAGATAAAAAAAGAAAAGAAAAAAAACAAAAAATAAACTAGCTTACACTACGTCAGCGTATGTTGCTGTCTGCTTTCTTAGTATAGTACCAACGGTTGTTGACGGCTTGTTTGCTGTCAAATAAGTGGTAGCCTTTCTTGTGTCCTCGCCCTCATAACCAGCGACAAGCATAGCAGTCTTGCCAGTTGTGTAAGGTGAATCAAGCACCTTTATCAAAAACTGACCTGTGCTAACGTTTGCCTTGGCTGTAAAGTCTGCTCCACACAAAGGTGTATCACTTCCCAATAGCTTTGCAGCTACTGTGTTAATACATGAACCACCGATAACTACAAGATTCTTTGTCTTGACGGTATCGATTTCAGAGTCCATCACAGCGACAGAACCGAGTGCTGCTACAGTAGTGCCTGTTGTGGTGGATGTTACTTCAGCACCCACTGATGTCATAAGCAAGTCAGCGTATACCTGCTCATTTGGATACCTTATCGTAACGGCATTATTAGTGCCGCTTGAGGTATCATAGAGCACGTATGTACCATACTTGTCAACACCACTACTCTTGTAGGAGTCACTTGTCCATGATGTTAAGGCAGATGCCTTTCCATCACTGAACACTGGTGTGCTTATACCAATCTCAACTGTGGTTGTGCCAACAGTTGTCAATGGCACACAAATCGCATCACCGTCTGTCTCGCCTGTCTTGTGTTCCTCTAAAACTACAATAGTTGGTCCACTCAAGTAAGAGAAGTTGCAGTCAATGACTCCGTTATTGAATAAATCTATACCGCTAAGATTGACATTCTGAACACCACTTACACCACCATTACCAAAGGTCCAATTGATAGCCCCTTGTGTAATAGTTTGGTTAATGCCTGTTCCACCTGCCCCAGTCTTAATGACAACAGTGCTTCCGGATGTAGGCTGTGTCTCGAGACCAGGCAGTATGATTGATGTCTGGTTCCTGAGGTTAACCTGCTTCGCAAAGATAAGCCATTCACCGTTTTTCAACTTGATTCTTGGGAATACTGTTACAGCATTTCCTGCTGTGTGCGCTGTTTCAGATGCACCGGCATCCCACTGCAGCATCTGCCTACTACCTGAGGCAGTTGCATTTTGTACAATGTAACTCTGGCCATCAATAGACAGAGTACCTATGCAATCTGTTCCTGTGGTAACCTTATACGTTTCAGTTGTTATTACATCCTTAAACTGCACATAGTCGCTTGCTCCGCCTGAACAGGACGCATCATCAAACTGCAAGATCCTGCCGAAGTCACCAGAATCAACAATGGCATATTCACTCAATCCAATACTTTCGTTTTCCACTACGTGAATAGCCTTGTTGGAACTGTCATTCAAGTCAGGTGTTACTGTGCTTGAGGAAGTGTCTGTATCGTGCGCATAGTAGAGTGTGTATTCGCCCTTTGTTCCTGCCAGTGCAGATGTGAATGTTATCTTTGCATTAAGATTGTTGTCTGTATCAATCTTGATAACATCCCTTGTCTCTGCATCTATTGCTGGAATCAATGAGTTGAAGTTTAACACTGCTCCGCCGAATACAGGGTCTGTGTACTTCTGCCCGGCAGCGATATGGTCCGTCGTTGACTTTTGCTTTGCAATAGCAACATTGAACCCGCTGATAACATTACCAGCAGTCCTGCCAGTCAGGGTTACATTTGTTCCCTGTATAGATGTTTCATCAGTTCCCTCCTTTACAGTCTGACCGTGCTGCAATTTCACTCTCTTGCTACCAATGCTCAAGTCTGCATATGAAACCTGAGCCTCTTTTGCAAGATAATGTACTGTCTTTGCATACACCTCAATGTCACCTATCTTGACTGTTGTTCCTTCTCTAACTCTCTTGCTTTCACCACCATCAACAGATACGGATACGTAGTTCAGAGCACTTATCTGCTCAACACTCGTTATAGCTATACTATATGTCTTTGTGCCAACTGCTACTGAAGCAGATTCGCCTTCTTTAAGGCTCTTTTGTGCACCAGAACCATACAAGTATAGCGAACTGTTAGTAGAGTCTGCACCTATGGTATAACCAGTACCCTCGATTTTTACATCGTTGCCTTGTACATCAGGACTTGATAAATTAACAGCCTTTGAGAAACTCATTTTGTAAGTGTACAAAGGTGTTGACGCATCTGTTCCTATCTGTAAGATTAAGGCGGGGTCTGTTAGGTCTCCAGCACTGTTGCCGTAGGATACATTGACAACGCCAAGCTCAATTGCCTGCGTATAGGCATATGATGTGCCTGTGTCATCAAGTAAAGTCCCATCAGCTAACACTGTTGGCATGTCTGCCTTTGTCAAAGAGGTTCTTGCTGCATTTATGCTGGTGTTATAGAATATCTTTGTAGCACCAACCGCAAGATTTGCAGAGTCTCCACCAGTTGCAGTTGAGCCGCTTGAACCGCTTGCAGCGGTCTGCTTTGCAAGCTCAAGTTGCAAATTAGATGAGATGTCTGTTGCTGCAATATTATCAATAGTTGCAGCCTTTGCACCTATGACAATTGCGACGCTTGCTACACCACTCTTAACGAATGGGTCTGGATAAGCAGCTGCTGCTGCGATTCCGATTGTTGAACCCAACATTACTGTAGTTGCTAGTACTGATACTATTTTTTTGAAGTTAAATCTCATTTCACTAACCTCCTTTCATTGGTATTAAGTAGGCCTAGCCTCTTTCCCGACATAATAGGGAAACTGTCAGCAAAGATGCTTCTGTTTGTGGTCCCTATTTCAAGAACACTGTCTGGCCAGTTTCAGCCCTAAGTTCTTAGCTCAAGGCTAAAAGTTATAGCCTTAAGGCATTTAAAAAGCTTTCGTTTAGCCCTGTTCAAAGGCATAAAAGGGCTGAAAAAGGGCTCTGGCTAGCCCCTTTTGTTTAAAAGGATTATGTTGTTACTGGAGTATTAGGACACTACAGCCAAGATATATGGAGTAAAAAACAATAGGTATCCTAAGCAATATATGGTATTTTAAAACATATAATAGAAAAGAATAATATTTAAAAATGACATTTGATAGTATATATAAGAAAAAACAGCGACGATAATTTAATGGAAAAATGGCTGAAAAGGGAAAGGTAAAGGAAATTGACATTAAATTGAAGCATGGGGCGTTTTCCACCTTTTTTAGAAGATTCACAGTAGACGGCAGGGTTTATGGTGGGCTGGACTTTACAGACATAACTGCATTAAGGCAGTTGCTAAGCAATGAAAAGGCAAGAATTCTTCACACAATCCAGGATTCCAAGCCCAAGTCAGTATATGAGCTGGCAAAAAGGCTTGGAAGGGATTTCAAATCAGTCAGAAAGGATATTGAACTGCTCAAGCAATTTGAATTGATAAGGCTTGAGGCAGAAAGCAAGGGCAAGAGAAGAAGTTTAAAGCCTGTATTAAACTTCTCAAGACTGCAGATAAACCTTATCCTTTAGATTATCACTTTCCGTAACATAGCACAAGGCTGACATCTAACTGGCCTGAATCAGAGATTAAATCCATAAACTGCTGAGTGCCTACTGAGATTCCTGAGCATTTCCCCCTCTTGACATATACCAAATCAGCTGAGGGTCTTCTTTCAAAGGTTTGCTGAGGGCTTATTGCATAACTAGCATTAAACTCAAAGTAGTTGAATTGCCTTTCCCTCTCTATGCTAAGGTCTCCTTCAGCTGCTACAAGCATCCCCTCAACCACCTCCATGAGATACTGGCATGCATCCCTGCCATTGAGGCATTTCGACTTGTAGTAGCAATCCTTGATTAAGTCACGCACTGTAGAGAATTCTGGCTCAAAGGAGACTGCGCAGTCTGTTGTGGCATCAAGCATAGCACCCAAAAGATTAGATGCTGTATTAATCTCCTTTCCTGTTTCAGGGGGCTTCTGCCTGGTTGAAAAACCAATAAATGCCAAAAAGATTATTGCTATTAGGACAAGAACTGCAACAAATCCTATCATCTCCTCCTGTGCCCTTTTCCTTT
>CAYSVT010000042.1:0-6209 GCA_964434685.1 Candidatus Woesearchaeota archaeon
CATCTTAATCTATCTCAACCCTCTTTATGCTCTCTTCTTCCATCTTAATCTATCTCAACCCTCTTTATGCTCTCTTCTTCCATCTTAATCTATCTTAAATCGCAAGATTGCCCCAAATCCACCGAGATTTTTGAATTGTAACCCCTCCTCTGTTTCATCTGAAATGAAATGAATTACAGAGCTTGTATTAATTGCCAAGCTTTCAAACTCGTCTGCCTCTTTATCCTGCAATTTTGTTGACAGAAACAATTCTGAAACAGCACCCATTTTTAATGCACTTTCAACATCTGTTTTGCCATAGGCGACAATTTCAGGTTTAGTTGCAAGCAATGTAAAGAATTTATTGAGGATTTCTTTCTCTTTCGTTATTTCCTGCTGTGCAAGGACATCCTGGGATGCCTCTACCAATAGTTTTAACCCATGTTCATCAGAGTAACCAACATCCTTGACTGCAACAACCTTGTCTTTCAGGGCAGTTGTCAGCTCGCCATCTCTAAGGAATTCTTCTTTTGTTGGGCCTGGTCCGCCGATTAATATCCCACTTAGATTAGCCAGGTTAAAGAAGTGGCTCTTTACAGCCCCCGCTATTCTTCTATAAAATTCAAGTGCCTTTCCCTCCCTTATCCTTTCAAAGCGGGGAGCGCTCTGCCCACCAGTTTTGTATTTGCCAGGAACATCACTCGTCATTTTTTGTAATGTCTTAATATTCTTGCCCTCAAGCAAGCCTATTGTAGCCTCTTTTCTTTCTAAAACAACAAGCCCATAAACTTCTGTAACCTCAAGCATCTCTTTTAGTGGTTCAAGGACAAATGTCTGGTCGCATCTGTAAAGTTTAGTTCTTAACGGCTGTGGCGGTTCAATTGCCCATATTTCTATTTGCGGCTGTCCCTCTCTTTCAGATATATTCCCACAGAATATTGCAAGCCCGTTCTTTGGCGTGCCCTTATACAGCTTAAGATGCCTGCTTATTCTCTCAAGGGCGTCCAAGACATTCTTTCTCGTGTTCTTGCTTTTGATGTTCATGGCAGTACTCTTCTCAGAATCTATCTGCTTGGATATGAGGTTTAGGTTATACTCAGCTGGCACATATACTGTGACAAGCTCAGTATGCCTTCCCCTGTGCCCTTCAAGCTGCCTTACAATCTTTTCAAGCCTAAACTTCAGATTGTCTTCCATTTTAGTAAATACAAAACAACATATATAAAACCTATTCAAAAAGATTTATTGAGAAATTGCCCTCTTTTATTTCAACAGCGCCTGTTACTGCCTTGAAATCCTCCAGGAAAGGGCTTATCTTGTCTAGTTTTTCTCTTTCCAGTGTTATTCTCACTGCAGCCTTCATACTCTTTTGTGCCTTGCTTTTAATCTGCCTTACTTCTGAGATGATGGACAACATTAGCTCGAGAATGTTTTCATCATCCTTCTTTTCTGCTACTCTTATTCTTTCAGGCCATTTTGCGAGATGTATACTCTTTTCCTTTTCATATTCTTTGAAATATCTTTGATATATCTCTTCTGTTATAAATGGGGTTATAGGAGCCATGATCTTAAGTATAGAAAGAAGTGAATTATACAATGTGAAACTGGCAGATTCCTTCTCCTCATCTGTTCCAGAGTAGACACGCCTCTTTGCGATTTCCAGATAATTATCACAGAATACATGCCAGAAGAAGTTTACTGTATCCATCTTTGCCCTTGCATACTCATACCCCTTAAAGCTTTTGGTTGCATTGTCGATTACTCTGTTTAGTTTTGAAAGGAACAGCCTATCAGTTTCAATAAGCATCTTGGATTTTTTGGAATATTTCAGATTTGTAAAAACGAACTTGGAGGCATTCCATATCTTTGTTATGAATTTCTTCCCAGCTATAATCTCCTTTTCTTGATACTCTATATCCTCCCCCAATTTACTTGATGCAGCCCAGTATCTTAAGCTGTCTGCGCCATACTTGCCTATAATATCCTGTGGTTCAATTACGTTACCCTTGCTCTTCGACATCTTTTGGCCGCCCAATGTGACAAATCCGGACACCATTATTTCTTTCCAAGGGATTTTCTTTTCATGCAGATAGGATTTTACAATTGTATAAAATGCCCAGGTTCTTATTATATCATGAGCCTGAGGCCTTAATGAAAAAGGAAGCCTGACTGCCCCGTTTACGAGTGAAGAGGCAATTTGTGGTGTTAATGAAGAGGTCGCCCATGTGTCTAAGACTTTCTCTTCTCCATTGGCTATTTTCCCGCATTTCGGACATTTTTTTTCTTTTTGGAGCGGATCAACTGGTAATTCTTCCTCTTTTGGCAATATAATCTCATTGCATTTCTCGCATTCCCAAACAGGAATTGGAACACCAAAATGCCTTTCCCGGGAGATGTTCCAGTCCCACTCTAATCCATTAATCCAGTTTTCATATCTTTTGAACATGAATGCGGGGTGCCATTTGATATTCCTGCCTTGCTCAATCAATTCTTTCTTTTTGTCAAGAATCTTAATAAACCACTGTTCTGTTGGCAAAAATTCTATTTCTGTCCCGCATTTATCATGCACATTCACAGCATTTGAAATTTGTTTTTGTTCCGCAATAAGGTCTGCATTCTTCAGGTCATCCAGAATTTTCTTTCTCGCCTCCTTCGTCTTCATTCCCGTATATTTAGTTGAATTCAAAGTCCCATCCTTGTTTAATACCACTCTTGGCTTCAATTTGTGCCTGTTAATTGCATCTACATCAAATTTGTCTCCGTAAGAACAAATCATTAATACTCCAGTTCCTTTTTCTATATCTGCAGAGCTGTCTTCAATAATTGGAACTTCCTGCCCAAACAGAGGAACCTTTACCCTTTTTCCTGCCAGATGCCCATACCTCTTGTCCTTAGGATTTACAAAAACAGCAACACACGCTGCCAACAATTCTGGGCGGGTTGTTGCAATCAGCAAATCATCTCTTCCCAGTTTGAACTTAAGTGTTGAAAATAGGGCAGTCTGCTCTTTATCCTCAAGTTCAGCTTGAGCAATGGCTGTCTGGCATTCCGGGCACCATATTGTCGGGAACTCACTTTTGTATGCATTTCCCTTCTTGAGCAATTCAATAAAGGATGCCTGCGAAATCTTTTGCGAGTTTTTATCAATCGTAGAATAATGAACACTATAATCTGCAGAAACTCCCAGGTTTTTCCAGTCCTGCACGAATTCTGGAGTGATCTCTTTAAGGGTTTTTAAGCAGAGCCCAATGAATTCCTGCCGGGGCATTTGTTTGCTTTTTATATTTTTGAGCTTTTCAACAAGCCTCTCTGTTGGCAGGCCGTTGTCATCTGTACCAAAAGGGTAGAAGACATTACCCTCGAACATTCTTCTGAACCTTATAATGAAGTCTTGCTGCGAATAAGAAAAGGCATGTCCGATATGCATCTTGCCAGAGACTGTTGGCGGTGGCATGTCAATTGAGAATGCCTTGTTATCCTTCTTGTTGCCGAAATTATATATCCGCTGTTTTTCCCAGTACTCCTGCCACTTCTTCTCACTTTCAATAGGATTGTATTCTTCCATATTCCTCAAAAACAGACATATCTTTTAAGTTTTGCGTATTGCAGGGCTTTGTGCAAAAAGTCTCTTGTTTTGGTTATTCAGATGCACAAATCCGTATCGCAAGCTTTTTATATTCTTTTAAGCTCATGTACTGATGGCAGATGATGGTGTAAAAATCCCGTTAAGCACTGGCGGCTTATTAAGGTATTATGATGAGTATAAGAGCAACATAGTTATTAAACCACAGTATGTTGTCCTGCTTATAGTCCTGATAGTTATACTCGGACTAGCATTAAAATTATTTGTGCCTATAAAGGGTTAGGCTGGGGGAGACCAGTAAATGGAGAAATTCTTATCATCCTTAGAAATAGCTGCAAGAACTATAAAGACGGCAGACCATATGGCATATATCACATTTCCCCTCTTGAAGGATAAAAGGCTTCTGATAAAGATATTAAGTGAGATATACATGGCTATGTTAAATATTATAAATGCAGTTTTGCAGTATGAGTATTATTACAAAAGGATAATTTTGTATAAGGATGCAAGAATGAACTTTAATACATTTGTAGAGAAATGCTCCTTAAGGTATCATATCTCTCAAGAGGACGTGAAAAGGATTCTGGATATATGCACCATAATAGAGAAGCACAAACAGAGCCCTATGGAGTTTGTCAGGAGGGAGAAGCTCGTAATAATGTCTGATGACATGCAGACAGAAAGCATCAGTATTGGAAGGCTGAAGGAGTATATTATACTGACAAAGGAACTTCTTAGGAAGGTTAATGAAGTGATTGGCAGGAAGGGATAAAGGGACAGAACAGGAAAAATAGGGTTTTTTTCTTGTAATTTAGATAGGTATATAAAATAGTTCTACCCTTAGAATAGGGACAATGATGTGGCAGAGAATAGAGAAAGAAAAGAGGGTAGCTGAGCACTTATTATATGTCAGTCTTAAGTATACTAAGACTTGCGATGTAATTATTAATCTCATAGCCAGATGGCAGAGTATGATAGATGAGTGCATAGAGGCATTGCTGCTGAAGGCAAAGAATAAAAGGATGATTAGTACATTGCCAACTGCTCCAAAAGTTAAGGTAGACACACTCCTCAAGATTTTTAAAAAGGAGAAGGATGTGGTGGATGTACTTCAGATGTATACCTTCTTCAAAAAGATTCCTTACTGCGAGCAGCTAAGAGAAGGGGAATTCAGAAAGAATGTCGCCTTAAAGGTTATTGATAAGGGCAGGATTGTATCTATTGACTTGGAAAAGTTGAAAGAATGGTATGAAACCTTAGAAAGATTTTTAAGTTTCGTGAGGCATTTTATAACATGACAAGGGTATTAGTCATTACTTCTGGCAAGGGTGGTGTGGGCAAAACAACCACTGCTATAAACCTCGGTGCTGCTCTGAATGCATTCGGGAAGAATGTCATTGTTGTTGATGCCAACCTTACAACACCAAATGTAGGAGTGCATCTTGGCGCGCCAAATGTTCCTATAAGCTTAACACATGTTTTAAGTGGCAAGGCAAGGATGCATGAGGCAATTTATGAGCATCATTCCGGCATGAAGGTTATGCCCTCTTCTCTTTCTCTTGCCCATTTAAGAAGCGTGAAGCCTGAGCGGTTGATGGATGTCGCAAAAAGACTGAAGAAGATTGCTGACATCTCAATATTTGATTCAGCTGCAGGTTTAGGCAGGGAGGCAATTATTGCTATCCAGTCAGGAGACGAGATAATAGTAACTACCCAGGCAGAGATGCCTGCCCTTGCTGATGCATTAAAGGTGATAAAGGCTGCTAAGGACTTGGGAAAGGAGATAACAGGGGTGGTAGTTACAAGGTTTAAGCAACATAAATATGAACTGCCTTTGGAGGATATTGAATCAATGCTTGAGGAACCAATTATTGCAGTTATTCCTGAAGACGAATCTGTCAAAGAGGCATTGAGGTTAAGGGATGCTGTTGTGCATACACATCCCAAAAGCCCTTCTGCTGAAAGCTATAAGGAATTGGCTGCAAGATTGATAGGGGGGAGGTATATTTCTCAAGTTGAAAATAAAGAGAAAAGGGGCAAATTTTCTAAATTGCTTAAGGCCTTTGGCTTGGCTAAGTAAAAATGCCAAAACAGATTATCCTCGGTTTATTAGGGACTATAGGTGCAGGCAAGACAACTGTTTCTGCTTATCTTGTCAAGAAGGGCTTTTCCAGAGTGATAATGGGTGACTTGGTGAGGGAAAAGGCAAGAGAGGAGGGACTTGAATTGACAAGAGAGCATCTTCAAAAAACGCAAGAGAAATACAGGACAAAATATGGTGCTGATTACTTTATTAATGAGACTATTAAGAGATTAAAGGAATCTGGCAGGGAGAGATTGCTCATTGATGGAATAAGGACACCAAAGGACGCAGAAGGGGCAAAAAGAGAGGGTGCAATCTTGATATTGGTTGATGCAAAAAAGAATGTTCGCTTTGAAAGATTGAAGGCAAGGGCAAGAGAGGGTGAAGGGAAGAAAACATTCAAGGATTTTGAGAGGGATGAGTTCAGGGAATGGGATTTTTTCAAATTTAAGGAAACGCTCGATTATGTTGACTATCGACTGGACAATTCTGGAAGCGTTGAGGAACTTTACAAACAGATTGACAATTTATTGGATAAAATAATTAAGAATAGATGAGGTTAAA
>CAYSVT010000043.1:0-6198 GCA_964434685.1 Candidatus Woesearchaeota archaeon
TTTTCTAGTGGGCCCTTGGCGAGCGTAATGGACACGTGACCATGCAGTTGACGCACTTGATCCGGCCACGCGGTGTCATAAACATCTTCAATAAGCGCCCTGTCTGGCTGGGGGATTTTGTCATATAGAGAACGGAGATTGTGCGAGTGCGGCACCTCCAAGTTGAGAAGGGTAAGCAGGGCTTTCAAGTAAAGTTCAATAGCAAATGCAAGGTTTGTTGCACAAGCTACAAGATTCCCTAATTGATTGGAAAAATCTTGAGAGGATTTTTCCTTTATCATACCTATCCTAGGAATGAATTTCTTTGCCAAACGTTGAAAAGCCTCACCACATTTGAATGCAGCTTGAGCTTCGCTAATTCTAAGCTCTTCAATTTCTCTTTTTTCTTTTTCACTTATCATTCATAAGAAGAGAGTCTTATGTTTTTAATTTTTATTATAGCAATCTTTATATATAAGTCATGCTTAAGAGCATCAAGAAGCACTCAAAAAGTGAGTGAAACGGAATATAGTTCTAAAGGACGTCGGGTCCATTGAACCCCCAGTTTAAATCACTTGCCTTAATATAAATTGAAAATAGGAGGATGAGATTCCCTCTGTTATGACGATACATTTATATATTTTAATTAATGATTAATCTAATGCAAAAATTTAGGATTAAAATAGCCCTGTATATATTTATAATTGCACTTATATTATTTTTCTTGATTGGTTCTATTGTTAAAGGTATTACAGGATATAGTGTGTCCGGACTTTCTTTTGTAAATTTAAATTTAGGATTCATATGGGTTATTGCTGTGATAGGGTTGATTTTATTGATTCTTACAGAAAAAAAAGTTGAATGGCCCCATGGAGAAAGGTCTAAAATAGAAGAAGCTGTAAACAAAGAATTTCAAAAACTGAAAGAAAAAGGGATAAAAGTATGTAAAACATATTGTGATTTGCCGGCAGACCCTTCCAAAGGAAGAGTTGAAACATGGCACATGAGGAGCCGAAGTGGTGAACGCGCTCCAGATACATGGGCATATGCATTATACACAGAATCAGGACCAGTCCCAAAAATAAAGAAGAATCTTTTTGGTTTTAAAAAGGAAGTCATGGAAACAGAGACGCACGAGTTAGGAACTCTTAATTTCAGGTATAATTTCAATAATGGCCACCACTTTTTAGATGTCACGAATGTTAGTGATATTAAAAATTTAGAAGCTATGAAAGAGATTACAGCAGATATAAAAAAGTATACTGGGCAAAAAGAGAAAGTTGATTTGATATACTCAACTAAAGCTAGCAATAAATATAAAGTAAAAATATAATATTGATATTCCCAATTTCTATTTCTCAATATAGCAATCTATATAAATAAAATATCCTAAGGAGAGTCTAGAAGTAGCTAAAAGTTAAGTGATTTGCACCACCGGTTCGGTTGACGTTAGGTCCATTTAACTTCTTTAGACTATATTCTCGTCAATTATTTTTTCTAAGTCTTTTGGGTTTAGGCGACTTCCTGTTTGTCTTGGTGAACCGCCAATAACATCACTCCCACCCCAACAGTTCTGCGGGGTATTCTCAAACCCCTCTACTTGGTTTAATATTTGATAAAATTTAGATATTGGAAATTTTGAATAAGGCGCCTTGCCAATTACATAATCAATTACGCCATTTCCTCTTTCTCTAAATGATACGAATGCCTTTATTCCATCAGCAAGCAATTGCAGTCTTGCATTTTGCCCTATTTCTTTGATTAATGACCATCCAAATCTCCCGCCTTTTATTTCATATCTTGTATCTGGCTCTATTTCCTTTGCCCTCCCAAAAACAACGTAATCTAAGATTCTTCCGCAAGTTGAATAGACTATCCCTTTCATTTCATCACCATTAAGAGAGAAAATTTTATTATTCGTTCTTGCTTCGTTATAGGGTTCAAAAATCCAGTTCATTTTCTTGATAATCTCCAATTCTTGTTTGTTCTTTTTCAGATCAATTGGGTATACACCCCCAAAGGTATCCAAAACATCCTCTACAGAGACGAAGTTAAAAAGATTAGAGCCAATTCCATAATCCATTGCCTTGCCTTGGTATATCAATGAAACCTTCTCTTGGTATATCAACGAAAAAACTGAAAGACAAACATCCTGGTCGCAGTCATTCACATGGACTTTTGCATGCTTTTTTCCCTGTTTGTTAAATGTATCAAACAGACCCTGTTTAATTGCATGATACACTTGTGCACATGTGCTTCTTGTAGAATACCTATCAACATCTTCATGATGATTGAAGTTCGCAAATGGTCCTTCATAGTCAAACTCTTGTTTGCCTCTTACATAACCGTCTAGAGCAATAGAGTATCTTGGATTTTCTTTTCTAAACTGCTCCCATGTCTTGACTGTTCTAGGTTCTACTATCAAATCTACCATAATCTGATCAGAGAGTCCTACTTTTTAAATCTTTCTTTATATGTTACTTTATAGTGGTTACAAATAGAAAGATTTATAAATCTTAAATAGATGTGATAAATATGACAAACGGACATGATAATCTTGAAGCACGATTGCTTGCTAGGCAGCTGCAAGCAGATGCCAGAACAGCTGAAGCTGCAGGAAGGGCTGGTGCGCAGGTAGGAAGCTTTGTTTTTAGAAATGGGGCAAGAGCAACCCTTGCTTTTAGGAGATATATGGTTAACAGGGCAATGCCAGCAATAAACAGGGATGGTAGGGTTATTCTGAATAATTTAAGCTGGGAGATTGAAAAAAGGGGAGTAGCATATGCTGAACTTTTAAGTGGCTGTGGACTTGCAGCAATTAGCTACCACTTAGTTGCTAATGGTGCATATCACAATGACGGTGGGGCTATTGCAGCAGGACTTTGTTTTGCAGTTGTTAGCAGTGTTGGAATAGGGAAGGGCATAATTGACTTATCCCGGAGTTATAAAAAACAAGATTAATATCCTAATCCTTCTTGATTATCTTTATAAATATCCCTTATTAATTCTATAGATGAAAAGAGGGGTTTTATTTTTATCTGCTTTCATATTAGCAATCATAATACTTGCAAATATGCTTCAGTCAATCTCAGCTGAAGCCAATAAGGTTGAAAACGCTGTCTATGAAACCCTTAGACAGAATGATACAGTTAAGGTTATAGTGCGATTGCATGATGAGCCAGTGAGAATTGGGCTGGCTGCAAAAGAAATACCAAAGAAAGATGATGTCATAAACTCTGTATCAGCAGTTAGAGATGATGAATTTAAAGTTACTTATAAGGCAGAAAGCATAAATGGATTTACTGCTGAAATCTCGGCATCTGCACTTGAAAAATTGAGGAAGAACCCAGCGGTGAAATACATAAAGGTAGAACCTGAATTAAGGTTGTTAATGCAGGACTCTGCCCCTATGGTTAATGTGACGCTCGTATGGCCCGTGAAGACATCGGCAACAAATATTACAGGTGATGGTCAGACAATATGCATAGTAGACACGGGCATTAACTATACGCATAGTGATTTAGGTGGTTGTCTAGGAACAGACTGCCGTGTTATGGGTGGCTTTGCCTTCCGAAATCCATTCAATAGTTCGAATAATACCGATATAATGGATGACAATGGGCATGGCACACATGTTGCAGGCATTGCGGGAGCAAACGGCACTATCAAGGGCATAGCTCCTGGCGCGAAATTTGTTGCAGTTAAGGCTTGTGGTCCAACATCTGCATGTGGCACGCAAGCAGTAATTGACAGCATAAACTGGTGTGCCGGTAATTCTTCCAGATACAATATTTCAGTGATAAGCATGAGTTTAGGTGGTGGGCTATACACAAGCTATTGCGATGGTGAAGATGCAGATATGACTGCCGCTATTGACGGCGCAATAGCAAAGAATATAACTGTAGTGGTGGCAGCAGGCAATGACGGCTCAACAACTCAAATATCATGGCCCGCATGTGTGCATAATTCAACCGCTGTTGGTGCAGTAAGCAAGACTGATGGTGTCAACTACAATAGAAATAATATAACAGTTGTGCTTGCTCCAGGTGTAAGCATAAACTCAACATCAAGAACAGGCGCCTATACAACATTAAGCGGAACAAGCATGGCAACACCACATGTAAGCGGTGCAGTGGCGTTGCTAAAGCAATACAAGAAACTAGAGAATAATAAGAACTTGACTACTGCTCAGCTAAAGGATGTGCTTAACAGGACAGGTAAGTATATTAGCGACCCATCATCAGGCTTGAACCTCTCCCGCTTGGATGTATGGTTGGCGCTTCATGCTGTTGATGAAACTGTTCCTCAGTTTAATATTACTCAGCCGGAGAATAGAACTTATCTGACGAACATCTCCCTTCCCTTAAATTTCTCTGCAGTAGACAACCTTAATCTAAGCAAGTGCTGGTATTCAATAGACGGGCAGAATACTACCCCCTCCTCCTGCACAAATACAACCTTTAATACAACAAGAGGCAGCCACACCTTCCGCCTTTATGCAAATGACTCTGCTGGGAATGAAAATTGGACAAGCAATGTATTATTTAACATAAATAACGTCCCTTCGATAAGCTTAGTTTTTCCATTGAATAATACTCTAATATCACAAAATGATACTAATTTCCAGTGCAATGCAACTGATGACCTTAATCTTACAAATATTACAGTTTATGTGTGGGATTTGAGTGTTCAAGTGCATACTAACACGACAAATATTTCAGGCACCTACAACTCAACTAATTTTTCTTATGCCCTGCCTTACGAAGGAACTTTCAAATGGAATTGTAGGGCATCTGACAATTCAAGCAATTTTACCAGCACAATCAATTATACCATCACTTACAGAGACTATAACATTTCTGCATGCAAGAATATCACACAAGCGGGCATCTATACCTTAAACAAGAGCATAACAAATTGGAATGGGGAAGGAGCTGCATGCATGAATATTACAGCTTCTGATGTTGAGGTAGACTGCATTAGTTGGGGTAGTTGGATTGATGGAAGTGATGCTGCTAGTTCTTATGGAATTTATGCTTATGGTACTTCAACATCAAAAATTTCAAATATAACTGTAAAGAACTGCAATATAACAGATTGGTATAATGGTATAAAATATGAATACGTTGAAAATTCAAGTTTAAATAACATAACAAGCTCAAATAATACTTATGGGATTCATCTCAATCTAAGCTCTTATAATACATTAATAGATATAAAAGTACTAAATAATACTAATCATGGAATATACCTCAATTTCTCTGATTATAATACCCTTACAAACATAAGTGCATTAGGCAATTTCAATTCTGGTATATCTCTTTATGTAAGCAACTACACCAATCTTACAAACATAGTAGCATCGAATAGTTATGGATCTTCAGTTGTATCTTATGGTATCTGGCTCTATAGGTCTTCTAATGATACATTTACAAACATAACAACATTAAATAATAGCCAGGGTATTGAACTTTATTCAAGTACCAATAACACATTTAGAGATATAAAATCTTCAAATAACTCGCAATTTGGTATTGCTCTGTTCTATAGCATTAACAATAGCTTTAGAAATGTAACAGCATCAAATAATTCCCAGACAGGCATTTATCTTGATCATAGCTCTTACAATACATTTACAAATAGTACATTATTAAATAATAATTTTTGTGTTATATTTTATGAAATCTCTGGAAACAATGTTTTCACAAACATGACAGCATCAAGTAGTGGATCTGGTTGTATTCAAATCCATAGAAATGCCTATAATAATAGCTTCACAAATTTAAACCTACTCGAAGGCGGGGGTGGAGGTTACACTTTAAATCTCACGCATTCTGATGCTGTATTAAGCGATATTAGTTTACAAAGCTATTATCTAGAAAATTCAACATTAAACGTAAAAAATTCCTCTTATGGCAAGATAAATTTTCTAAATGTAACACAAAATGGTACGAATTTTTCCGCAGATATTATTTTAAGGAGTAATTATGTCTTTATTAATAGCTCAAATGCCCCTGGCTTGAACAGAACTGCAAATATAACATTCTTTAATCTGGGCTTGAATAATCCTAGGATATTAAGAGATAGTGCTGTTTGCCCCTCTTCAATATGCACCAAGATTGCTTACAACGCAAGTAATGGTACTTTAATATTTAATGTTAGTAGTTTCTCTGCTTACTCATCAGAGGATTATTGCAGCAACAGCAATTGTGACACAGG
>CAYSVT010000044.1:0-5974 GCA_964434685.1 Candidatus Woesearchaeota archaeon
TAATGCTTGTGAATGCAGTCTTTCCCGTCCCATTGTTGTATCAAAGCATCCCTCTCACTGCCCTCTTGAATATCATTTCAGGATTGCTTGGGAAATGAGGTCCTTTAATGCTCCCCCTTGCACGCTTTCTTTTGTAATCCTCTACTATATCTTTTTTATTCCCTTTTATTATCGCCTTTTCTGAGTTGAGTATTACTATCTTCTTGCCAAGAAGTGCCTCTTTGGCAATGAAGCTTGCTAATCGCCCTAATACTGCATCTGTTGCATCTATAACCGCTTGCTGGTTTTCCATTTTAATACACTAACTTTGCCTCCTTGCCTGCCAATTCTGCTATCCCCATGAACTTGCAATCCTTCAGTTTTTTCCTCGCCTCTTCTGAGAATGAAAGTGCTGCTATAGTGAGCTTGTGCCCCACACTTCCCTTGCCCAAAACCTTGCCGGGCACAATCACCAAATCTCCGTCCTTTGTCTCCTTGTCCAGCTTGTCAAGATTAACCTCTACCCTCTGCCTCCTAGGTCTTGCCAAAAGGTTTGCGAGCTTCAGCTTACTCTGCTTCTTCAGATTTATTATCAGCTCTTGCAATTGCTCATTCGTCTTCCTGCTTGCATGTTTGTCTATTCTTGTTTTGCTTACCATTTTTAATTTGAATAATATGCCATTGCACTTTCGTATTTTATCCTACGGTTACTCTGACTGATAATTTCACTAATCATCTTTTCTGCAAATTTTGAATCTGCTTCTACATTTTTAATTATTTCAATTCTTTTCTCTAATCTTATTTCTGTGAGCAATGGATTTTTCATCATTTTGTTTTAGTATGCGGGGGGTAGGGATCGAACCTACGCAGGCACTAAGCCACAAGCACCTCAAGCTTGCCCGTTTGGCCACTCCGGCACTCCCGCATAAGAAACCTTGGTTTCTTATTAACTTCCCTTAAGATAGGAATTCTAAAGCCACGAAAAGCTCTGCTTTTCAGACCCAGAAAATCTACAAAGATTTTCCTTGGGAACCTTTGGTTCTTTATATCAACCTCAATCGCGGAAGTGGTTTATAACTTTTTTTATTTGAGTGAGGATATCTTCTTTTTAAGTAGGGCAAGATTATCCTTAAGAACCTTGCAAGACTCGATAAAAATCTCTCTTGCAGTCATCTGACCCCATGACTCCACAGTGACTATGAATGTGTCTGCACTCTTCTCTATCTTAAGTGCGTCCTTCCCCTGCTTTGCACATGCCTCTATGCACGCCTCACATATATCACACCCTTCCAAATCCTTAAGAGATATCTTCTGCTCATTAATAGCGATTAATTTTAATGGGCATGCCTCTACGCATTTATTGCACAAATCACATTCCTTACCTGCAGTAATGCTTATTTTGTTCTTGTAGTAGATTATTCCCGGTGAGAATTTAGTATGCACCTTGCCCGTGCCCAATCTTGCATATGCATTAAGCTGCAATTCCTGGTCCTTTGACAGTTGAACAATCGGAGTTTTTGGATAAACAGCCTTAACACTTCCTTCTAAGTCTGATGCATAAACTGTACAAGGCCCTTTGCAGTCAAGCTTGAATGTAACAGTGCACTTGCTGCAGCCCTTGCCCTTGCAACTGCATTCTTCCTGCATTGTAAGTGTCTTGTCCATCTCTAATGGAACAAGCCCGAGCCTATGTGCAATAATCTCATCAAAGAGTGCTGAGCTATTTTTTATAAACTCCACAGTATCTACAGCCAAAACAGGAACCTCCTGAACACTTCTCCTGATAGAATTAGCAATCGTTTCATTTATGTCTGATAGCTTAAAAATAATCTTCTCTTCACCATTCTGAATCTGTTTGATTTCCATTTACACCCTCCTGCCTCGCTTGCCACCCTTTGGCTTTGGACCCCCACGAGGAACACAAGTAGTATCTATTATGTTGATTATTTTTAAACCTTCTCTTACAAGGCTCTTGACAGCTGAATGAGCCCCAGGACCCGGTGCAGGTGAGGCTGTCTTTGATTTTATTCTAACATAAACACTGTCTATTCCTGCCTCTCTTGCCTGCTCTGCTGCCCTCTTAGCTGCAAACATTGCTACTGTAGGATTTGCCTTTAGTCTGTCATGCTTGGTTATCATTCCTCCGGAAACCCTTGCAACGCTGTTCCCAACCATGTCTGTTATATGGACTATTGTATTGTTAAAGCTAGTGAATATGTAAACGATTCCTGTGAGCGCCGCCTTCTTTTCCTTAATAACATTCTCCTCCTTCATTTTGCTGCCTCCTTAATTCTAACTATTTTTAGCTTATCCTCAGTGTCTATTGGCACTAAAAAGGAGGGAATATTAATCCTCTTATCATCTACACTAACATGTTTGTGTATTATCAGCTGTCTTGCATGTCTTGGTGTCCTTGCCAATCCCTTCTTTACAACCAGTGTCTGCAGTCTTCTTTCAAAGATATCCTCCTTTTTAAGGCTTAGAACATCATCTATATTGCTGACCTTAAATCCTTGTTTCTTCAAGCGGGTTATAAATTCTATCTGTTTTTGCTGATTATTGATTAATTTCTTGGCCTGCCCCCTTATCTTTGCAATTTTAAATTCGGCCCTCCATACCTCTTTCTTATTCTTTAATCCATACTGCTTTAGCAAGATATTCTCTTCTTCTATTCTCCTCTTATCAAATAATTTTTTAGGCCTTGTAAATTTTTTGTGCTGCTTTCTTGGGTCTCCCATTTTACTCCTTCTTCTCCTTTGATTTTGCTTTTGCTGCTGGTGATGTTGCTGGCTTGACCTTTGCACGCTGTACGCCTATTGCCCTGCCCTTCCTAAAGTGGCTCTTAGTTCTCTGCCCCCTTACTGGCTGGCCTAATGCATGCCTTAATCCCTTGTAAGAATGAATCTTTTTCATATTCCTTATATCAAAATCCCTCTGTAATTCTAGTTCTGTTGTTATTAGGTGCTTGTCCTCTCCTGTGAAAGGGTCATTTACCCTGTTAAGCAGGAATCTGGGTATATTGGGCTTTTTAATGAAATTAGTTATCTCCCCTATCTCTGATTCGATTAATGTATTAATCTTCCTTTTCCTTTCTATCTTCAATGTATGACAGATAGCATTTGAAATACTCCATGAAATTCCCTTTATGTAGGTCAATCCATGATAAACATCTGCTTCACCCGGGATATCTGTAGAGGATATTCTGACCACTCCCCTCGAATCCATTAATCGGGATTCCTTATACTTCTGCTTCTTTGCCTCAATGGCATCCGCCTTCTCTTTCCCTTCTGAGCTTGTTTCAGTTTTCATCTTATCTTTCAAAATTCAGTTTCTATGTTTTAGTTTTCATCTTATCTTTCAAAATTTTGTTTCTATATTTCTTCTTGTTTAATTTTATGATGCGAAGAGATTATATCTCTCCATCTGCTCCAATTCCTGCACTATTCTCTTCTCTACTGCCTTTGCTGGATCCGGCAAATTTGGAATTCTTTGCTTTATTTCCTCAAAGCTTTCAAATGGCTTATTCTCCCTTTCAGTGATAATCGCATGTGTATGCTTGACGCCAAAGCCTGGCAGCAGTTCTAATTGATGCAGTCTTGTGTTTATTGGCTGGGCGTTATTGAAAAAGTCTACAAATCTCTTCTCCTGTTTTACTACCATCTCGTCAATGAAATCCATCAGCTGCATCTTTGCTGTCTCTGTAATCTTGTCCTTTGGTAGCCTGCCAAATATATAATATATCTTATCCCTCTTTCCCTCGCCTATGTATACCTCTTCCTTCAAATTAAGTGTTATACCCTTTCGAGGAACAAGTTGCAAAAGAGTGAGATGCTTTGTGCCTATGGCTTGCGCTATAGGCATCATCCTTCCCTCCAATGGATATCCATTGGGTAAAAAATCTAATATGACTGCAGATTCTTCCTTTTCCATCTCTCTCCTTATATATATTTTTTAACAACTGTGAGTATTTGTGTGATTTCATTCTGGTCCAAATCCGTATCAACCATTATTTTTCTTGTATCTTCTGCATCCTTGGGCATAACATCCACTATCTTGGCAATGTCCTGCTCCTTAAGCTTAGCATTATTTAACGCTGAAATCTCCTCCCTCATTTTCTTCGCATCAGCTGAATCAAGCTTGGTAAACTTCTTTATATGAGAGGACACTGCCTTAATCTTGTCATTTTCATCCAGTTTTGAGATTATCTCTTTCACTTCAGTCATGGTCAATGGTTTAATCGATTTTATCATTGCTGTTTAGAGGAACATATATTTTTTAAATGTACTCCTTTGATAATAAATCTCTTTTCCTTGTTTCCCTGCATTATAGCCACTAGATATGCCCTCCCCTGTTTGCCCTCTACTATGCCGGTAAGACCCTGTATTTGCCTTGGGAAATTTCCCTCAACAGCCAAGTCTCGTATAACTGCCACCCTATCCCCCTCATTCAGCTCCTGGAGGTGTCTAGCCAGATTTATCTTTCCCTTGCTTCTTATTGCCTTGTGTTTAAGCATCTTTTACTCCTATATTCTCTTCCCCATTTTTTTCTGTTTTGACTTCATCTCTTCACCAATCTCCTTTGTATCCCTGGTTCTGTGCTCTGCCTCGGCAAGCAGATTCTCTAAAACATTTGATAGTGCACTGAAGAGATTATAATCTGAGATTGTTGAGTTAAGCACCCTATTCTCCCCCTCTTGCTTGCCGCCAGATGCCGTTATTACTGCCTCTGCCTCAATCTCGTGCAAAAAGCCCTTCCCATGCTGGTGCTGCTTAAGCCTTAATTTTAATGATTTGTAGTCTGCCTTCTCAATTAGCTTACGAACATAGTTTCCTACTATTTTCTTAACTACTGCTGCCTCCATTGGCTCTAATTTAAAGCCTATGAGGGTTATATTCCCGCCCAGGGTTTCTTCTGCTCCAGACATGCTATTAACCTATTTCAGAACATTTAAAAAGCTTTTTGTGAGGATAAATCCCTTGAAAACAGGGAGAATATGTCACATTATAAGAACACTATTTTTTGCCCCTTTTTTGCCTCTTTTGCTTCCTTTGCTGCTTTGTTGTAGCCCATGCACCTAACTTGCTTATAAGCCAAACAAGAACACCCACAGAAATGAATATTAGTGAGAATAAAAGCGACATTCTTGAGACCTTTTCTATAACTAGGTTTGTAAACTCCACTGGCATTCCCTGGCTCATTTGAATTATGCCCTGCTTAAAGAAGAAGAAGGATAGGGATACTATTCCCATCCCTATTAAAATCCTGGCTGTCTTTCTCAACCCCCAAAAAAGAGAAATAATCACGAGTAAAATGACTGACGCACTGACGAGTATAATAAAAACCTTCTTTGTGATATCATTCATTTTTTTAGACAGGATAAGCGTAGCCCCTCTAGGTATTCCCTCTGCTCCGTTCTGGGATTGGAAGGGGTACTTTGAAAAGCAGTCTAAGAAATTGCAGTCATATTCCCCATAGTATATCCTATCAAAAAAGGCATCAGCAAATGCCTGCTTAAATCCCTCTTTTGTGGAAACATCACTACATTTGATATCTATAGACTCCGTGTCTGAGATAGACAATTCTATGCTTGGTTTTCCCTTGCATTCTTCTGCTGTCTTGGATTGCAATTCCCCAAAATCCTTATCTGGTAGTTGGCTTAAAAGCATACTGGAAAGCACTGGCTTCAAAACATCATTGCTTGTCAAGACCACTGATAAATAGGAAAAGGTCGTAACTGAGATTAGAAAAATAAAGATGATGGTTGCAAAATAATTGAAAAGTATAGAAAATACCCTCTTTAGCATGCATTACCTAAAGAAATTACATTTATAAAATTGCTCAAAAAGATATAAGCCCAATTAACTTAACAATATATCAAAAAGAAAAACTTTTTATATGTCTGTGGGATATAATAAACGAGACAAAATGATTTTAAGGCAGTTAGTCGCTCTTAGCTCCTTTATACTCCTAGCAATGATTGCTTTAATCGCTAGTA
>CAYSVT010000045.1:0-5448 GCA_964434685.1 Candidatus Woesearchaeota archaeon
GCAGCCTTGACAAACTGCAGGCAAGTCAGGAATTAAACAAGCAGTCTGATTTGAGAAAGTGGTTCTAATCAAACATCCTCTTTGCTGAGGTCACCACAATAAGCAATCCTAATATGATTATTGCTGCTTGATATGCAACTGAGCTTGGCTCACTTATCTGCACTGCAGCACCTGTGATAAGATTGCGCTGTGTAAGAGATGGCAGCAAGCCCATAAACGCCACTACTAAACCCAATATTAACGTGAATATTCTCATTTTTATCTGCTGTTTTATCTGTACGTTGGGCGTCTATTAGCATAGGATACCATCAAGATGCCAACAACAATGATTATCCCCTGATAAATTATTGAACCCGGCTGACCTAAAAATCCCAATATCCCCTCAATCGCACTTATCTTCGAGATATACGGCCAAGCACCAAGGAACAATACCACAACGCCCGCCAATAACTCCAAAATCCTCATTTTTGTTTATTTCCTCCTTTTTAATTTATTCCAACCATGGAGCCCTTCCCCTCTCCACAGCCCTATGGCGGCCCCATAGTCTATACATTCTTAGTTGTCTCAACCCTGGAATTGGGAATAGAGCTAATATTTGGATAATTATAAATAGGATTAATATCGGCCAAACCCAAGCTGAAGTTGTATCAAAGAATCCCATCACTCCCTCTGGAATGGACAACATTACCTGTGAAGGCAGGGCAGACTTTGCGAAGGGCCAAATCATGATTATCACACCAACAAGCATAAGAATACCCCCAATATTCATCCCTCCCCCAAACATCCTTAAGATTGCTAAGACAATCAGCACGCCAATCAAACTCATAGCCCAGAACATTACTGGCCTTTCCAGGAAAACCCAATTCTTCTGGATGCTGGCTGAAATAAGAAATGCAAGTGCTGCAGCAATTATCATCGGGGGCATTGGATTGCCGCTAAAAACCCTGCTGAGAGAAAGATGAATCGTGGCAAAGAATATTGCAAAGAACAATGTGAATGTAAGATATTCATTCTCAAGCCATTGTGAGGGTGGCGGCAGATATCCATAACCAAAAAACTGCGCGGAAACAAGTGGAATAGCGACAATTGCTACTAACAAAATAAACACTCTTTTCATATCAGTTATAGAATTCGAATCTTTAAAAAACTTTTTAATTAAGGGGTTGTTCAGCCTGTTGCCCCGTGTCCTGCTTCGCCGCATCAAGCTGCACATTATGCGCATCAACATCCTGCTGCGGTGTTAATCCATGCAACAGGATAAAAATCTCCTCAAAATGCCTCTCCTGCTCAAGCAAAATCCTTTCCTGGGAGTCAAGATGTAACAATGGCACAAAGGTTGCAATCCTATTCTCTCTGTCAGCACCTGCAAGAATGGAAAATGTAAGCCTTTCTTTTGGCTGAGACTTAAAAAAGTTCTTTATCTTGTTGTACAGCTCTCTTATCTTTTCCTTCAAATTTATCCTCATTTTTGGCAGTACTAAATCAATATTTCGTGCTGCCTGCCTTGTTGCGATTTCTTTCACTATTCTTCTGTGCTCTGTTGCCATTGCCTTCTCAAGCGCCTGCATCAATTCCTGCAGAGTCACCTTCTTTGACCTAGGCAAGGGTGTTTTAGGAAGCAAGTCTGGCAGCTCCTCATCCAGGAATATCCTTTCATATCCCCTTTCCCTTTCTGGCGGCTTGCCAAAAAGAATCTCGTCGAGACTTTTGATGTATCTATCCAGCAATAACTCAGATTTTATCCTTAATAGAATAGAGGCTGCAAATAATACTTTTGAAGAGATGAAGAAACTCAAATCCTCCATCTCCTTTATCCTCTCAAGATACCTCTGTGCAAGAAGAGAGAGATCTATATCCCAAGGATCAAGCTGCTCAGAAGAGATTAAGTCATAGATTATCTCCTGCCACGATAATTCCCTGCTCAATAGCAGGTCATAAAACTGCTCCTGCCCGACTCGGTTTCCATTAAAGAGTTTCTCCCCCATATTCAATCAGCGCATAACAAATTTATAAACTATACTTTGTTAATGTTTAAAATAGTGTCACTCTCCAAAGACAACAAACCGAAAGATTTATAAAGTGTAGTATCTTAAGAATAGTATCACCTCTTTTTACCCAGAAGAGGCTTGACAGCAAATCTCTTTAGATCGCTGAAGAGCCTCTTCTAGGGTTTTCGAATATTATTTATCGATTGGCTGGCTTTCTATTATCTTTTTAATAGACCAGCACACTCGTTGTTTATATTAATCTTTATACATTTGTGAATTCTGTATAATGGCACTTGCCACAAAAAATTCTATTTTTATTCTGTGCAAGAAATATTCCCGGTCCGCATCTTGGACAGAATTTGTGGGTTGTTTTTATGCTATCCCCCTCTAATTTATATTTTGCCCATTTCTTGCTGCTCACTCTTGGTTTCCGATTCCTCTTTCCCTTGTTTGCCTTCTCTGCCATCTTACTGCTTCTTCTCCTTGCCCTCGTCTTTTACCTCTGCTTGAGCCTTCTTTTCTTTGGGCTTTGGCTCAACCCTTTTCAATGCAGATTCATCATCATAACAGTAAGCAATAATATCAAAATCCCTTCTCCCAAATTTACCCTTGATGCTCTTAATGACTACAAACTCTGGCTTCTTGTTGAACTTCTCAGCTAATTTTATTTTCAGCCCTTCTGCCTTTGGGGTGATTCCATTACTGGATACTGCCTTTACCTCCTCACGCAAAAGAAGAGGATTCCTTTTTTGCTCTTTGATTATCAATTCCATTTTATCTTGTTTTGATTGCATAAGCGCCTTCTTTGGTTATGTTGATTTTCTTTGCAATCTCTGACTGGGATGGATTAAGGATGATTACCCTTCCCTTCCACCCCTCAGTAAGCTCTGAATTCCCGCAAATAGGGCACTTCCCTCCCTCAACAAATATTCTGCATTTCTTGCACACCCTCTTCTTAATCATTTTTTCTTCTCCCTACCCTTTCCGCCACTTGCCTTCTCAACCTGCTTTGCAGCCTTTCTCTTGTCATCTTGTATCCATTCCAGCTTGCCCAAACCTGGCTGTCTCATTGTCAAGCCTATTTTAGGCTCAGATGTTTTGTAGCTTAATGCTACTATTCGCGCAAGGCATAAATCACCCTTCTTCAAGCTTCTCTTGGAATTCTTGCCTATAAGAGTGTTTGTCTTGCTGAAGTTTACAAAATCATCCATGGTCTGGCTGATATGAAGCATTCCCTGCATAACACCAAGGTCCATCAAGGCGCCAAAATTTGTTATCTCTGTTACTTCGCCAAATACTAGTTCCTGCAATTCTGGCTTGAATGCAACCACCCTGAAATTTGACTTGTAATATACTGCGCCATCGCCAGGGATTATAATTCCTTCTCCTATTTCATAAACATCAAGCACAGCAATAACCGCCCCTATCTCCTTGTCAATATAGTTGCTATAGGTCTTTTCAAGCTGCTTTGTCACAGCCTCTTTAGTTTCCAAACCAAAGAGTTCCGGTTCTACTCTTACATAATCCTCAACTTCTAATAGATAGAACATTTTGATATAAACAAAAAAGTAGATTTTTAAATCTTTTTAAATCAACTGCAGATATCTCTTCTGCCTTATAACCAAAATTTTAGCATTTTTAAGCCTTTGCCTCAATGCCCTGTCGAGGGTTGCTATGATTGTATCCCTTTCATCATTTTGCAGTATTGCCCCATCTGCAGTCTCTGCCTTTGCCTCCATTATGGAAATAATTCCCTGTTCCCTGTTCCCGTCAATAATCTGCAAGGCTAAGATAGCAGCTTCCCTGTCTGTTCTCTTAGTTTTTCTGGTTGTTGCTAATTTCTGCAATTCCGCCAAAACAATTGAGGGTACAATAATCTTGAATTTTGAGTCTAGTACCCTCCCAATCTCCTCTATGAAGTCTATCTTTTGCTTTGCACAATACACAATAAAGTTCGTATCAATCACAACCTTCATCATATAAAAAGGCATGGAGATTTTTTAAATCTACTCCTTAAGAAAATTTTAAATAAGCCTCTGCTGTGTATACTTATGCGAGAAAAAGAGAATGTTATAGGAATATTAGAAAATGCCAAGATGGCCATAGAGATGAGAGATGCTGCTCTGATGAGGCAGTTAAGTGACAGGACAATCCACAGCTCCTCAATATATGGCGATCCTGACAATGTAGGAGTAGCAGTTATTGTTTATGCATTGAGCAAGATAATAGAAAGGGGAAAATATTCCTCCTATGAATCCTGGCCATTCTTCTTGAAGGCTTGCTTGAACGGGCTGACAAATTCAATAGATGCCATAAAAAGGGATGATCTTGACGATTTCAGAAATTCCATTGCAGGCATAAACAATGCAATAAGCAGGATTTCAGGGCATTTGAAGGATTATATTGAAGATGTATTCAGGAAGGCGAGCATAAACAAGGCATCCAGAATTTACGAGCACGGGATTTCGATGAAGCAGACTGCCGATCTGTTAGGCATTAGTGTCTTCGAGCTTGCAGAGTATGCCGGCAAAACAGGAATCGCAGATGTTGATTTGAGTGTCACAAAAGACATAAGAAAAAGGCTGAAAGAGGCTGAGGATTTCTTTTCTTGAGAAATGATAATCTCAATTTCAGGCACGCCAGGAAGTGGAAAGAGCACAGTTGCAGAATATATTGCAAAAAAGTTTGGAATGGAGTTTTACAGTGTTGGCGAGATGGCGCGGAAGATTGCTGTAAAAAGGCACATAAGGATTGACGAGCTGAGTGAGTTGGCTATAAAGAACAAGCAGATAGATATAGAGATTGATAAGATTCATGAAGAATTGAAGTGCAGGGACAATTTTGTGATAGACAGCAGGATTGCATTCAAATTCTTTCCTACCTCTCTCAAGATATTTGTTTATTGCAAGCCTGAGGTGGCTGCTAAAAGGATTTTCAACGCAAAAAGAAAGACTGAAAAGACAAAAACTCTGAAGGATGTTCTGCGGGAGATAAATAAAAGAGAGGGGTTAGATGTTAAGAGATACAAGAATCTTTATGGTGTGAATTTTGAGGATAAAAAGAATTATGATCTTGTTTTTGATACCTCTAATTTAAACAAAAAGGAAATGTTCAAGCAGATTATTTCCGCTGTAAAATCATCTATCCAACAAAAGCACCGAGAATAGAGCCCAGAATGTCAGCAAGGAAATCCCACATGCTTGATGAGCGGTTGGGAACAAATAATTGGTGAATTTCATCTGTTGCACCATACAACGCTCCGAATATGAATGCTAAGAGAAATGCCCTCTTTCTTGTTTTCTCATTTGAACTGAAGGCACAGAACAGCAAGAAGCCCAGTATTGAGTATTCTACTAAGTGAAACGTGAATGTCACAGGACTCGGCTGCTTTTTGCCCAATAACTCTTCAAGGGGATATGGCTGGGAAGAAATGTAGAATATAAGCGAAGCATAAACCACA
>CAYSVT010000046.1:0-2177 GCA_964434685.1 Candidatus Woesearchaeota archaeon
TTACTATCCTTAACACCCCTCCAACCCACACTCAACCAAGATTGCAAGCCACATCTAATTTAAACACAACCTCTGATAATTTAACATGCTATAATCAATCTACAAGTGATGCTGATGGAGATAAGGTTACAAATATTTATAATTGGTTCAAGAATTCTCAGCCTCTTGCAGTTTTGAATATGCCTTTTGAGAATTCAGCAAACGATTACAGCGGAAAAGGAAATAATGGAATTATAAAACCAAATGCAACAGATGGTCCCCAATTCACAACAGGCAAAGTTGGAAAGGCTTTAAGCTTTGATGGCATAAATGATAAGGTCCAAGTAGGAAATTTAGGAATTGGGGCAAGTGGAATAGCTACAATTGAAGGATGGTTTTATTTCAAGCAGTCTGCTCAAGAAAGCTCATATAGGGGATTGCATTCTATTTTATATCAACATCCAGTTAATAATCATCTCTACATAACTGGAACAAATGACTTTTTTAGTGTTGCTCCATACTTACAGCTAAACGCATGGCACTATATAGTTTTAACTTACTCTGGTGATACTTCTACTGCAAAATTATATTTAGATTCTAAAAAATACAATATTACTATCCAAGCAGGAGCAGAAACTATTCCCGCTTTAACAAATTTTATAGTGGGAGATACTGGCTATAATGAATTGTTCAACGGCACAATCGATGAAGTTCATGTGTATCCTTATGCCTTGACAGCAGAACAAATCAAGCAGAGATATGAGGAAACAAAAGATGGCTTAACTTCAAGCTCAACTATAATAAGCCAAGAAACAACAGCAGGCGAGACCTATATCTGTAGCGTAACTCCGAATGATGCTGAAACTGATGGGATAACTTTGAATTCTACAGATTTAACAATCTTATGGAATATTAGTTTTGATGTTAGAAACTCATTTTCAAATGTAAGTTTGGATTATGTGACTATCACTTGTAATTACATAGATTTTAATCAAGGAGGAGATGCAATTAATCCTTATGGTCCTTATGGATTTTTACCTGGAAGTTGGGCGTGTAACTTAACTAGAGATAATTATTATGACAAAACAATAATATTTAATGCGGACAACGACAGAATAGTTCCTGTTTTAATGTCGGAAAAAAAACAATTAACAGAAGAAGAACATACTTGGCTAGAGGCAATTTATAACTGCTTATTTAAAGGAGATTGCAAGGCTTTAAGTTTACTTGAGACTATAAACCAAACTACAACAAAAATCTGGCAGAGAGTAGCAGGAACAGATAGAAGTGTTATTGTTCAAGAACAAGTTCTAAGTAACAATTTAAGTGCCAGTTCAAATATAAGTATTAATTATACTATCAACATTCCTCATAAAGAAGGAATTCCTGTTGGTGAACTTTTACCGATAAGATTATACTTCTGGTTTACAGATATAAACAGAACCTTCTGCTATAGCCAAGACAAGTCAAATATAAGTAATAGAGCTGAGGCGCCATATTGTTTACCTTTAGTAGCTGAGATATTAGGACCCAATAACGGAAGTATTAGTTTTATTGCAGATTTGAGACCTGCCTTACCTTCTAATATTTATAATTTTACTCGTTCAATAGAAATTGATCCTATAGGAGTATGGATTAATTATGGAACAGAAGATTTAGGGAATGTGAATGTGCTGGAGAATAATACAGTAGCAATTATAAATATTAATAATCTAAAGACTAAAGTTAGTGAATTCAAATCTTTCATTACTGGAAGTGCAATCAAAGAGTCATTAGACAGATTTTTCACAGATAATGAATGGATTTTTGTATTAATATTAGTAGGAATGCTATGTGCCACAATCATATTACATAGCTATCTCAAATATGTCAAAAGAAGATGGTAACCCTTTTCAAAACTAAAAAAAAACTTTCGTAATTCTTACTAGTTTCCTTTATTTCATTTTTTTATTTTTTTCATTTTCTGTGAGTGCAAGTAATGTAGGCTTGATTGAAAATTCAACGTGGCAAGGTAATTTGACTCCAGTAAGATTCAGTTCTCTTGCTCTTGGAGATTTAGATAATGACGGAGATCTAGATTTAGCTTTAAGCGGATGTCTTAGTGCAGGAGCAAGCCGTTGTGATAATGGGGCAGTTTCTAAAATCTATCTTAATAATGGCACCAGCCTTGTAGAAAACCAAACTTGGCAGCAGAATTT
>CAYSVT010000046.1:2277-4916 GCA_964434685.1 Candidatus Woesearchaeota archaeon
TAATGGCACCAGCCTTGTAGAAAACCAAACTTGGCAGCAGAATTTGACTGGGGTACAAGACGGAATTGTTGCCTTCGGTGATATAGATAATGACGGAGATCTGGATCTAGCATTAGTTGGAAAAGACATTAATAGCAATGATCACGCCGAAGTATACCTAAATAATAAGACATCCTTAACCTATAGCTTGGTTTGGAGTAATGAACTTACTCCAACAAATCTTGCTTCTTTATCTTTTGGTGATTTTGATAATGACGGAAAAATAGATTTGATTGAGATGGGAATTGGGGACTATCTTAAGCTTTACCGAAATAATGGTACAGCACTTATATTAAATCAAAGTAGTGGTCCATCTGGAATCTTTGGGGGGGTTTATGAAGGTTCCTTTGGGTGGGGCGATTATGATAATGATGGTGATTTAGATTTGGTTGCAACTGGATATGAGCAAGGGACAAATTATATCTATAAAAATAATAACTCTCTTTTTATAAAAGATAATATCGCAGGATTGGGGGTACATGCTTCTGATTTACATCAAGATGCTCTTGCTTGGGGAGATTTAGATAATGATGGAGATTTAGATTTGGTTACTATAGGAATTAATAACACTTATCTTCAAGCTTTGCTTTATACAAACAACGCTACAATTAACAACACCCTTCCCAAACATCCAAACTCAACAGACTTCTCTGCTTCTTATGCAAATAATCAGCTTACCTTGAGTTGGGGAAATGGAAGCGATAATGAAACCCCAATTAATGGCTTGTATTACAATCTGCGTGTAGGCACAACTTCTGGAGGCAATCAGATTGTTTCAGGGGTTTATGGTGGTGGTGAAGATAATGGTTACTTCGGCAACATGATGCAACGCAAGAGCATAGCTCTGCATGGCTCTTGGCTTCAGCCAAGCACAACTTATTATTGGAGTGTCCAAACAATAGATACAGGCTTGGCAAAATCAAACTGGAGCGTAGAGCAGACATTCTCAACAGCAGCAGACATCACTTATCCAAGCATAACAATAAACTATCCTGCCGACAGCAACTACACCTCATTCAGCAACATAACATTCAGCGCAAACATAAGTGACAATGTTGCTGTAAGCAATGTAAGCCTGTATGGCTCTTGGATAAACTGGCACAGAAACCAAACCGACAGCTCTGGCTTGAACGGCACAGAATACCTATTCCAAATAAATCTTTCTGCTTACAATGAAGGAACATTCACCTGGGCAATTCGTGCTTGCGATACTACTAATAACTGCATATTTTCTGCTAATAGAACAGTTAAAAGAGATTTGTCTTATCCTCTTGTTTACCTAGAAAGCCCTGCAAATTCCTCTTCATGGACAGCTAACAACTCTGTAACCTTTTCATTTAATGTTACAGATTTAGGAATTGCTAATTGCAGCTTAATTGTTAGCTCATCCCGTAAATATAATTTTATATCTGTAACTGTAAACACAAGCACTTCTGCCACTGTTACTCTTTCAAATGGCAACTATGAATGGAATGTAAGCTGTACAGATATGCTTAACCGTACAAATTCTTCTTCTACTTATCAACTAACAGTTAATTATCAGGCTCCTTCCACTCCAAGCACTTCAGGAGGCGGTGGAGGAGGCGGTTTAGCATATTCAACCTATTCTGTAGGAGAGCTGAAAGAGGCTCAAGAAGTAAACAAAGCATTAGGAAAAGGGGATAAGATTAAGTTTAATTTAACAGCAGAACAACATATTCTAGAAGTTAAGAAGATAACATCTGAAAATGCAACCATTGAGATTAATTCAACTGCTTTCAATTTCACTCTTGCCATTAATGAAAGCAAGAAACTAAATTTAGCTTCTGCTGAGTTTTATGATTTGATTGTCAAGTTGAATAACATTAAGTTGTTTAAGGCAAATTTAACGATTATGGCAATTCACGAAGCTATTTATGTTAAGCCAGTTGAAAAAGAAAAACCTGCTGCGAATGTGACAGGAATTGAAGAAGAAAAGCATATTGAGACTGAAAAAGAGAAAAAAATACTTTCTGAAAAAAAGTTTTATCAGATATTAGTCTTCTCACTAATTTTTATTATCATTGTTTGCCTACTCGCCCATCTTGTTTTAAAGAAAAAGAAGAGAAAAGAATAAAATGTTAACAAAAAGAGAGATAGAGGTTTTAGAATTAAGAAAAAAGGGATTAAAACAAAATGAAATAGCTAAAAAACTAAAAATCTCTCAGCCCGCTGTATCCCTGTTTGAAAGAAATATTTTAAGAAAAATAAAAGATTCTATTCAGGTTTTTAAAATAATCAAAGAGATAGGGGTTAAGTATAATAAGAGTGAAGAAGAAATAGAATTTGAAAATAACTCGAAGAAACCATAACTCTTAAAAATAACAACATTTTGTATGTAATTAAAAAGAGGAAGAAGAAAATCTTTCGGCCATCATTCATTAATATCCTACAGGGAACAAATTCTCCAGAATTCTTTTTTAATATCCTACAGGGAACAGGCTTTCAAGGATAATGGATGCCACAATTATAAACAGAATAAATAGGATTGTGCCCTCTATCCTTCTTTTTTCAAGGTAGTAGTAAATACTAGCGATTAAAGCAATCATTGCTAGGAGTATAAAGGAGCTAAGAGCGACTAA
>CAYSVT010000047.1:0-1507 GCA_964434685.1 Candidatus Woesearchaeota archaeon
TGTTTCTCGCCCTTGCTTCTTACGAGGAAGCCCTGTGGTGTTTTAAGATGCTTCTTGAGGGGATTCTTGCCATGCTTCAGGAATTCCTGGAATGCCTTTGGGTTATTTATGAAGAAGAGCTTGATTTTTTTGGAGATTGTTTTTCTTGCTGCTGGATTGTCCCTCCACCAGCCTGTTATCACCCTGTCTATCTTCTTTTTTAATTCTGGATTTGTCCTGTATTGCTTCTTTTTTATTCTTGACAATTTTTCTCTTGCTTCCGGGTTCTTGTAATGCTCTATCAATGCCCTTCTATGGGTTTCAACTGCTGCGGGATTCCTGTAATATCTCTTTAAAGAAAGGCTTATCTTCTTTTTGGTGGAAATCTTTGCAGGATGTGTCTGGTAATACAGCATCCTTGCCGCGAGCATCCTTTTCCTAAGTGCAGGATTCTTTAGCTGCTTCTTCTTTATCCCTGACATCCTCTTCCTTCTTTCAGGGTCTTCCCAGAATTTTTTCAGGGTTTTGCTCCTTCTTTTATTTTCAGATTTGCTGTGCTTTTTTCCCTTTGGCCATGGCATGATTAATAGAAAGAAGAAGGATTATTTAAAGAATTAGAGAAGATATTAACCCCCATTCTCCCCTTGCCTGCCGCCCTCAGCCCTGCAGCTTAAACGGAATGCTCAATTAAAAAACGAAACCTTTAAATAATGTTAAATAAGGTTATTTAATATGGTGCTGAAAACATTCAATTTGGACGAACAAACTTATAGGAAATTTTCTCAATACTGCAGGGAAAATGGGATAAGCATGAGCAAGCAGGTAGAGACATTCATAAAGGCTCAGGTCGAGGAGAATCCGAAAGCCAGACAAGAATACTTGCAGAAGCTTGAGGCGATAAGGAGAGGAAAATTTATTAATATTGGTACTGCCGAAGATTTTAAGAAAAGGTACCTTAAATGACTTACAAGCTCGTAGTTCCTGAACACATAGACAGGCTATTCTCTAAAATAGCCAAGAAAGACAAATTGCAGTTTGAGATATTAAGCAGGAAGATTAGCGAAATTCTTGAAGATCCTTATAGATTCAAGCCATTAACAGCTAACATGGCTGGCTCAAGAAGAGTTCATATAAGGCATTTCGTCCTGGTATTCGAGATATTGGAAAAAGAAAAAACAGTCAGGCTTCTTGATTACGAGCATCACGATAATATATACGAATAATCTTTAATCAGAATTTAACCCTTTCTTGCTTCACAATTTCAAGGGAACATTGGATCTATCAATCCTTCTTGTCAAGAATCTCGTAATCCAGCTTGCCCTTTACAAATTTCTTTGAAGGGAGAAAGCCTGTCCAGTAAGGAACGCTCACAAGCCACGATTCCTTTCCTATCAACGAACCAGGATTAAGGCATGTGTTGCTGCCGATAACTGCCTTGTCGCCTATAATCGCACCAAATTGCTTCATGCCTGTTTCATATTTATTTCCATTTAAAGGCGTCAACTATGCGCGCTACCTGCACCATCTC
>CAYSVT010000047.1:1517-4906 GCA_964434685.1 Candidatus Woesearchaeota archaeon
CTTCCAGCATTCCTTTGTGTCCCTTAGAAATATATTCAATCAAATCATCAAGCGCTTTTTCTCCTGTCAATTTTCCCCTCTCAATTTTAGTGGCAATAGTTGAACCAATATCTTTGCCATATTTATTTCCATTAATATCAACAACAATCGGCTTCCAGTCTGCTCTTACAGATGAAGTAGTTGTATGCGCGCCAAACAACACGCCATTGCCAACAATGCTGTAACCAATATAATTAAAATGTGCTGCATTCAAGTAATCCCTTTTTTCAGGGCTTATCCCACCAAGCAGTATAGAATTTGTAACCTCTGTGCTCCCTATCCTTGTTAGATTGCCTATTAAGACATTACCCCTTATCTCTGCACGACTTTGTATAAGGCAATCATCGCCTATTACGGCAGGACCTTTAATGATTGCGTATGGCTCAACTATCGTTCTTTCCCCGATATACACATTATTATCAATTATGGCAGTTGGGTGTATCTTAGAACCAGTTCCATATCCCTTCTCATGCTTAGCCAAGTAATCCGGCAGTCTCTTAAGCGCATCCCATACATACTCTACATTCTCAAAAATCTTTCTATGCTTGAATTTTGACAAATCAAAATAATACTCTGGCTTTAATTCATCCAATTTTTCCTCCAATGACATTTAACTCCTATCATCCCTTTAAAGCCAATCCAAGAAATCCTTTAAATATCTAATGAATTTTAGTTCTTTTATCTTTTTGTGGTAATCTCTCGTGATTTTTTTGCAGCAGACGTCAATCCTCTAAACACCCTTCCCCTGTTTTTGCTGTCACAAAGCCACTTCAGATGCTCATCTGACTGAATCTCCGGTCTTGAAGGGTCAACCATTACTACCTCAAAAAAGTAATGCATGCCATCCTTGCCCACCCAATATGAGTTAAGCACCTCTAAATTGATGTATTTCTTTGCTGCACGCTGCTCTGCAACATGCTGGTAATTCATATGGACTGTTTTGCGGGAAGTCTGCCTTTTGCTCCTTCTGCCCTTTTTTCTCTTATGCCTTTGCCTTCCCCCCCTTAGAACCCTGACACGAACAACAACAATGCCTGGCTTAGCCTTATAACCAAGTGCCCTTGCCCTGTCAAGTCTCGTTGGCTTCTCAAGCCTCACAACTACATCTTCCTTTCTCCATTGAATAAGCCTCTGCCTTAAATCCTCAGCTACGGGCTTTTTCCATGCATCACGAATATAACCATACATCCCCTTAACCATTTGCAACTAACAAAAGGTTGATTTTTAAATCTTGTTATGCCTTCAAATTCATTATTGCATTAATTTCGTGCCTGATGCTTGCCCTTAAATCAAATCGCTTTACCTTCCTCACTTCCTGTATACTAGACAGCAGCCCGAGAGAAACAATAAGCCTCATCACAGCAGACAAAATAAACAACCCAACAAGGGAGGTTATTGCAGGGAATAGATATGAGATGCGTGTGCTCAAGAAACCACCCATTGTTGCTCCAATAAAAACGCCTATTGTATTGAAAATATTGGAATATGCAACACACAGCCCCATTCTTTCTCTTGAAACAGCAGAGTATATGAAATTGGATGCAGAAAGGTTGAAGGCTGCCCAGAAAAAGCCGCTGAACAGCTGCACAAAAGTTAGATAATAGATATTGCTTGAAAAGAGCCAGATTAACGGAACCAAAGGGATAAGGAATCCTGCAAAGCGAAGCGTGCAGAGGTTTCCGTACTTGTCTGAGAACCTGCCCCAGAAGGGCATTGCAGCAAGGCTTGCAAATGCCTGAACTGTTATGAGGAATGTGAATGTGATATAACTAAATCCTAACTCCTTGAGCATGTAAACAGTAAAGAAGGGAGAAGCAAGCTGGACTGCGAACTGAAACAGGCCTGTATACAAAACAAACCTTCCAAAATTATTGAACAGCATTCCCTTGGCGAATTGTGCAAAAGTGAAGTAATACCTATCCTGCAGCTTGAAGCTTGGCTCATACTTCTTGGAAAGAAAATATCTTGATGCAAGCCTTGCAATAAATGCAACTGCAAAGAGCAATGCAAACCCGACAAACACTAAATTGAATGCCTTAAAAAAATCAAGAACAAATCCTGCGGCAAGCATTGCCACCAGCCCAACAAAGCCAACAATAAGATTCCTTTTACCAAAGAACCTTCCACTTTCATCTGCAGGAACTAAATCCCTCATCCATGATGCCCATGCAGGGCCTATTGGTGCATTGAATGATACCAATACAATATAAAATACGAGCAAAAGAAGTAATGGGTTGCCTAACCTAAAGTAAAGAAGGCTTATCAAAACAAGAGGCAGCCACATCAACGCCTGAAAAAGCGCATTTGTTGTGATAATTGATTTTCTACTATGCCCCTCCATCAACTTTGGAGTCTTTAACTGGAACACGCTTGTAACCAAGCCTGGAAGTGAAGACAAAATACCTATGAAAGCGTTATTTGCGCCCAAGGCAAGTGCGAAGGGAGAAATATAACCACTTCCAACGCTGTCCATCACAGAATACGCCGAGCCATCTTTGATGCTGTAAGCAAGGCTTTTCTTTCTTAACTCTTCAAACTTCTTTTTGTTCTGTCCCATGTTATGCTCTCTCATCCCTTTATCCTTCCTCAAAAAGCTTTGCTTTTTGGGGCATGGAAAATCTTCTTTTTAAGAGATTTCTCCATGCTGGAACAGATTGATTAGATAAGAATTCTGCTTTTAAATGTTTTTAGAATAACAATAGCTGCTGAGATTGATTAAAATTCTGCTTTTAAATCTTTTTAGAATAACAAAGGCAGTCATCTCTTCCTTTTATTCTCTTTCTTCATCCTTTCGTAGATGCTGATTCCTAAAGGGATTCCTATAGTCATGCTTATAATCAATGCTACAATCCCCCCGATAACCCATAAGATGGTCTTATAGAACTCCAAAAAGAAAGTCATGTTCACCCCGATTGTGTACAGGGCAGTAAACATAAATGTCATATGGACTATAAAACCCATAATCAGGAGTATTCTTTCCTTGAACTCAAACCTGTAGTCCTTTGACCTTTCTCTTATCAGCCTTGTTGTATAAAATCCTGCAAGAATCAGCAATACAGCAAGGATATATTTGGGAGCCAGTTTTATAACATTCTCCATAATCTTCATTGTAAACTCAAGATTTAACAGCTTCAAAGCCAGCCTAAGGAATATCAGGAATATCATCACCCCTACAACCCATGAGATAAATCTCAACGAAAGCTTGAGTATCCCCCTAGATTCTGGGTATAATTCAAAAAATTTCACAATTTTATTGCAGAATCTTGTTAAGATTATTATGACCATGGTTGAAATTAATGTTCCCCCGATAATCAGCAATGTGGGATAAAGAATTTCCTCATTCATTTTTT
>CAYSVT010000048.1:0-1304 GCA_964434685.1 Candidatus Woesearchaeota archaeon
AGGATTTCTGATATTATTCTTAATGTCTTTTTTTAGGATTTCTGATATTATTCTTCACGTAAATAAAGTCAGAATAGAAGGGTACTGATTTAATCTTCAGATTGTAAACACCCACAAACCATATAATCACAATATATACAGTGCCTATGAAGTACCATACTATCTTATGCACCACATCAAATGCCGCCGAATCATTAATCTTCATAGCAGTCAGGAGGATTATCCTTAATATGTTCGGCACAAGTATAAGCATGGAATGGAATATAAACATCCTTATTCTCTTTTTTGCTGTTATTCCCCTTGTTATGAGATTTAATACTGCAAGGAGGTAATATGCTGATACTGCAATGCAGGCACCGCTAATCTCTATTATATTCTGCCCTATAAACAGCTTATTGCCCACCACGTCAACATTGTAAAACAGCCTTAATATGAACACAAGTGGGTAGAATGTTAATGGCGCAAAGATAGAATACAATATCTTAAAGCCGCTAAGAGATAACAGGGCGAGTATGAGATACCTAACCGTAATATCATAAGCACCTCTTTCTTTTTTCCCCCTTTTCATTTGCCTACCAATCAGAAATTATTTAAATATATTGGTATCTTTATAAAAGAGGTTGATTTAGATATAAATATATTCGTATTTTTATAAAGGAGGCAGTAGGTGTCTTATGATGAAAAAAATGGGTGCAAATAAATCCATATTGTTTTTGGTAACAGGCATAATCTTGATTTTGTCATTCAAGTTTGACCTTGCAATTGTAAAATTTATAATCAATCTGCGGAATCCCCTGCTTGATGCATTTATGCTGTGGATAACATATGCTGGCTCAACAATCTCTATTTTGTTTATTCTAACCTCATTACTCTTATGGCATGAGCACAAAAGGAGATGGATTTTGCCATTATGGCTGAGCTTATTTTCTTCAGTAGCGCTTACAGGAATAATAAAGATTCTTGTGGACAGAACAAGACCCTATGTTCTGAACTTGTCCACACTGCCGATGCTTGCAGGGACAGTTGCGTTCAATACGTCATTCCCATCATCCCATGCAGCTGTTGCATTCTCTGCATTGCCAATCTTGGACAGGGAATTTCCATATTTTCGAGTTGTTTGGTTTGGCTTTGCCCTGCTCGTAGCATTTTCCCGCATGTATTTTGCACTGCATTACCCAAGTGATGTTCTGGTAGGGGCAATTTTAGGCTATTTTATTGGCTTGACTATTGTCAGGATAGAAGAAAGATATAAAATATCAAAGAACCTCCTTAAGAGAAGATGAACATGAACCTCAAAAAAACAA
>CAYSVT010000048.1:1404-4653 GCA_964434685.1 Candidatus Woesearchaeota archaeon
AGAGAAGATGAACATGAACCTCAAAAAAACAAGAAGGAAGGCGTTAAGCCCCCTTAAGCTGAGAAGGCACATATTGCACATGTTGCTTGGATTTTCGATATTGTATATTGCAAAGAATTATTATTGGAATATAAGATGGATTCTCTTTACTATTTTGGCTGTGGGCATGCTGCTTTCCCTGCTTTCCCTGCGCTTCAAACTACCTTTTGTTTATTTTATGCTGAAAAAATTTGAAAAGCCCCAATACATAAGAAAATTCCCGGGAAAGGGCGCCTTATTCTTTATTGCTGGCTGTTTGCTTGTTCTGAAGCTCTTCCCAAAGAGCATGGCATTCGCCTCTATCGCTATTCTAACATTTGCAGACCCAATTGCAAGCATCTCTGGCGTGATTTTTGGCAGGCTTGCTCATAGAAAGCCATTCAATACACTAAAAAAGATAGAGGGTACTATTGTTGGGGCTGCAGTGGGGATATTTGCAGCATCCTTTTTTGTTTCATACACAGAGGCAATAGTTGCTTCCATAGCAGCAATGATTGCAGAGGCGTTGACTTTAAGGTTGGGAGGCGATTTCGTTGATGACAATATCAGTGTGCCACTTGCAGCAGCGACAGCAATGTATCTCAAGTTTAAGCTTTTCCCTCTTATCTAAAGAGTTAAGATAATTAAACTTAATAAATTGGAAAAATTCTTAATATCTCTTTCTCACTCTTAGAATCCATGCGATTGTGAGGATTACTGCTATTACAAGAACTGCATTTACAGTCATTAGGTCAAAGCCGCTCAGATTGCTCAGCTTTGTTGCAAAGCTTTGATACATGCTTGGAGCAGAAATTCTTTCCTTTATGCTTAATGCAACCTGGCTCTCTGCCTTTTTATCGCCATATACTGCCTTGACAGTAAACTTCTTCTCCCCTGTTACGCTTTGTAGTGGAGTGAGATATACAAATGCCTCACCCTTGCTGTTAGCATCAATTGTTAAGACAGCAGGCTCTATCTTGTTGAGGATTGCCCAATCTTCATAGCCTGAAACACTTAACGTGTATGTTGTTCTTACACTTCCTGTATTGAATAATGTTAACTTTATTCCTGCCTGCTCATTTGCGTAAGGCTGTGCAAGTGTTTCAGAGCTTAATACAGCCTTTGTTGTGGTTTCAGCAGTAAGGCAGTTTCCCTTTACCACAACCTGCACTGTTTTAGAGGTTGAATCCTGGTAACTATCAGATGAAAAATGGTATAATGCCTGCACTGTAAATGTGTAATTCTTTTCAGCAGCATCCTTTGGAATTTGAGGCGTTAATGTGATTTTCTTCTTGTCATCCCTGTCAAGACTGAATGTTTTTTCCTCATCAATCTTTAATTCAGAGTTTGTGATTTTGAGCTTTACATCCTCATCCTTCTTTCCAGTGTCTATCAGAGTGGTTGTAATATCAAATGAACTGCCGCATGATACTGAAGAAGGCACTTCAATCTTGTCAATAAGGATTGCGTGAGTCTCCCTCTTGAGGTCAATTGAAACATAATCCTCATTGCACTGCTTCTCCTCTTCATCCTCTGAATATACCTTCACATACAGCCTGTATCCGTGGCTTTCAGTGACATCCAGGGGCACCTTTAAGTCTAATGCATAGTTTTCATATATATCATCCGCTATGCTCTCAGAGGTATCAACGGTCTCGTCAATGAATTTACCATCAGTTGTATCAAATAAGTCTGCTTCTATGATTATGTCATGCTCATCATCATCGTCATTATCTACCTTAACCTCGATGGAGATGACATCGTTTGGATAGAAGTCATCACCTGCATCTGGGTTCTTTATCTCAACAGTAAACCATCCACCTATTCTTCCCTTGCTGCAGAAGCTTTGAGTGATTGTTGCAGTGTATTGCACTGTTGCCGAAACACCTTCAGAGGAATTTGCCACAATGTTTGTTGTGTATGTGCCGACATTTATGTTTGAGCCTGCTGATGCCTGTATAGTAATTGTTGCGCTCTGCCCTGGCTGCAGTATGCTTAGGCTCCTGTCAGCAGTTATGCTTAATGTTATAGTGTCATTGTCTGTGTCCTGCAATACAGTTGATTGTGTGAGTGCTATGTTTGTGATGTTCGTATTGCCAGCATTTGTTAATATGAATGTTGTATTTGCCTTGCTTCCTGGGCTTGTGCTAACTCCAATTGTGCTGCTTGACACAGAAAGACTTTTGCTTTCATTTACAGTTATTACAGCATTTATTGAATCAGAGAATGCTGTGCCTGTTGTATTGACGCCAGAGACATTGATTGGCACAGTGTAGGTGCCTGGCGCAAGATATTGAGGGATGCTGTAGCTGTCTATAGTATAATTAGTAGTATTGCCTGGCAAAATAGTCTTTTTCGTTTCATTTATACCTATACTTATCAAATCTGATGCATTTGTTATTCTGCCTATAGTCATTGTTATATTCGTGATGTTTACAGATTCAGTGTTCTTTACAAAGAATATTGGCAGAGAAATTAAAGAGTTATGAACAGCAGTCTTTGTTATTTGTGTGATATCGTTTCCAGAAGAATCAGTAATGTTCAATGTTGCAGATGCAGTTGGTATTAAGAATAGAACCAATGCAATTGCAATAAGCAAACTTTTCTCCCTTATCATTTGCTCTCCCTTAGTCAAATTTGTTATTATTTTAGAGTTAATACGCTTTATAAATATTCCGCTTTTGTAAAAACAAAATTAAAAATAAAAAAAGAAAAATTAGATAAAAAGAAAGATTAAGTTCCGTACATCTTTTGCAAGCCCGTTATGTCAGGTTGCTCAAGTGTTCTCTTCTGGGTTTCCCCGTAGCTTGAATAGCCATACATTGTTACTGCTGAACATGTTGTGCTGTAGATGTCAGCCAAGCCGACACCATGTCCAAGCTCATGTGTTGCTATGTTCTGCAAATCCATTAATGTAGGGTTGACTGTTGCATCGCCCCATGCAAATCTTGTGTTGAACAACATGTCAAATTCCACTATCTGCTTTCCCACTCTTGTATACCACACAGATGTTACTGCAATTACATTATCGCTTGGGTAGTCGCCAAAGGCAATCGCATTCTGGAAGTTTTGCACGCCATATTGTGCAGCGTAGTCTATTGTATATGCATTATTCAAAAGTTCAACAGATGTTGCAGCATCCCAAGTTTCTGCTGATGTTGATATTGCTGAGGTTACAAATGCTCCCGACAGATTTTGTGGATTGCTTGGGTTTATTGCGTAACTTACTGG
>CAYSVT010000049.1:0-4631 GCA_964434685.1 Candidatus Woesearchaeota archaeon
TTGTCAGTTATATGTTCCCCAACATCTTCATGAGGAGCAAGAATTACCTTTGAAGACTTCAAAATTCTGCTGTCTGGCTGTTCAATAATCTTGATTGTTTTCATCATTTATGCAGATTTTTGTTGCATTCTTCCCTGTAATCACAATAGTTACACATCCAGTCCATATTTGGATTAAACTTCGCCTCTGGCGGGGGCAGTTCATCCAATTTAAGGCATTTGTCAAGAAGCCTGAATCTCTGGATTATCTCCTCTGCCTGCTCTTTGTCATAATTTATATCAAAGCTCCTTGTCTGCAGATTATCCTTTTGGATGTAAAGCAAAAGCCCTTGATGAATGCCTGTCACGTGCATGTAAAACTGCAGCTGCATGACATTCTCCTCACTCGGCTTTTCTTTCAGATACTTGGTAGACTTAACCTCCACAAGGACTTGCCTGTTGTCTACCTTTGCGAGAATGATGTTGTCCACTCTGCCAGAAACAATAAAGTCCTTGTCTTCAAATTTTATTGGCATCTCCTCTTTCACCAGTTCCACCTCTGGATTTTTCTCTGATCTTATCACCTCTGCAACAAACTCGTGGAGCATGTTGCCTGCCTCAAAAATCCTCAAAAGCTCTGCCTTTATCTTCTTCGGCTTCTTGTAAGAAAACCATGTCTTTCTCATGCACGAGCCAATCTCTGAGGGATAATATCTTCCCGCCTCCTTTGGCTTATGCTCCCTTACGAGGTGATTGTCTATCAGCTTGTTAAAGTCTATCATGTTTCCTGCAGAATAAGGTGATTGTCTATTAATTTATTAAAGTCTATCATGTTTCCTGCAGAATATTTTAGCCTTTATAACCATTTATTTATCTTAAAATAGGTATAAAGAATTACAGCTGAGAATGCCATCAAGCCAAGGGCAAAGATGTACCCGTGAGGCCAATAGAGTTCAGGCATATTATAATCAGAAACCCTTTGAAAGTTCATTCCATAAATGCTCGCAATAAGGGTGGGAAGCAGTATAAGTGAGCCCCACGCAGTCATCTTCTTGATTGTATTGTTTAGTGCATTGGAGACAGTTGAAAGATAAATCTCAATTATGCCTGTGGCAATATCCCTGTATGTCTCACTCATATCTATCAGCTGCACCAAATCATTATACAAGAACCTGAAATTTGCAGATTCAGTCTTAGGAATCCTTTTGGCATAACCCTTCTCAATTGCTGTCACAACCTCCCTGTTTGCAACAATTATCTTATGCAGCAAAAGAATATCCCTTTTGATGGTGAATATCTTGCCCATAATGCCTTTTTCAGGCCTGCGCAAGACTTCATCTTCAGTTAGGTCTATCTGCTCCTCAAGCACATCCAAAACTGAAAATAGCTCGGATATTGTTTCAGTTATGAAAGTATAAAGGAAGCTTGACGGTGTTTTGAAAAGTTCAGCATTTCTTGACACGATTTCCTCAAGCCTCTTTACTATTCCATTCTCCCTCTTGCTCAAGGTCAGTATGTTGTTGTTAGGAATCAGGAAGATTGCAACTAAGCCCTTCCTTAACCTGTGCTCCTCTATGTCTGGTGTGCCCCACACGATTGCTGAAAACTCCATTGTATCCAATAAATGGGGCCTTGCATTCTCGTCAATAAAATGCAATAGTCTATCCTCAGAAATTTTCATCTTTTTTGCTATTTTTGAAATCTCTTCTCTAGTTGGTGAATAGCAGTCCACCCAGCTCATATTGGCTGAATCAATCTCACTCAGGTTTCCTTCCCTGAAACCGCCCTTTTTCTTCTCAAAAACCCTAATCATGTAATAATTAATACACTAACCCTTAAAAATCTAATCATTTAAAATTAGGAAGATAGCTTCAAACAGGCTTGAAGCTTAAAAAGGGTTTATAAATATTAAATTCTTGCTGGTAAGATGAAGAAAAAATTTATCTTCACATCATTAGAGGATGAAAAGTCAAGAGAGATTGCAGAGATATTGAGCAACAAGACGGCAAGAAGGATTCTTGATTACCTCTCAGAAAATAATGCTACAGAAACGGAGATTGCAAGGGCGCTTAACCTGCCTGCATCAACTGTCAATTATAACATCAAGAATTTATTGAAACATAACTTGATAGAAACAAAGGAATTCTATTGGAGCCCTAAGGGCAACAAGGTTAATGTTTATACCTCTGCAAGAAGGATGATTGTTATAGCTCCAAGATTTGCCAGGGGCATCGAGACATTAAAGAGTATTATACCTATAATACTGCTAAGCGCCCTCTTTTTAGCCCTCCTGGTTGGTGTCATATACAATTACCAAAGGCAGATTTCTGGTGGGATTTCTGGGCAGGAGGAATTGAAGAGGTTCTCCTCTTATGATGAATTGAAAAATTTCCTGAAAGAGAATTCTGAGGGCTATTATGGTGGGGGTGCAGAGGTTATGGAAATGGGGATGGCACAGAAAACTGCAGAAGCACCAAGTGCAGCCCCATCAGTACAGGGTGCAGGGGCAGAGGATTATTCAACAACAAATATCCAAGTTGCTGGTGTAGATGAGGCAGATATTGTGAAGAATGATGGCAAGTACATCTATGCAGTTTCTGGTAACAAGGTAGTAATAGTTGATGCATTCCCTGCTGAGAATGCAAAGATAGTTTCAGAGGTAAATTTAAGCGGGACTATAAACGATATCTTCCTGAATAAGGATAAACTGATAATCTTCTGGCAGGAATATTACTCCCATCCTTATCTATACAAGGCTGGAATGGATGTAATTGCAAGAAGGATAAGCCCGCCAAAAACATTTGTAATGATTTATGACATTTCAGACAGGCAGAATCCTGTATTAACAAGAAATATCTCATTCAGGGGCAATTATTACGATTCAAGGATGATTGGTGATTATGTCTACACCATAATAAACCAGCCAGTATACAATTTTGATGATAGAATCATACTGCCGGAGATTACTGCAGATGGAATTGCAAGAGAAATCAAAGCACAAGATGTATACTATTTTGATATTCCTGATGAATCCTATATCTTTACAACAATAGCTGCAATCAATTTGAAGGAAGAGGAAATATCAACAAAGACATTAATGATGGGCTACACGCAGAATATGTATGTTTCTCTTGACAACATTTACATAACTTACATGAAGAGGATAAGCAGCAAGTATTACTATAACAGGCTTATTGATATCTTCATCGAATCAGTGCCTGCTGATAGTGCAGAAAAGATAAGAACAATAAAGGATTCCAATGAAAGCATTTACAAGAAGATGCAGGATGCTGGAGAGATAATAGAGGGTTATGCAGACACGCTTGAAACAGAGGCAAGACTGAAATTCCAAAATGATGTTCAGGACAGGATGGAAAAGCTGGAGGAAGAGATTGCAAAAGAGACAGAAAAGACAATAATTCAAAAGATTGCAATAAACAGGGACAGCATAGAACATAAGGCAACTGGGGAGGTGCCAGGAAATGTGCTTAACCAGTTCTCAATGGACGAATACAATGAAAATTTGAGGATTGCAACAACAACACAGAATTGGAGGGCGGGCGAGGAATCAAAGAATAATTTATATGTTCTCAATAAGGATTTAGGGATAGTTGGAAAGATTGAAGGATTGGCAGAGGGGGAAAGAATATATTCTGCAAGGTTCCTGCAAGACAAGGCATATATGGTAACATTCAGGCAGATTGACCCGCTGTTTGTTATTGACTTGAAAAACCCTGAAGAACCAAAAGTCCTTGGGTATCTCAAGATTCCTGGTGTTTCAGATTACTTACATCCCTATGATGAAACGCATGTAATAGGGGTAGGAAGGGATGCAACAGAAGAGGGCAGGATAACAGGCATGAAGCTCTCTCTTTTCGATGTAACTGATGTTGAAAACCCAAAAGAGATTTCAAAATACATTATCGGTGGCAGAGGAACAAGTTCTGAAGCCTTAACTGACCACAAGGCATTTCTATTCAGTAAAGAGAAAAATCTGCTTGTAATCCCTGTTACAACTTATGACAATTACAGATACAATTGGAATGGTGCTTATGTATTTTCAGTAGACTTGGAAAACGGATTTCAGTTGAAGGGCAAGATTACGCATGAGAACGAATCAATAAACAAGTCTGAATACTACTACGACTGGCAGAGCAATGTAAGAAGAAGTTTGTATATGGAAAATACGCTTTACACAATCTCTCAAAAAATGATAAAGGCAAACTCACTTGACGACATGAATGAGATAAGCGAGGTGGTTCTCTCAACAACAGAAGAAAAATTCTATCCTTTGATGGAATAATTTTGAAACCGCTATCTTTAAAATATCTGATTTATATTTAATATATGGTTGAGATAGGAAAGGAGTATGTGAATAATTTAAACAGGATTAAAAATCTGGTTAATTTCTGTATTAATCCCAAGAAAGGCGCTCGACCACAAAATATAAGCATCTTAGTGACCCCTTCAAGAGAGAATGCCCTGTGTTATGAATGCGTTAAGCCTATAGAAAAGAGCGGAATCAATGTGCTAATAATAAATCATAAGGGAGTAATAGAAAGGGAGGAGTATAATCTTCACAAAGCCCATTATAATCAAAATGGATAAAAAAGAAAGAATCATGCAATTAAATAATGGATAAAAAAGAAAGAA
>CAYSVT010000050.1:0-3628 GCA_964434685.1 Candidatus Woesearchaeota archaeon
GATTGGTTATTGTTATATTTTTTGAATTTGCCCAACTTGAATTCCACCATGCCATCTCATTCAACTCGAAATTATTTCCAGCCAAGTTAATAAAAGGGATAACATCAACTCTAAAGCCATCGCCAATAGCTGGTTTGAAAAAGCCTCTTATGTCTATGTAGTAAGTCTTGCCTTTTTCCAACGTTAAGCTGCTTAACTCCTTCCATTCCTGTTTGTTAATGAAATGTGAGCCACTTGCTACTTGAGAGCAAGTTACAGGATAATAATAAGTACTGTTAGCAGAGTCATATTGTGTTGTATTTGAGCAGATAGTTGTATAGTCAATCACATTTTCAGACCACTCCTTAAGGTAATTTAGTTCCAGTTTTTTCAGTTTATCTGCTCCTCTCACGAAATTTGTTTGTGCTTTCAGAAGATTTGTATTTATTGGAATGCTGGAGGGTGCAAGACTACCAGAATAACTCAGACTAAAAACCAAATCGCAAGTTCCTAAGCATTGCGGAGTGTAGTGCCTGCCTGCAATATCTTCTGTAATAAGATTATAGTTTATGTTTAGATTGGCGGTTCCAGCAGCGTATGCTGCAACTAATTTGATAATAAGAACAGAAATGACAGGCAGGGCTACGCCCAATATAGAATATGCAAGAATGCTCTTAGCTCTCTTGCTAAACCCCTTTTTGATTTTGTTCTCCCTCTTTACTAAGCAATAGATAATATCGGGGAAATATGCTTAAATACATTTTGTTTTAGGTGTTGCGGAGAATATTTTTCCAAGGGAAAAATATATAAATGCCCTCTTTTTTAAGTGAGTAATCAAGAGGTGCAAAAAATGCTGAAAATAAGGAAAATAAGCGAGATATTGGGAATGAAGGTCTTTACAGATGCGGGTGACTTCTTTGGCGAGGTTGAGGAAGCAAATCTTGTTGAAAACAAAATAGATGGATGGCGCATCAAGATTGCACGAGACAGTAGCCTTGCCCCATATTTGGGCGGTGCAAGGGGATTAATCATTCCACATCAGTTTGTCAAGGCAATTGGCGATGTTGTGGTTGTGAGCAAGTCCGCTGTGCCAACCAAAGAAGAGGCATCTGAGGAAACAGCTGAAACAGAGGAAACAATATAGGAGGAGCAAAATGCCTGTTGAATTAGGTATAATTGGGACTGAATGGTTCACCCAAGTTATCCTTCCATTTCTTCTTGTATTCACACTGATTTTTGCCATTCTTGAAAAAACCAAAATTCTTGGTGAGGGCAAGAAGCAGATTAATAGCATAATCTCCCTTGTTTTAGCGTTGATTCTTATTGGCGTGCCTCTTGCAAGGGGAATCATATCAAGGATTGTGCCAATCATAGCTGTTTTGGCGGTCTTAATCCTTCTCTTCATGCTTCTCTTGGGATTTGTTGGCGCGACAAAGGATGGCGCCTTAAGCCCAGTATTGAGGATTGCAATAGGAATCATCTCAGCCATTGTACTGATAATTGGAATTTTATGGAGCGCGGGCTGGTTGTCCAGTCTGCTGACATGGGTCAAGCAGCCAGCCTCAAGCACAACATGGCAGTCAGTAATCTTTCTGATCATCATCATGGCGGTTGTTGCAGTTGCATTGAAGAGCAGCGATACAAAAAAGGAATAAAAAGGGAAAGATATATAAAACCAAAAACATTTGAGATAGCATGGCAGCATATTACGGCTTCACGCAAATGGACCAGATGATCCAGATGTGGCAGACTTTTGGCGTGTTCAAATTCTTTGTCCCATTCCTGCTTATATTTGCAGTTGTTTTTGCGGTATTAAACAAGTCAAGGGTTCTGGGTGGAAGGGGCGGAATAGACACAATTGTTGCAATAGCAGTTGCATTGTTATCCATTCAACAGGAATACATGACAAGATTCTTGTCTACAATATTTCCAAACTTAGGGATGGGGATAGCAGTTCTTCTTTCTCTTTTGATACTTGTAGGATTGTTTTATTCAGAGGGTTCAAGGGCTTGGAACATCATATTTGCAGTGGCAGGATTTGTAATATTCATTGTTGTTGTGACGCAAACACAGACTAACTTCTCATTTGCAGGCACATTATGGTGGCATCAATGGGGTGGCATAGTTGTTCTGGGAATCATACTGGCAGGAATTTTCGTTACAACCTCCATGACAAATGTATGGAAACAGAAGCCCCCACAGGGATGATTATCTATAGAAAATGTTCGCCTTTGCATACTTAACAACACTTCTGGTATTTCTACTGGTGTTTGTTCTTGTTTATGCGCTGCTTGCAAAAACACAGATTCTTGGCAGCAATGCAGCAGTGCATTTGCTCATAAGTTTAGTTGTTGCATTTGTATTCATAATCAAGCCTGCAGCAAAGTCATATACGCTGAATGTGATGCCCTGGGTGGTTGTATTCCTTGTTTCAGTCTTTTTCATAATTCTTATAATCAGCTTTGTTAAGGGAGACATAGGGGACATAGTGAAGAATCCAGCAGTTAGTATTGGCTTGATTGTTGTTCTTCTGGCAATATTTGTAATCTCAGGAATGAACATAGTGGGACCTGCACTTCAGCAGGTGCTGCAATTAAGTCCTGCAGCTGAAGTCAGGGATATTGTCCTTCACCCCGCAGTTTTGGGGGTGATTGGATTGTTTTTTGTGGCGGCAGTTGTTGCATGGCTTTTGAATAAGTGATTTTAATAAGTTATAATTATTACAGACATCAAGTTCATTATTAATAAACTCAGATTGATTATTTCTTAATCTTAATATTATTAATAAACTCAGATTGATTATTTCTTAATCTTAATATTATTAATAAACTCAGATTGATTATTTCTTAATCTTAACATTATTAATAAACTAATCTTGATGATTCTTAATTCTAAGAATTCTTTTTTATTTCTTTTCCTCTTTTGATGCCTTCTCCACCTTCTTTTCCTTTATCCTTTCAGTTATCTTGTTTAATTCGCGGATGTTGTCTATCAATGGATTAAGTATCTTTGAGAATGCTCCCTCCATCACCTGCATCTCGCTGCCCAGATATTTTATATCCTGCCCGAATTCCTGAACCCTTCCTAAAAGGGCAAGCTGAAGCTTATCAATACTGGATTCAATTCTCTTCACTCTGTCATCCAGTTCAGCAATTCGCGAGTTAATTAACTGCTTGAAATCAACTATCTCCCCCACCCTCTTCTTAATCTCATTAAATCTCTCATTCACTACCTCTTCTGCAATCTCCTCTATTGTTTCCACACCCACACCCCCCTGCTGGGTGGTGTATTCATACTGGTACTCCTCTACAGGCTGTTGCTGGGCATACTGGACAGCTTGTGATCTCTTTTTTATTGGGGAAGGGGCAGATGGCTCCTCTTCTTCCTGCACCATCGGTTCAGTCATAATAGAAGGTTGCATCTCTGTTTCAGAGGAGGATACAGCACTCTTCACCCTAGATTGGTTGAGTGCATCATTAATCTCCTGTGCAGACAACCCCTGCTCCTGCAGCTTGGCAATTATCTCAACATCATTAAGCCCCTGCTTTTCAAGCTGCATGACCATCTCCAAGGCTTTAGGCATTTTATATCTAAAATAATTATTATTTATATATCTTTATTTTTGTTCTTCCTTTAATAATTATTATTT
>CAYSVT010000051.1:0-3251 GCA_964434685.1 Candidatus Woesearchaeota archaeon
AACCCCCCTGACTGCCTCTAGGGGGTGTCAACCCCCCCTAACCCCCCCTGTGCCCCTGTATGCCTCATAAAATCACACCTTATGTTCTGCCCGCAGTTACTATCTTCTTGATATCTTTGCTATTCTTTTTTGCCAAGCCAGCATTAACAGGGCTTTTCGTTGCAGGGCAGAAGTCTGTTTTAAATGCTGAAATCAAAATTATAGCAGATGAAATCCTGCCAGAGGATGCTGTTGTGGTTGTCTCATTACTTGATAAGAATAATAACACCCTTGTGGAGCTGATAAACTCTGACATAAAGAGGGTTGTAAGTGACTATGCTCTCAATCTATCCTATGGCTCGGGAAGTAATTCAGAACTGGACTATGAGGGCGATGGGTATATAGGCATTGGCGTAATAATCCTAAAAAGGGATTTAGAGGGCATAGGCAGTTATCTATTAGGAACTAAAATATCCTACAGGGGGAAAGTCATTTTTGAAACCCAAAAAGAGGTTAAGATTTAATCCTAACTGCCGGGATGGTAATAAATAGAACCATATGATTCTTTTGGGAACTACTTAATCCCCCATTTCCTGCTCAAGCTCTTCAAGAAGATTTTCTACATCATCTCTTCTTTTTCATTCTGGTATCCTTCTAGGCTGCCTTTTTTGCTTGCTTTCTCTCCCTTCTCTTGAAATAGGCAAACCACCCTATATTGACTGCTATAAGCAGGACTATCAGTATAAACATAAGATTCTGCCTGCCACCCTCTGCAGCAGTTGCCCTTGCTGTTATGCTTGCCCCAACAATCTCTACCTTTATGCTGTTGAGCCTGATGTCTGTTTTTAGCATCTTTTCAAGTGTTTTGTCAGCAAAAATCAATATCAGCTTGCCTGAATAAGTGCCCTCCTTGATTCCTGCAGTATCCCAGTATGCCACCAGCACCTGCCTGCCTAATGCAGGCACATCAGCAGTTGCAGACTTTGTGTTTGCAATAGTGCTGCCCTTCTCATCAAGAATCTGCAGCTGTGCAAATACATCCTTGATGACATCAGACCATTTGTTCTCAACAGTAATATCAAATTTTGCTATGTCCCCTAATCTGAAATTTCTCACTGCAATATCAACAATATCCAGATTTAATGTCCCTATAGAGAATACCTTTTCAGCAGTCGCAAGCTTGTTGTCATCATATACAAGAGATGCTACTGCCCTGTATTTGCCAGCATTTACATTTGCATTCCATGATGCCACTAATTCAGCCCTTGTCATTGCATTTATTGTTTTCTTGTTTGTCTTGACAATTGCAATCCTTTCATTTGCCGCGTTAAATATTTCAATATTAGCTGAAACATCAACCAAATCATGCTGCCCAAGGTTGCTTACACCCACATAAAAACTAGTCGTTCCATTAACCTCTGATTCAACAACGCTTAATTCTATTTCAGCATACTTATATGGATAGGGCACTCTGACAAGGAGCTGTGTGGCAACAGCAGCTGTTGCGCCGACAAATTTGCCTTCTCCAGCCTCTTTTGGCAATTCCATGGCTATAATCTTCACCTCATGCTCTCCTGGCTTGTCAATTGAGGCGGGCAAGTCAGCATCATACTTGAAAGTCTTGCTTTCCTCACTTGCAGCAAAATCAATGACTTTATTGTAAAGAGTTATGCTGTTGTTCAGCTCTCCCTCAACATACAACAGCACCTTCATATCTTTATGCTCATTATTTATAATCTTAAACTGCACCTCTTTATGCAGGTTAGGTGTAAAATCAACCGTTGTCCTGCCAGGACTGATGCCTATTGCACTGACATTTTGCATCAATACAACCAAAAACAGCATACTGGCTGCTATAAGGATTAATTCTTTCCCCTTTCTACTTGTTTTTGCCTTCATCTTTGCGATGCCCTCATTTCAGCTGTTTCATTTAATTCCACATTCACCTTTTCTCCCAATCCAAGTATAATTCTCCCAGTAATGATGCCCCTTTTCAGGATTTCAAGGAATGTTTCAGTATTTCCTGCATTCTTAATCGTATAATTTGCACTCCTTTCTCCAATCTTTTCCTCTTTTGCTATTGCCACTTCTGAATCTATTGTAAATTTCCTCACAGGGCTTATTCCATCGGCTTTCCAAAAGTATGTGCCTGGCTCAAGTATCAAGCCATCTTTTGTAGCCTCTTTAGGAGAGGTGAATTGGGGATTATCATCTATCAGCACCTTACTTGCTAATCCAGTCCATTCAAAAGCTACATGCCTGTTCGTTGTATGCATGTTGCTCATAGGATATGTTAGGATGCTTCCATTAACTAAGAGGGCTATCAGCGTTATTGCTACTACATCAAAAACCGCTAACTGCAGGAGCCTTTTCTTTTGCATACCAAAAATTCTTCTTTTTACCATTTTTTCATATACCATCCTGTGAATGTAAGGTTGCTTAGCTTATTCCCTGGGGGCTCGTCTGTAGGGACAGTCAGTTTTATATCTATCTCTGCTTCATCACTCGCAGTGCTATAATTGAACTCATCAATTATACTATTATTTACAAGCGGCACATTTGTCCACGTTGTTATGCTTGTTGACCACTTGAAAGCACCCGCTTCTCCCGTCGCATTATCTACCTTGTATTGATAGTATGATGAGGCAGTTGGATATCTTGCCCATAACATGCTTTCCGCTGACATATTAATCCTTACAAAAGAGTTTCCGTCATTCCTTATCCTGAATGGGAAAGGGCTGTTATCACTTGTATTATCAGTCTGACCTAGCCCAAGCCCAGTAAAATTGACTGTGCTATTCATTATCGTTAGAACTATTGAGCTGTCGAGATAGAATGTATGTGGCGTGGCATTGAATGCATTCGTCTCATAGCCATCCCACACGCGCACAGTCCAATTGTAATAGTTCAAGTCATCCCAATAATACTTCAAGTCACCAGTTAGATTCGCAGTGAAGTTATTACTTAGATTAAATCTTCTATTATCTGTTGAGCATGCAGGGAAGCACGTGATATTCAACTCATATGTTAAAGAATCACCTTCGGCATCAGTCGCATTTGACCAGTTCAGAGAGGTGCTGACGTTGGTTATATGTGCAGCATGTGCAGGATATACCATATAAACCATATTGATTGAATTCTCTGTATTATTCCTCCATGTTGAATTTGCCAAGTAGTTTTGGGTGTTGTTAGCATAAACCTTATATGTGTAATTTATGCCATCTGTTGTTGTGACATTATACCAGCAGCTTACACTCTTGGCTGTTCCCATC
>CAYSVT010000052.1:0-3221 GCA_964434685.1 Candidatus Woesearchaeota archaeon
TTTCGGCTTTAAGATTATCGCAAGTGGTAAGTCATCGACAGTAGGGTCATCAATCAATATTCCGATAGTGGAGGAATTTGCCGCGCCTCTGGAATCTGTTATTGTAAGCTTGACCATTTTTGGGCCACCAGCACCATATTGATGTGTGGTTACTGCATCTGAGCTGGTGGCAGTATCGCCGAACTCCCAGAGACTGGTTGATATCCCATCATCAACATCATAGCTGCTTGATATGAAATCAATAGTATTTGCAAGCGGGATTATGTCACTCATATGCGGATTAGTAATATTCACTATAGGGGCATCATTCTTTTCTGCAGGGCTTATTGCCAATGTACTGGCAGCCTGCGTCTCTTTATTATACTGCGGGTCAGTTGAGAAACTGAAGAATGCCTTGAGGCTTAGGGTTCCACCATTATTTGGATTGCATCTCTTTACTCTCAGTGAGGTTACTGCCTTGCCGTTTTGGACTGGAACCTTGTATGTTTCTTCTGGGTTACAGCTTGTGGCTTCTCTTAAAGTAAAGTTAACCATCGTGTCATTTGCATCTGCTACCACTGCTATTAATTGCACCATATCATTATAGTCAACTTGGGTTACTGGCTTTCCAGCCATATCTGCGAAGTATACATTTGTTATAGAAGGGCAGTTTGCTACGCATGCCCCGATAACTGAAAAGAATGAGTTTGTTGCAGATGCGTTGCAGCATGCAATAGAGCCATCACAACTTTTGCTGGTTGCAGGTGCAGCGTAAACTTCTGGAGGTTCTCCAATACTGCCATCACCGCAACAGCTTGGTGATAACCCTCCATCAAACTGTGCTACAGTCAGCCATCTTCCTGCTCCTGCTTTACAAGTGCAATCTGCTTGGTTGTTATCCCAATTAACAATATAAACTGGGTTTGAAGCGTATGCTTGGGTTGTAGTTCCAGCAATCTCACAAACTGATTCAGCATAACAGTTAATCCCTCCTTCTATAGCACATTTGTTTAAGATACTGCAGCTGACAGGCCCATCACCACTAACCTGGTTTGAGCACGCCTCACTATTATCATTATATTGACAATACACCTTAGTTGATGTTGCTGCAGTGGTCTCTGCTTTAATCAAGGCAAAAGCGAATAGAGTAAGTATAAGTGACAGAAGTGATAAAAATGCTATCCTCTTTTTCATTTTTTTATACCTTTTAGAGGATAGGGTGTTATTTAAATTTTATCTTTTTGTCGTTTTAATATAAATCAATTTAGTAAGAATTAAAAATCTCTTTATCTTTAGGAAGGCATGCAATACTCAGAACTTGCAGGGTTTTATGAAAAGCTCGAGGGCACAACAAAGAGGTTAGAAAAAACACACATTCTTTCAATTCTTTTTTCCAAGGCAAGGGAAGAGGATTTGAAGGAGCTTGCGTACCTTGCACAAGGCACAGTTTTTCCCGCATATGATGAAAGGGAGATTGGAATAAGCTCGCAGCTCATCATGAAATCTATTTCAGCTGCTACAGGCATTTCACAATCAGAAATAGAAAAGAAGTGGAAGTCTATTGGTGATTTAGGAAGAGTAGCAGAAGAGCTTGTCAGAAATAAGAAGCAATCCACATTATTCTCTAAAAATTTGACTGTGAGGAAGGTTTTTGAGAATTTGAGAAAAGTAGCAGAGATTTCTGGTGCAGGCGCAGTTGAAAAGAAAATCTCGCTTGTTGCAGAGCTTCTCACAGCAGCATCTCCGCTAGAGGCAAGATACATAGCAAGGACTATTCTGGAAGAGTTAAGGATAGGTGTTGGCGAGGGTGCTGTTAGGGATGCTATAGTGTGGGCATTCTTTTCAGAGAGGGTGGGGTTTGAATACAATCAGAAGGAGAATTTTCTTGACATTAAAAATAAAGAAGAATACAACAAATATCTCACAGTAGTTCAGGAGGCCTATGACATGTCTAATGATTTTGGTGCTGTGCTGATTGCATCAAGAAAGGGCATTTCTGCATTAAGAGATATTAAACTGCAGCCAGGCAGACCGGTGAAGGTTATGCTTGCCTTGAAGGTGAAGAATATCAGCGAGGGTTTTGAAACAGTCGGCAAACCAGCTGCACTGGAATTTAAGTATGATGGCTTCCGCTTGATGATAACCAAAGATAAAAAGGGAAGTATCAAGCTTTTCACAAGGCGGCTGGATGAGGTGACAAAGCAATTTCCAGAGGTTGTGGAATATGTTAAGGAGTTTGTAAAGGGCAGAAGTTTCATACTTGATTCCGAGGCTGTTGGTTATGATTCAAAGAAATTGCATTACAGGCCATTTCAGGAAATCTCGCAGAGAATCAAGCGCAAGTATGAAATTGCAAGGATGGAGAAAGAGTTGCCCGTGGAGGTTAATGTTTTTGACATTTTATATTATGAAGGGAAGAATCTAATTAACAAACCCTTCAGGGAAAGAAGGCAATTGATTGAGAGGGTGGTAAATGAAAAGAAATGGAAATTGAAGCTTGCAGAGAATTTTATTACAGATAATGAAAGGGAGGCAGAGGATTTCTACAAAAAAGCCCTTGATGCTGGTGAAGAGGGGGTTATGATGAAGAATCTCAATGCACCGTATAAGCCCGGTGCAAGGGTTGGTTACATGCTGAAGCTCAAGCCGGCACTTAATACATTTGATTTGGTTATAACAGGGGCAGAGTATGGCACTGGAAGGAGGGGCGGATGGCTTAGCTCTTTCATATTGGCGTGCCAGCATGAAAATGAATTGCTTGAAATTGGAAAGGTGGGAACAGGAATCAAGGAGAAGGAAGAGGAGGGATTGAGTTTTGAAGAATTGACAAGAATGCTGAAGCCACTCATTATTAAAGAAGAGGGGAGGACTGTAAAATTAAAACCAAGAGTCATCGTTGAAGTGACTTACCAAGAAATTCAAAAGTCACCGACATATTCAAGCGGTTTTGCGTTGAGATTTCCCCGTGTGACAAGATTGAGACAGGACAGGGGCGTGAAGGACATTGCATTTTTGCATGAAATCAAGGCAGAATATGAAAGACAGGGGAGGAAACAATTATAATCAAATATATCCTGCAGCACAAAAAAATTTGTAAATCAGGGAAAGAAATAATCATAACTAATATAGAGGCTACAACACAAAAATGTTTATAAATAGGTGATACCATTCTAAAATAAGAAAATTAAAAAATGGGCGAGACTAAAAAGAGCGACATTGCAAGGAACACTATATTAACATTG
>CAYSVT010000053.1:0-3212 GCA_964434685.1 Candidatus Woesearchaeota archaeon
CTTTTATTATAATAATCCACTAATGGGTTTTGTCTTGTTCTTTTATTATAATAATAATCCACCAAGTAATTGTGTTACCATTGCCCTGATGCCGAAGAATATTGTAAGCGAGGCAGCAATCAATGGGAATGTATACCTCAGCCCCTCTCTTTCCTTTCCCTTTGATATTATACCAAGGACTAGGCTGCCCATGATGCATGTTGTTATGAGGCTGACTATGGAGTATTGTATCACAAATTCCTGGCTTACTGAAACCTGATTCATTGCGAACGGCACCTGCATGCCAGTTGGAATGGAAATCTCCGCAAGCTTTGAGGATAATACCTTCACTAACACACTGCTTAATCCAAACAACATTGGTGCGCCAAAGCATATGGCGCTGAAGATGAATATAACATACATTAACACAGAGGATTTAATCTTCTGGTCAATAAACTCCTGCTCCCTAAGATTTTTTGATGTCTGTTCAAGCAACGATGCCAGCTCACCGCCAGAGCGCAACCCGGATATAATCAAGCTGATTGTCTTTTCCAATTTCTCCGATTTTACTCTTTTGGAAATCTCTTGCAAACCCTCAGGTAATGAGCCGCCTGTTGAGATCTTCTTGCCCACAAGCATTATCTCCTGTGTTAAGGGCCCAAACTCAGGCCTCGTGCTTAATAGCAATGCCTTGTCTATTGTGTAACCTGCCCTCAAGTTGCTAGCCATTAGCGACAGTGCATCTGGCAGCACAGATTCAACAAATTTAGCCTTGTTGTCCACATTCAGCATAAGCCACATATAAACTGTGCCCTCTAGGAATATGAAAAGCCCTGCAGTGATTATTGCAAGATTTATCTTAAACTGGAATATCATTGTAAGATAGAATGTAAGGGCTATGCTTAACAGCAATCCGAATGTAATAATAAATCCAATAAACCTTCTCGCATCAATCTCTATGTTTGCATAAGTAAGCAGTTTTTCATAATTCTCTCTTACATTTCTTGGCGCGAGTTTTGTTATTATCTGATACATTTTATCCTATATTCAATTCACACATATCTTTTGTTATTATTTGATACATTTTAACCCAAAAGGCTTGGCCTCTTTGTTTTTATCAATCCCAGGAAGATGATTTGGAATATGAAGACCATTGTGAATAAGGCAAAGAATCCTATCTTCGCTGCTATCCCCGGCAGCGAGATTAGTGATGAAAGAATGATGATGAATGTGGTGCTTAATGATGGCACGATAATCACGACAAGCATGTAGAACATTGCCAATGGGTTCAGCTGTGCACCATAGTTGGATATTTGAATGAGTTGCTGCTCGCTCAATGAGTTTATTGTTTCTTGTATTACTGATGCCATGTCACTGCCTGCCTTCATCCCATTCACAAGCTGCCACAGTGACCTGCGAAAAAATAATGAAGGATTATCTGTGCTTAAGTCCTCAAGTGCAGTGATTTGCGAAACACCCGCATTTATCCTCCTTATTGCAATGCCAAACTCCTTGCTTACCTCTCCATAATTGCTTTTGGAGATATTAACAAGGATGTCAAAGACAGGAATACCGCTCTTCAATTGGATAAGCATGTCCTGCAGTGCAGGCAGCAGATTCTTTTCCAAGTCTTTCACCCTTCTTGATGCCTTCAAGTGGGGGTAAGCCATCTGCTGGGATAAAATGAATAATGACACGAAAAAGACCACAAGAGGCACCACAAATAAATTCTTGTTCATCTTTATTGCTATTAGCACACTCAAAAAGGAAAACCAGATGAAGAACGTTAAGACAGAGGTTATTGAGCATGAGATATACTCTCTTGTTGAAATGTCCAATTCCGCCTGTCTAAGGTTCAGTTCAAGATAGGGAAAAAATGGCTTGAATGAATGGGAAAATGATACCATCAGCCTGTTGCCTGCAAGCCTTCTCAGTAATGGGAATGGTATAAGATTGAATGGCAGATTAAATTTCTCTGTCTTTTTTTTGGGAAGGGGTTTCGTAACCGGCATATTGTATACCTCTTTTATACACAGAATTCGTTTTAGTTTTATTTAAAGGTTTTCTTTTTGAGAGGCAGAATTTATATTATGTGTAAAGCCTTTTTGAAGGCTTTGTGTAAGAAGTAGTTTCTGTATAAAAAGTATTGATAGGATTTAAGAGGAAATTAATTCTTCTATCTTCTTTCTAATATCAGGAGCTCTTGTAATCCCAGTTCCAATAAGAAAAGCATTAAACCCCTTTTCTTTAAGATAGGCTATGTCTTCTTTACTTTTTATACAACTCTCAGCCACCTTTACAGCATGAGTTGGAATCTTTTCAATATAGGTGGGGCTCCCATCAATAGCATCATAAATTTTTTCTTCTTTTGAAAAGTCTGTATCATAATTTATCTTTCTATAATTTCTTCCATAAATTTTGGCAGTATTAGGAATCTTTTTCAAATCTTTTTCATTATTAAACTCAACTAAACATTCCATACCTAAATTTCTACTAAGGTCTATGAATCTTATCATATCTTCTTTTGATAGTATAGAACTTATGAGTAGTATTGCATCAGCTCCATAGGCTCTTGATTCGTATATTTGGTATTCATCTATTATGAAATCTTTTCGCAGAATTGGTTTTGTTGTTAAATTCCTAATCTGTTGCATTATTTGTTTGCTTCCCCTAAAGTATCTTTCGTCTGTAAGAACAGATATAGCAGATATATCGCTTGCTGTGTAATATCTTGCTAAATCAATCATACTCTTACCATTAAATAGGTCACTTGTTGGTGATTTTATCTTAGTTTCTGCAATGATATTATTTACTCCTTCCTTACTAATCCCTTTTAAAAAATTTAGTGTTGGAGGCAGAATCTTTATTTTTTCTTTAAGTTCCTCCATGCTTTCCTGTTTCTTTGCAAGTTTAATCTCCTCCTGCTTATTTTCTATAATCTCTTTTACTGTTACCATTTTATGCACCTAGATACAATATGCCAACTGCCTTATTTTTATATAATGGATTTAAATCAGAAGGGTATTTTGCTAATTTGTTTGAGACTAAGTTCTATCAATTCTCCCTCTGTCAATCCTTTATCTATAATTCTGATTAGATTGATGTCTAATCCTTCTTTGTCTATATTTTTATTTACAGAATCAAAGTCTACCCTTTTTTCTAATTTATCCATCTTTGATAAATGTAAGAGTTAAATGTGATATTTAAAATTTGTCATTCCTCCTATTCTCCCT
>CAYSVT010000054.1:0-3198 GCA_964434685.1 Candidatus Woesearchaeota archaeon
GTGATGAATACATAGAAAATATAATAAAAAAGATTGATTCTTACAGCACAAGATTTGAGAAAATGAAAACCGCAAGGCTTAAATCTCATTCAGAATTACAGCATGCATGAGAGAGTTTGTTTATTTCTCGCAGAGTGCAAAAACAACAGGCAATTTTAATCTTGAAAACTTGATGCAGGCTGGAAGGATGGATATTGTCTGCAATGTGGTTATCGCCGCTTTCTTTCTTTCGCATGATTTGAGGCAGGATGTTAAGTTGCACTTAATCTTCAATGGGCCGCCTGATGCCCCCAAGCATCTCCTCTTTCAGTATAATCCTGAAATGCCGATAAGCAAGAAGGATGTTGCAGGGCTTATCAGAAGAATGCTTTTCAAGTACAAAAAGGGCATGCAGATAGAGGCATTTCCCGGCTGCTTCATAGAGAAGAAGTCATTCTCAGATTTGATTGAGCAGTTTGAAAGAGAGGGCAAGAAAATCTTTTTGCTGGAAAAAAGGGGGAATGACATAAGGAATGCGGGGATTCTAGACAATGTGGTTTTCATTATTGGCGACCATGAGGGCATCCCAAAGCGGGAATTGAAAAGAGTCAAGGGAATGGTAGAAAAAATTTCAATCGGTCCTTTGACATATTTTGCTTCTCAAACCATAGTCATCATAAACAACGAGATAGACAGAAGGCAGTTTTCTTAAAAAGGGCAATCGAAAAGCTTAATAAACAGGCAAATTTGGTTTAAGGAGGGGAACGTCTCAAAATGAAAAGAGGGGTCCAAATAAGGGTGAAGGGAATTGTTAAGGGGGTGTTCTTCAGGGCTTCTGTGCAGGATATGGCAAAGAGGCTTGGCTTAAAGGGCTTTGTAAGAAATACAGAAGATGGTGTTGAGGTGGTGGCAGAGGGCAATAATACTGAACTTGAACAGCTTGTAGAGTTCTGCAGGAAGGGACCGAAGTTCTCTAAGGTAGAAGGCATAGAAGTGAAGGAAGGAAATTATACAGGCATATTTAATGATTTTAAAATATTGAGTATATAGTAGCATAAAATGACGCAGGAGGCAGTTAAGAGGGAGAATGAAGAGGATGCTGAGGTAGAGGCGGAAATAGAAAGAGAGGAAAAGGAGGGATTTCACTGGGCTGACGGCATAGCAGAGCAGCTCGTTAGGATAGGAAGCAAGACAAAGCAGTTTGTTTGTGCAGCAGGAATCACCCCAAGCGGTGTTGTTCATATAGGAAATTTCCGCGAGGCAATCACAGTTGATTTGGTTGCAAGGGCATTGAGAGAGAGGGACAAAAAAACAAGGTTCATTTATTCGTGGGACGATTTTGACAGGCTGAGAAAGGTGCCAAAAAATATGCTAAAGCCAGAGGTTCTTGAGCAGTACATAGGAATGCCTGTAACAAAAACTCCTGACACATTTGGCTGCCACAAGTCTTATGCAGAGCATTTTGAAAGGGAGTTTGAGGAGGTATTGCCAATATTGGGCATTGCACCAGAGATAATCTACCAGGCAAAGAAGTATGAGAATTGTGATTATGCTGAGGAAATCAAATTTATCCTGAAGAATAAAGCAAAGATAAAAGCCATTCTTGACAAATACAAGACCGAATCAACAGGGGAGGATTGGTGGCCTGTGCAAATCTACTGCGAGAAGTGCAAGAGGGACACAATTAAAATCCTGAGCTGGGATAATGAGCATGTTTTGGAGTATGAATGCAAATGCGGCTATAAGGGAAGGGTGAACTTTTCAAAGAAGGGAATTGTAAAGCTGCCATGGAGAATTGACTGGCCTATGCGATGGCATTTTGAGCAGGTGGATTTTGAGCCAGGCGGGAAGGAGCATTCAACACCTGGCGGCAGCAGGACCACTGCCAAGGAAATATTGGAATCAGCATACAATGAAAAAGCCCCACTCTATTTGAAATATGATTTTATAGTCATTAAGGGCGGGGGCGGGAAGATGTCTTCCTCGCTAGGCAATGTTATCAGGCCAAAGGACTGCCTGGGAATCTATGAACCCCAACTCCTGCGATACTTGTTTGTGAAATCGAGGCCCAACACAGAATTTGCGATATCATTTGATGCTGATGTCCTGAAAATCTATGCAGAGTATGATACACTTGAAGAGAATTACTTTGCAAACAAGCTTGATAAGAAAGAGAAGAGGATTTATGAGCTGTCGCAAGTGAGGGAGGGCCCTTACAAAAATATATTTGCACCGCAGTTCAGGCAGCTTTCAGAGCTTATTCAGTTCAAGGATGATTTTGAAATCCTTAAATTCTACAAGAAGGAAATAAAGACACAAAAGGATGAGAACAGGACATTGGAAAGAATAAAGCTTGCAAGAAACTGGCTGAAGTTTGCACCACCAGAATTTATTTTCACCATGAAAGAGAAGCTTGATGCAAAATTAAATGGGCAGGAGAAGAGAATATTCATAAAACTCAAACAGATTGTGCAGAAGGCAAAGACAGAGGATGAGCTGGCAGAGAAGATGCGTGAGCTCTGCCAGCAGGAAAAGATGGACATAAAGTATTTTTTCAAGACATCTTATGAAATTATCCTAGGGAAGGAGCAGGGGCCACGGCTTTCAACATTAATTATACTCAACAAAGAAAGGGTTTTGAATTTATTGAAGCAGATTTGACAGGAAAGTTGATTGTGAAGGAAACCTTGGTTTCCTTACATAACATTTATAAATCAACCTTCTCTTTGACAGGAACATAAACATAAAAAAATCGAGGAGACAAAAAATGACAGAAGCTTATTGCGTTAAGTGCAAGAAAAAGATTGAAATAAAGGATCCGAGGGAGACAGTGACTGTAAAGGGCGTTAAGGCAATGACAGGCAACTGCCCGACTTGTAACACTAAAGTGTTTAGAATGATGGGCAAATAAAACTGCTCATCTAAGAAAGAACAAAAGAGAAATTTATTTTATCTTTCATAAACTAAGTTAGTAGGATACTTATGGCAAAACTGATTGTCGTCAGCAATATAAAGAAGGTTGCTAGGAAGATAAATGTAGCATCTGACGTGCCTGCTGCCCTGAACAAGAAGATTGAGCAAATAATCAAGGAAGCTGTTCAGAGGGCAAAGGCCAATGGCAGGAAGACACTGCAAGGCAGGGATATTTAGCAAGGTTTTTAAACTTCTATTCTATTCAGTTTCAAAAGAGAGGTGGGCGCACCTCAGCGATTTCTGAGG
>CAYSVT010000055.1:0-3172 GCA_964434685.1 Candidatus Woesearchaeota archaeon
ATATGTATTAATTACTAGTTGCTTATTGGTTTCATTTTATATGTATTAATTACTAGTTGCTTATTGGTTTCATTTTATATGTATTAATTACTATAAGTAGCATACGAGGAGAGATAACCCTGAATCTCCTTTACACCGGAATAATGCTGGGGGGGCATGCTTTCTATTCTGAGCAAAGGGAACCTTTCATTCACAAAAATATTCTGAAAGCTGTTATCTGCTATTCTTTGGAGGGAGATTCCATTTCTTTTGAAATGCCTTCCCATCCTTTCAAGCAGTTTATGTGCGTCATAGCACTCAAGACATTTCTTCATGTCCTCGTGCAAAAATAGTACCAATCTTGGCTCGATTCTTGTTTTTACCATCTTTAAGCATGAGCAGCTCCATTAAGAGCTGCTGAGGTTAGTGACAATAGGTATTAGAGTTGTATTCTTTTAAATCATTTTTAACAAAAAAATAGGCATAGTGTTGTATAATTAGAAAAATTTTTAAATGCCTGTTTATTGATAGTAATATGCTTACGACAGAGATAATAAAGAAGATTAATGATTTTGTTTATGTAAAGCCGAGAACAGTAGAGGAGATAGCAGGGCACATAGGAAAGAACTGGAGAACTGCCAACAGGTATGCAGAAAGGATTGTAGAGCAGCAGGGCACAATATCAATGCGGACTTTTCGTGAAGGCACAAGAGGTGCGTTAAAGATAGTTTTCTGGAGTAACATTGAAAGAATTCATGCAACAAGCTTCCAAGAAAAATTATTTGGGAAGATAGAGGCGGGAAGAAAAAAGGAGGACTTCAGCCCATTTGACATCTACCAGCATGTTGATGCAGGCAAGAAATCCGCGTTCATGGAGGAGCAAATAGATGAGAGCGCAACCGCTATCAACAAAGACATTCCTGACTTGCTAAGAGGCACAGAAAGGCAGGTATTGCTGTTTTCAGGCAGTTTATCGTGGGCAAATTTGAAACAAGGCAATTTCAAAACAATAGACTTGTTTGAGGAATTGGCAAAAAGAAACATTCCCATCAATGTTATAGCAAATGTTGATTTGGCAAGCATGAATAATGTAAAGAAATTCCTTGCAATAAATGAAAGGATAGGGAAGCAGGTAATAGAAGTTAGGCATAGGGATCAGCCAATAAGGGCAGTGGTGATTGACACCAAACTTGCAAGGTTCAAGGAAATTAGGAAGCCTTCAGATAAGAGAAAAAAGACATTTATCTTTTATGGAATATATGACATAGAATGGATAGAATGGGTTCAGAAGATATTCTGGAACATGTTCTCTACCGCCATTCCTGCAGAGAAAAGAATAAAAGAACTAGAAACAATACAAAAAATCTCATAAAATGGCCAAGAAAGAAAAAATTGAGAAGGAGGGTAGTTATGAATTAATCATAACTGAAAAGCCCCAAGCAGCAATGAAAATAGCGTATGCATTGTCAGAGGGTGTTCCTGAGAGACAGATGATGCAGGGGGTTCCCTATTACAGGTTAAAATATGGAGATAGGGATGTAGTGGTAGCATGTGCTGTTGGGCATATATTCTCTCTTCATAGTGAGGAAAGGGGGTGGCCCATATTTAATGTTGAGTGGGTGCCAAATTACAAACTTAAAAAGGACTATACGAAAAAGTATTATTCAGTAATCTCACAGCTTTCCAAGAATGCCTCAAAGTTCAATATCGCGACTGATTATGATATTGAAGGGGAGCTCATAGGATTCAATATTCTAAGATTTGTATGCAAGCAGAAAGATGCCGCAAGAATGAAGTTTTCTACCTTGACAAAACCAGATATTTTATCAGCATATAATAATCCAATGTCAAGCATAGATTTTGGGCTTGCAAAGAGTGGAGAAACCAGACACATATTAGACTGGTATTATGGCATTAATTTGAGCAGGGCACTAATGAACTGCTTAAGCAAGGCAGGTAAATTTGTTGTAATGTCTATTGGCAGGGTGCAAGGCCCGGCGTTGTCATTTATTGTAGGAAGGGAGAAGGAGATTCTTGCATTCAAACCAAAACCTTACTGGCAGATATTCCTGACAGTAAGCAATTCACACAAGATAGAGGTAAAATATGAAAGGGATATAACGAAGAAGGTCGAATTAGCAAAATTTTATCATTTAAGGGATAAAACAGCAGAGGCAAGAACAGAAAAGTCAGAGCAGAGGGTGATGCCGCCATTACCCTTTGACTTAACAACGTTACAGACAGAGGCATATCGCTTACTGAAAATCACTCCCTCAAGACTCTTGCAGATTGCCCAACAGCTCTATCTTGCCGGATTAATCTCCTATCCTCGCACATCCTCCCAAAAGCTGCCCCCAACAATCGGCTATAAAAGGATTATTGAAGAATTGGCAAAGAGCACGCAGCTTGTTAAGCATATAACCAGGGATGCGCCGGTAGAGGGAAAGAAACAGGATGCGCATCCAGCAATCTTCCCAACAGGCGAGATTGCTAAGATAGATGAGGAGGAAAAGAAGGTATACGATTTGATTGTTAAGAGATTCATATCCTGCTTCTGTGCAGATGCAGTGATAGAAAGCAAAAGGGTGATAGTCACTGTAGACAGCCTCATATTCTACATACAGGGTTTGGAGATAAAGGAGAAGGGATGGACTGCAGTGTATAAGAGCAATCTTGAAGAGAAAAAAATACCAGATATGAATGGCAGGGTTTTAATCAAAGAGATAAGGATAGAAGAAAAGCTAACACAGCCCCCAAGGAGATATACACAGGCATCACTTGTGGCAGAGCTTACGAGAAAGAATCTTGGAACAAAAGCAACTCGGGCGATGATAGTTGATACATTGTATAAGAGGGGGTATGCCTTGGGAGAGAGTATACAAGCAACACCCTTTGGAATTGGCTTGATTGATACATTAAAGGAATACTCTAAGATAATATTGGACGAAAAACTTACAAGGCATTTTGAGGAAGAGATTGGGGAAGTGGAAAAGAGCAGGGATAAGGACGCTATGCAAAAGAAGATATTAGATGAGGCAAAGAAGGTTATTGGGGATATTGCAACCGAATTCAAGGAGAAGAGTAGCGAGATAGGCAAGAAACTTTTAATAGGCTATAAAGAGATGAGGGGCGAGGAGAAGGAGGCGGGTAAAATAATGCAATGCCCAAAATGCAAGGAAGGATTTCTTGTGAT
>CAYSVT010000056.1:0-2864 GCA_964434685.1 Candidatus Woesearchaeota archaeon
ACTGGCGATTGTCCTGACAATATTCACAATAGTCTCAACATGGCTGTTCTGGCTGCTGATAAAGTTCCTGTTTATAAAATCACCTTGTGCAGGAAGCCAAGAGCCCGTATGCACTGGTTTGCCAAAATAGGGCAAAGAAAGATTTATTAATCAAATTTAGCATCCAAAGGTTGTCAAAATGGCTAAGGAAAAATCTGCAAAAGAGGTCAAGGAAATAAGGGACGATGAGTTTGATAAATTTGTGAAGAGCAATCCTGTAATAATTGTCGACTTCTTTGCTGAGTGGTGTATGCCCTGCCTTATGCTTGTTCCGGTTGTAGAAGAACTTGCCCAAAATTACAAGAACAGGGTGAAATTCTTCAAGATTAATATAGATAAGAACAAAGAAATAGCAGCAAGGCATAAGATTATGTCTATCCCTACATTGCTTATATTCAAACAAGGAGAACTTGTAGATAGAATTACCGGTGCATTGTCTTATGACATACTAAAAGGGAAGATTGACAGATATTTATAAAAGGAAAAATATAAAAGTTGGGTGTGCCTTTGATGAACATGGAAAAAGAGATTGTGGATGAGGATGAAAGTACGATTATTGATGCTTTAAGCGAGGAAAAGCCAAAAAACAAGACAATATATGAGAATTTCTTGCAGGAGCTTGAATCTGCAAGGCAGAGGGTCAAGCTAAAAACTGGTGTTCTTGATGAGTTTATCTCCTTCTGCAGGGTAGTAGAAGTGGATGTTCCAGTATTGCTAGACAAAAAAGCCCATGGGAAGGATAGGGTAAGGGTGTTACAGGGATTTAGGGTGCAGCATAATAATATCGCAGGACCATGTGTTGGCGGGATGAGGCTCCATCCAACCCTCAGCATAGAAGAGGTGAAGGGGCTTGCTGCATTGATGACTGTCAAGACTATACTGCTTAATATGCCCTTTGGGGGCTCTTGTGGCGGTGTGGCAGTAGAAACAAAGACGCTGACTAAAAACGAGGTTGAAAGGCTTTCACGCGGTTATATAAAGAAGATTATGAGATTTATTGGCGAGAAGGAGGATATCATTGTTCCTGATAGAGGGGTGGATTCAAGAGTAATAGGATTCATGGCAGATGAATTCAAGAGGCTTGCAAAAGACAAAAATGTTGCTATGTCATTCTGTGGGAAGCCATATCACGATGGTGGCTTAAGATTTTCACAGGAGCCTGTTGCGACTGGTGCCTTTATGCTTTTGGAGGAGTGCCTGAAGGGAAGGGAGGTCGCAGAAATACCCGGCTTGCATAATCATGACGATATCATAAAGAAAAGGATTGAGGAGAAGACTATTGCGATACATGGATTTGGAAATGTTGGCAGCAACATAGCAAATATGCTGCATAATTCAGGGTATAAAATAGTGGCGCTATGCGATGCGAAGGGCGGAATTGCCTCCTCTAAGGGGATTATCCCAACAGATGCTGTAAGGTGGAAGAGGGCTCATGGAACGTTGAATGGGCTGGGAAAAACAATTAACATAACAAGTGAGCAGCTTCTGCAGGTAAAGGCAGATGTTCTTATACTCGCTAGCATAGAAAATCAGATAACCGAGAGCAATGCAGGCAATGTAAAGGCAGATATTATTGTGGAACTAGCGAACTCGGCAATAACTCCTGAGGCACATGATACACTTCACTCAATGGGCAAGATTGTAATTCCCGATGTTGTTGCCAACAGTGGAGGATTGATTCTTGATTACTATGAGCTCCTTAACAATGAGGGCAAGGCAGAGGGCGAGCCTGAAAAATTCCTGAAAGAGAACATTACCAAAACCTACAATTACCTTCTGAAGGTTGCAAGAGAAAATTCAGTAAACCCTAAAAGGGCGGCGTTTATAATTGCTTTAAGCAGGCTTAATCAGCTTGTTAAATGAGTTCTGTACGCTTAAAGTCCTTATAAAGTATTAATGCGGATAACCCAACTAATATTGCTGGCTCTTTGTAAGAGTCTGTGGAGTTTCTGATGACTGCAGCCATTCCTGTCAATAAAACTGGCATAGCCCTGTATGCAGTAAATTCCGCACCTTCTTTTACTGCATACTCAGTCCATTTAAGCATCTTTTCTAATTTGCTTTTGCTTGTTTTGTTTAGCTCTCCTCTTTTCTTATCATACTTCTCATGAATCCCCAACAGGAAGTATAACACAAGCTCTGACAATTTTGGCATTAGACAGCAGAATAACAGGGCATTTAAAAAGATTTTTAAAACATACATTGTCGAATCTGCGGGACTTTTGATAATTTTTATCTAAATAGTCTTCATAAGAGTCCCGACTATTTGGCAGGGCCTTTAAAACAAGGATGCTGGAAATGGATGGATAGTCCAAAACAGCTATTTGCCAGAATATATAGATAGGAAAACATTTCTTGGATTATAATAATGATTTTAAACAGGGATAAACCGCTAAGATTAGGAGGTAAAGAATGGACAAGTCTAAATTGAGAAATAAATTTCTAGGGTTGTTAGCTGCTGCGGGTGTTATGTATTGCACATCATTCGCAAGCATGCCGAAAGCCAATGCACTTGAATTTCCCGAGCAGGGAAAATTTGCAGTCGGCGGCGAGGCAAAATTCACCACAGGAAGAAAAGCAACTGATAACGAAGGAAGCAAGATAAAGATGAGAATCAATGAATACAGCGGTGACATTGCCTATGGCGTTACAGACTGGTTTGCACCTTACGCAAAGGTTGGTGCAGCAAGCGTTAAGTTAAAGATAGACGATGCAAAAGCTGACTTTGGCACAGGGCTCTTGTGGGGCGCTGGTGGAATGGCGAGAGTGAAGGGATTGCCTGCGGATTTGGAAGCAAGACTGAAGGCTGGCTATGAGCATATAGG
>CAYSVT010000056.1:2874-3104 GCA_964434685.1 Candidatus Woesearchaeota archaeon
AATTCAGATTTTGATTATGCAGGAACGCCAATATCTGCTGATTTTTCATTCCATAGAATCCCTGTAGAAGGAACCTTATACAAGGACTTTGGCAAGTTTGCTTTGGAAGGCGGAATAGCTTATGAAGAGCTTAGAGGCAAGGCAAAGTACTCTTTAATGGGGTATGAAGAAACCAGCACTGTAAAGGGCAAAGACAACTTTGGCGGCGTAGCCAGACTGACAGTAAAACC
>CAYSVT010000057.1:0-3084 GCA_964434685.1 Candidatus Woesearchaeota archaeon
TCAAAACCCCGGCGGCATTATATAAGAGCGGATTGCAAACTGGAATTTCTTGCCTGAATTCCTGTCTGTTAATATGTATATAGTTGTTTCTCCTTGTGATTTCTTCTCTATGTCAGTTGAGGGTTTATATAGCATATAGCTAAGCTGGTCAAAATCCCCATATTTTGTTTCTGAATTCACGATTTCCTGTGCAAGCATAACCTGGTCATAAATGGGTGAAAGCAGAACAGCCTCAAAATTCTCGTATCTCTTTGTTTCACCCCCGCTCTTCTGCAGCGTAAGCGGCATATCCAGGCTTACAACAACCTTTTTCGGCTGCAGAAAGGTTTCAATTGACTGCAGCCCCATATCTACTGTATATCCCTTACCCTCATAACTCCTTTTGAGGTTTGAAAGGCATTTTTGCAGTTTAGGATACACATAACCAGTAATCTCTGACTCAACAGAATACTTCAGTAAGGGATCCTGGTTAACGCATTTGCTGTAATAAGAAGTAGTGTAGCAGAGATAGGCAACCCTATTGCTGCTATAAGAAACAAATCCCGTTGGGTTTAATGTTCCCCCTTGATTGCCGAGCATTCCTATTGCCACCTCGGCATTCTCCCGCAGGCAATTCTCAATGTAGGCAATTGGATGCACCTCGGCACCCATTGGCCCTAATTCTGGCTTGAGATAGAAGAATAATGCGATAGCAGCAACGAGCAGTACTGCAATGATAGCAAATATCGCAATCTGGGCCCTCTTATTCCTAAAATGCATAGATTTCCAACGCCAAAGCAATTTATAAATATTTTGCTTGTAATCAGAAGCAATTCATGGATTAAGTAAATATCTCTTTTTCAATTAAATCCCCTTTGTCTAAAACACTTCTTTCAACAAGCATCCAGTCTAACTTCATCAACCCCTTTACAAAAGGGTTTTCTGTATTGAGCTTGTAATAATCAGATTTTCCCATTTTTCTTGTCTTCACAACTATGCCTGTTTTTATGAATGTAAGAAAAAACAATTTGATAGAATTATAGCTCACATTGCTGCCTTTAGCTATCTTAGTTACAGGAAAATCAAAAGAGTAATTGTCAATCAAAAAATCAAATACTCTCAATTGGGGGGTATCGCCAAAATGCTTCAAAAACAATGATTTATTTTTTTTCTTCCTCATGTCTTATTCCTTAAGTCTTACTGCTTAACTAAGCATATTTAATTATATTTCTGAGATATTTAGATATTTATATATCTTTCTATTACTTAAAAGAAAACTTCAAAAATAGAAACATTTAAAAAAGCCCACTTTTTATATAAACTATGGCAAAAGAAGGTGTTTCAAATTTAGAGAAGGCACAAATAATGTTCAAGTTGGCAAGAAAGGCAAACTGGAATGCCTCTTACGACAGGACAGAGCATTTTAAGAGATTTCCAAACCTAGACAAAGCAATAAGGGAATTATTAAAAACTGGATGGATAATAATCCACAAAAAATCAAATTATGCTTGCTTGTCCTTAAACACAGAATTTAAAAGAGAGGTAATAGAGTTCATTAAGAAAGAGATTCCAGAGGTTGGAGGAATGGTCGGTTAAAATCAAAAAATTCCTGCATAATACTACATCTGCTATATTTCTGTAGCATATGCTATAATATTGCAGCACAAAATAGAAATCTTTCTATTCCAATTTATCATCACTGCTTCTCAATCCTGTCAAATCCCGTATATTTGTGCAAAACATCTGGAACAAGAACAGAGCCATCCTTTTGCTGATAATTTTCGAGAATAGAAATCAAAAGCCGAGGTAGCGCCAAGCCAGAGCCGTTCAGTGTATGAATAAATCTTGCGCCATCTTTTGTTTTGTATCTCGTATTCATTCTGCGGGCCTGAAAGTCAGTGCAATTAGAGCAGGAAGACACTTCAAGATATTTCTTCTGGTAAGGGCTCCATGATTCTATGTCATATGTTTTGGCAGATGCAAAGCCTGCATCACCAGTTGCAAGCAACAATGTCCTAAACGGCAGTTTCAATGACTCAAGAAGCTTTTCCGCTCTTGCCCTCATCTCCTCTAACATGTAGAATGAATCCTCTTGCTTGCACATATACACCATCTCTACCTTTTCAAACTGATGCAGCCTGTAAATGCCCCTTGTTTCAGTTCCATGCTTGCCAGCCTCTGTCCTGAAACACTGTGTAAATGCAACAAATTTCTTTGGCAATTCTGCTCCTTCAAGAACCTCGTCAGCATAAAGATTTGTAACTGGCACTTCAGCAGTTGGAATTAAATACATCTCACCAGCCTTGTACAAATCCTGCTCAAATTTTGGCAAATTGCCTGTGCCAAATGCAGTTTGGTAATTTACTAGATTGGGCGGATTAATCTCTACAAAACCATCCTTAACATGAAAGTCAATCATAAACTGCACAAGAGCTCTTTGCAAAGCCGCACCCTTACCCTTTAAGACATAAAACCCTGCGCCAGCAATCTTGGCAGCAGCCTCCAAATCCAAAATCCCAAGCTCAGCACCAATCTCCCAATGCGGCTTTACAGGAAATGGAAATTTGGGCAAAGAACCATGCTCCCTTATAACCTTATTCACCTCAGCAGTGCCAACTGGAACAGACTTATCCTGTATGTTAGGAATCCTTTGGAGAATATTTTTCAGCTGCTCATCAATCTTCTTCATGTCTGCCTCAATTCTTTCAATCTTTGAAGGAATCCCTTTTGCCTCTCTCAGTTTTGCCTCAGCTGACTTCCCTTCCTTCTTTAGTGCATTAATCTCTTCACTTATCTTATTCCGCTTGCTTCGCAGAAAATCTGATTCCTGCTTCATGCTTCTCCACTGCAAATCCAATTTCAAAAGGGTATCAATGTCGCAGTCATAACCCCTGTCCTTGCATGACTTCTTCACAACATCAGGATTCTCGCGGATAAACCTTAAATCTAACATAAAAAGAAAAATGCAAGAGAATATTTAAAGTTTGCTGATAACCTAGAAAAAGCCAAAAAAATCACATCAAGTCAGACTAAATACTCGGTTTAATTACTAAGATTAGATCAAGAATAGAAATGTTTATAAACAAGTGTTAAATTAAATTAACA
>CAYSVT010000058.1:0-3057 GCA_964434685.1 Candidatus Woesearchaeota archaeon
AGACTGAGCAAGAAGTGGGATGTTCTGCAGCCATATCCTGAATGTCCTGAAATAATTAGAGTTGTATCAAAATTAAATGGTTCACAATTAGCGCCAGGTGAACTTGGCAAAGCCAGAGAGCATTTACTTGGCTATTACTATATACAGGAATTGAGCAGCATGATGCCAGTCCTTGCTCTTAATCCCTCTGAAGATGAATTTGTTCTTGATTTGTGTGCATCTCCAGGCAGTAAGACAACACAGATTGCCGCACGCATGCATAACTCTGGCTTGCTTATAGCAAATGATAATGATTTGAGAAGGGCAATTGTTTTAAATGCTAACTTAGAAAGATGTGCTGTGACTAATTCAATTGTCACGAGAGAGGATGCTGTAAACCTCTGCAACAAGCTTGCCAAAATAGGACTTAAATTTGATAAAATCCTTTTGGATGCTCCCTGCTCTGGCGAGGGAACAAGAGGCAGCTCTGAAACCTTAAAGATGTGGAATTTAAATATGATTGAAAAATTTTCAAGGCAGCAGAAGAGATTTCTTGCAGCAGCTGTTAGTTGCCTAAAAGAAGGCGGTACATTGGTCTATTCAACATGCACCCTTGCTCCAGAAGAAAATGAGGAAGTAGTAAACTTTGCTTTAGAAAACTTTCCGCTTGAAATAAAAGAACTGAATCTACCAGTAAAAACGAGAGAGGGAATATCAGAATGGGAAAACAAGAAGTTTAATCAAGAGGTTAGAAAAGCATGCAGAATTTATCCTCAGGATAATGATTCAGAGGGCTTTTTCATAGCTAAATTTGTTAAGAAAAATGTTTGAAATAATAAACAAGTCAGGGAAGAAAAGAATCTTGAAGTCATTGGAGCAGTATGGGATTGAAAAGATAGATTATCTCCTAATTTCAACTGGTAAGAGACTAAGGGCTTTTTCTGGTATAATAAGCAAGAATGAGCTTCTTGTATTATTGAAGAATCTTAATGTTGATTCAGTTGGATTGAATTTTGCATCTCTTGATGATGGAATAAGGCTAAGTCTAGACGCAGTACATCTTCTGCAAAATAAGATAAATAAAAAGGTTGTTGAAATAGATGATGGGCAAGCAGAACATTGGTTCAGGGGAATGAATCTCACATTGCCTGAAGAGATAAAAGACAAAGGATTTATAATACTAAAAAATAAAGATGACTTTATAGGTGTAGGGAAATCAACAGGCAAGACGATCTTGAATTATCTGCCTAAGGAGAGGAGAATAAGATGATTGAGGGTGAAGAATATTACAAGAAAGCCGGAAGGATTGCAGCAGAGATAAAACCAAAGATAATGCAGATAGTAAAACCAGAAATTCTATTAATAGAAGCAGTTGAACTTATTGAGCAGGAAATCTTAAAAAAGGGTGCAAAGCCAGCCTTTCCTGTTGATTTATCCTGTAATGAGATTGCTGCGCATTACTCTCCATTGATTAATGACAAGAATATTGCAACTGGTTTGGTAAAGGTAGATTTTGGTGTAAGTGTTAATGGCTACCTTGTGGATACTGCTATGCCATTCGATTTCACACCAGAAGAAAAATACAAGGATTTAATCAAGGCATCAGAGGAGGCATTAGCAGGGGCAATTAAGGTTGTAAAACCCGGTGTAGAAATAAGAGAGATAGGCAAAAAAATATATGAGATTATAACTGCAAAGGGATTCTCGCCAATAAGAAACCTTTCAGGACATGAAGTAGGCAGATATAATGTTCATGCAGGCATCACAATACCCAATTATGACAATGGCAATAAGAATTCCCTGAATGAGACTGTTTTTGCTATTGAGCCTTTTTCAACACCTGGTGTAGGGTTAGTTTATGAAGGCAAACCATCGGGTGTTTATCAACTCAAAGAGAAAAGGGCAGTAAGAGACATGACTGCAAGGAAAATATTTAAGTTTATTGAAAAAGAGTATAATACCTTGCCATTTTCAATAAGATGGCTTCATAAGGAATTTGGCAGCAAGGCATTGCTTGCCCTGAACTTTTTAGAACAGCAAGGCATCATCCATCAGTTTTCTACTTTAGTAGAGAAGTCCAGAGCAGTTGTATCCCAAAGTGAAAATACTGTGATGATATCTGAAGGCAAGGTTAGTGTTTTAGTTGATGATAATTGATTATATCCTCTTCTTTATTCTCTCATAATTAATCTTTAATGCTAACATTTGCCTGTTGCCTGCAAGCCCAGTATATTGAATAGAAGAGTGATTGTATCCTTCTGCATGCCTCTCAACACCCTCTTGCCCTGCGCTCAAATCTGTATCTTTCACAATTGCACGGTTTTTCCACCCCCTGTTAATTAAAGAGACTAAGGCTGCAACCAGTTTACCCTAAATACGCTCTTCTCTCATTTGACCTTTCCAATGCAGCCCTTGCAGACCTTAAATAAGAGGTTTCAATCTCTTTATACCTCTTCATATCCTCTTCTCTCACAGATGGCAGCACCCTTTTTATAGCCGCTTCAAAGTGCTTCTTCTTGACTTCTTTTGAATTAATATCCTCACGCAGAGCAAGCATTCCAGCCTCTCTGCATAATGCCTCTAAATCAGCCCCAGCATAACCTTCAGTCTTTTCTGCAAGGCTTTCAAGGCTAATATCCTTTGCAAGGGGCATGTTCTTGGTGTGTATCTTTAAGATTTCAAGTCTACCCTGCTTTGAAGGCACTGTAGTTGCGATTATTCTGTCAAATCTTCCCGGCCTTAACAATGCAGAGTCAAGCATGTCTGGCCTGTTTGTGGCACCAATAACAACAACACTCTGCAGTTCCTCAATTCCGTCCATCTCTGCAAGCAATTGATTGAGTACACGCTCAGTAACCCTTGTGCCAGAATCATATCCCCTCTTGGAAGCAAGCGCATCAATCTCATCAAAGAATATGATGCATGGAGACACTTGTCTTGCCCTCTCAAATGTTTTTCTTATTCCCTCTTCAGATTTCCCAACCCACATGCTCAATAATGATGGTCCCTTCACTTGAATGAAATTTGCTTCAGATTCATTTGCAACCGCCTTTGCTAAAAGAGTCTTTCCAGTTCCTG
>CAYSVT010000059.1:0-3039 GCA_964434685.1 Candidatus Woesearchaeota archaeon
CAGATTATATTGGAGACTCTTTTGCATTAAGCCAAGAGGCAGCCAAAACAAGCTCAGAGATTATTGTTTTTTGCGGTGTAAGATTCATGGCAGAATCCGCTAAGATACTCAATCCTAAAAAGAGGGTTTTATTGCCATCTCTTTCTGCAGGATGTCCTCTGGCTGAAATGATAAGCGTTGAGGAATTAAAAGAGCTCAAGAAAAAACATCCTGAGGCAGCAGTTGTAAGCTATGTTAACACAAATGCAGATATAAAAGCAGAATCTGATGTATGCTGCACATCAGCTAACGCCACAAAAGTCATAGATTCTTTACCGCAAAAACAGGTGATTTTTGTTCCTGATTACAACCTTGCAAAATGGGTTGCGTTGCATACAAACAAAAAGATTATTCCATGGAAGGGTTATTGCTATGTCCACTCAAATGTCTTATATGAGAAGATTATCCAAGCTAAAAAAGCCCATCCAAATGCAAAGGTGCTTGCACATCCAGAATGCGATTTGAAAATTCTTGAGATTGCGGACGCTGTTCTTGGAACAGAGGGCATGATAAAATATTCGCGAGATTCTGATGCCAAGGAATTTATTATTGTTACAGAAGAGGGAATGACAAATAGGTTGCATAGGGAATTGCCAAAAAGAAGGTTTTATGCTGCTGGTGGTGTCTGTATAAACCAGAAAAAAACGCATCTTGAAGATGTGTATGCTGCACTCGAAGAAGAGAAATATGAAATTGAGTTAGAAGAGCATGTAATCAAAAAGGCTAAAAACTCACTTGGCAGAATGATTGAAATTGGCAGGGAATAAAAGATGCATGACAGAATATTTTTAGAAAAGTTTGAAAAAGATGTAAAGAACACGATTTCAAGCTACAAGCTGGCATCAAAAAGAGACAGGATAGCAGTAGCATGCTCTGGTGGCAAGGATTCTACAACTGCTCTCTATTTGCTTAAGAAATTTGGCTACAATGTTTTTGCTATTTATATCGACTTAAAGATGGGTGATTACAGCAAGAAATGTCTTGATAATATCAAAAAATTCTGCAAAGAACACAAAATAAATCTGCACATAATCTCCATGCAGAAGGAATTCGGCAGCAGCATGTGTTACATAAGGAGCAATATCCAAGAGAGTAAAAAGATAAGCAATTGCACTATATGTGGTGTGATAAAGAGATGGTTATTAAACAAGAAGGCAAGGCAATTAAAAGCCACAAAGTTAGCAACAGGGCACAACCTTGATGATGAGGCGCAGACAATACTCATAAATTTCTTCAAGGGAAACGTGAAACTCGGGTTAAACTCAGGCCCTGCCACAGGCATTGTGGAAGACAGGAAGTTTGTGACAAGAATAAAGCCGCTTTACTTCTCCCCAGAGGATGACATAAGAAAATATTCAGAAATGATGAAATTTCCAGTTAATTATGAAAGATGCCCCTGTGCTGTGGGCACTTACAGGATAGAAACTAGAGGTTTTCTTAATCATCTGCAAGAAAAGGATTCAATTGAGATGAATGTAATCAAAAATTTTCTTTTAATATTGCCCAGATTAAGAGATTATTTTATTAAAGATGATGGTCTGACGTACTGCAAGAAATGCGGAGAGCCAAGCAGGCAGGATATCTGCAAGGTATGCAGTTTACTGAAATAACTTCGTTAGATTTAAAAATTAAGAAAGATTAATAGAAAGAACAAAAGAGGCAAGATGATATATGACTTAATTATTATTGGGGCAGGCCCTGCAGGCATAACTACTACGATATATGCTGCAAGGAGGAAGATTAATTTTTTAGTAATCTCAATGGATTTAGGGGGCCAGACAGCAATGAGCTCAGATGTTGAAAACTACACTGGTTATCATTTGGTGTCAGGCATGCAACTGATAGAAAAATTTCAGCAGCATATGAAGGATTATAATATAAGCCTAAACTTGCGAGAAAGGGTTAAGAACATAAAGAAAACAGGGAATCTTTTTGAGGTTAAGACGAACAAGGCAAAATACAAGACAAAAGCAGTTATTATTGCATCTGGCAAGACTTCCCGCAAACTCAATGTGCCTGGGGAGGATAAGTTGTATAATAAGGGTGTAAGCTATTGTGCAACATGCGATGCTCCATTATTCAAGGATAAGGATGTTGCTGTTGTCGGTGGTGGCAATTCTGCATTAGATGCAGCACTTTTCTTGGCAAAGTACGCTAGGAAAGTGTATCTGCTGAGCATATCAGACAGGCTTACTGGAGAGGCAGTAAGAATAGAAAATGTCAAGGCAAACAGGCAGATAGAGGTTATTACATGCGCAAAAACAACTGCAATACTTGGCAATGACTCTGTTGCAGGATTGAAATTTGTGCAGAATGCTGTTGAAAAGAAGATTGACGTGCAGGGTGTCTTTGTAGAGATAGGATTAATTACAAATTGCGATTTTGCTCCATCTGTGAAGAAGAATAAGTGGGGGGAGATAATGATTAAAAGGAGCACAAAAACGATGGATGAGAACCTTACTAATGTGCCCGGAATTTTCGCAGCAGGTGACTGCACAGATATCCCAACAAAACAGATTATAGTGGCGGCAGGAGAGGGTGCAAAGGCTGCTTTAGCATCATTTGATTACCTCGATACATTCAAAGGGGAAAAAACTTCTTATTAGAATAGCTTAATCTAAATTAAAACTTTAAAAAGATTTAAAAAAGGATTTAAATTTACTGCTAAAGAAAAATGGTGATATTTTGTATTCCTTGTCTGGCATTAATAGCCTATTTTCTTATTGTAAGCCTATTTGTGCCCCATTACAGGATTTACATCAAAGAGGCATGGAGATGCTTTCTTGACAAGTTGCGAGGCAAGAAGTGTTCAGTAAGCTTTGACAACAGGATGCACAATGCATTTGTATTATGGCTCGCAAAGGGGAATCATGTCAGAGCAGCAAGATTCTTCAATAAAAAAAGAAATTTTGATATAGCACTGGCGATTGTCCTGACAATATTCACAATAGTCTCAACATGGCTGTTCTGGCTCTGATAAAGTTCCTGTTTATAAAATCA
>CAYSVT010000060.1:0-2965 GCA_964434685.1 Candidatus Woesearchaeota archaeon
TGCAATTTCGCAGAAGCTTGGTCCATTGGGAATTAATCTAGGAAGGTTGATACAGGATGTAAACAAGACCACTGCCTCTTTCAAGGGGATAAAGGTGCCTGTATCAGTTGACATAGACACCAAAACAAAGAATTTCAAGGTGGAGGTTGGCACGCCAGCAACTTCGGAATTGCTTAAAAAGGAATTTGGTTTGGAGAAGGGCTCAGGAACGCCAAACACAATCAAGGTTGCAAATGCCTCTCTAGAGCAGATTGTTTCAATTGCAAAGAAAAAGCATGAGGGGATGCTTGTTAATGAATTCGAGGCAGCTGTTAAATCTGTCTTGGGCTCCTGCACAAGTCTGGGGATTCTTGTAGAAAATAAGGAATCAAAAGAGGTTACGAGAGAGATTGACACAAACAAGGATTATATTGACATAGTAAGCAACCAAAAATCTTCAACACCGCCAGAAAAGAAAGCAAAACTTGATGATTATTTCAATAAGCTGAAGGTAAAGCAGGATGAGATGCTGAAGAAGAAGGCTGAAGAAGAGGCTACGAAAGAAGCTGAAAAGGCTGTAGCTGCTACTGCGGCAGGTGCTCCTACTCCTGCTAGAAAGAAGGAAGAGAAGGCAGCGGCAGCAGTTGTTCCAGCAAAGGCTGCAGAAAAGACTGAAGAAAAAAAGAAATAAACAAGGTTTATAAATCGCTTAAATTTCATAGCCCTGCGGGGCTGTGGGGTAGCCTGGTAGCCTTCGAGCCTTGGGACAAGTTCTCTTAGGAAGAGACCTCGGAGAGAAACGCAAAAAAGTTCGCGACCCCAGTTCAAATCTGGGCAGCCCCATTTTTATTTGAGATATAACAAACAAAAATTTTAAAAACAAAAATGCATACGAAAAAGGTAGGTTCGGTGGGCAGGTTTCGTGCAGGCTATGGAAAAAAGCCTAAAGAAAAGATATTGAAAATAGAAAAAAAACAGAGAAGAAAACAGATATGCCCCCATTGCAAGAAGCCGGCTGCAAAGAGAATTGCAAAGGGCATATGGCTCTGCAGCAAATGTGGGAAAAAATTTACATCAGGTAGCTATTATATTGAAATGTAAAAAAAATTTGATGATTTGTTAAAATGGCAACATACAAATGCTTTTTTTGCGGGAAGGAAACAACGAACAAGGCTTTGAAAAAGACAGGTATAAAGAGCATTAGATGCCCTAACTGCAACAGCAGGATATTCTTTAAGCCCAGGCAAGAGGCAACAAAGATAAAGGCAGTATAAGATGGAACAAAGAATAGATGAAGAAACTGCGAAAAAGATACAAGAACTTCAGGTTTTAGAACAGAACATGCAGAATGTTCTGATGCAAAAACAGGCATTTCTGCTGGAAAGGGGGGAAACTGATAATGCCCTAGAGGAACTGAAGAACACAAAAGAGGATGTATACAAAATAGCCGGGCAAATAATGATAAAAACGAAAAAATCTGATGCAGAATCTGACTTAAAAAGAAAGAAGGAGATTCTGGATTTGAGGATAAAATCTCTTGAAAAGCAGGAAAATTTCCTTAAGGAGCAAATCACCAAAGGAAGGGACGAGATTTTAAGCAAATTAAAGCAATAGAAAAATTTATAAATAGATTATCAATCATTAAAATATGGTGATTAAAAAGATAAAAGAGGGCTTATCAAGGCTCATTAGACCCAGGAGTTCTGCAGAGGAGTACATTGAGATTGACCTTGGCTCTGCAGTGCCAAGAAAGGCTAAAATTCTTATAAGGCCCTTTGTGCTTAAGGTTTTTGAGGATATTAACCCCGTTCTTAATGCATTAAGAGAGGGATACACAATAGCACTCGTTGACATAAAACAGCTTAAGGGCAAGGATATAGTAGAATTGAAGAGGGCAATTGCAAAGCTAAAGAAGACATGTGATGCTCTGGAGGGCAGCATAACCGGATTTGGAGAGAACACAATTGTGGCAGCCCCATCATTCGCAGAGATTTACAGGGGCGAAAAGATGGTGAAGGTAAGGGAAATCAAAGGGGTATAATCTTTAGTATATCTTATTTCTAAAGGAAGGGCAAAGGAGTTTTGGGCATCACAGGCAAAATTTAGATTAGAAGGACACTATTATATAATATACAGAGGGAAGTTAAGATTAAAAACTGTCTCGTGCTTTGTTTTCTATGGAAAGGCTGTTTATAGAATCCAGGGTGAAACCAAGTGAAGAGGACAAAGAAAGAATAAAGAATTCATTAAGGGGATTTGCAAAACTCCCTTACAAGAAATTATCTATAGCAGCATCAATCCAGTATCTGGATTTTGTTCCCCTCTTTAAGGAAGAATTGGAAAGAAATGGAAAAATTGTTTTGACAGGCAAAGGAAAGCTTGCAAGATACAAGGCACAAATAATTGGTTGTGATATCAATGCTGCAAGAAAAGAGGCAGATGCATTTCTCTTTCTTGGCACAGGAAGATTTCATGCACTGCAGCTTGCATTAAAGACAGAAAAGCCCATATTTGTGTGGGACAGCCAGTACATTAGAAGGGTTGATGAAGAGGAGATTAAAAACCTAAAAAAGAAAAGAGATGGTGCTTTAAAGAAATTCCTTGCAGCAAACACAGTAGGGATAATAGTATCAACAAAGTTTGGACAGGAAAAGCTTAGAGAGGCAATGAAGATAAGGGAAAGACTTGAGAAGAAAGGCAAGAGGGCATTCATCTTCCTTGCAGACAGCATTAATTTGAATGAATTAGAAAATTTTACATGCCAATCATGGCTCAACACCGCATGCCCCGGCTTAATCTTTGACAATCAAAATTTAGTGAACTATGATGAAGTAAGTGAATACATTTAATCTGAACTTGCAGTTTCAAAACGAAAAGTTTAAATCGGCATCATTGTATCAAATAATGGGGAGGTAAATATGAAACGTTTGGGAGGAGACAAATTAACAAAAGAACAAAAGGAAAAAGTAGAGCAATCAATAAAAAA
>CAYSVT010000061.1:0-2683 GCA_964434685.1 Candidatus Woesearchaeota archaeon
CAAGATTGCCTGAATCGATTAAGGCGGAGATTGCAGCAGGCGGAATTAAGGTTGTGGTTTCAAAGGCTGCAATTGACATTCGGCCAAATATTGCAAAGGGCGAAGCAATTGTACATATACTTGAAAAGCTTGGCAGGAAAGGAGAAGGATGCCTTGGCATTGGCGACTCTTACCATTCAGACATAGACATGCTTAACTGCTGCGAGCACGTGGCGTGCCCTGCAAACTCTGATGAGAATCTCAAGGATTATGTGAGCGGAAGAAAAGGATTTATAGCCAGACAGCCATTTGGAGAAGGAGTATTGGAAATTTAGTATTTGTTTAGCTAATTTTTGTTAATTCTGGATATTTTTGAGAAAAAACCTATACACTCCAGCACCACAAAGCTTTTATTCTTGTAGTTACTTTGTAACTACAATGAAAAGAGCGATACGCATGCAAATGGAAGGTTACGAGGTTATAGAAAAAGTTGCTGAAAAGGGAGGGAATAGCGCAAGAATCTATGTGCCAAAAAGATGGGAAGGAAAGAAGGTTCGTGCAGTCCTTATTGAAGAATGAATCCCTATATTCTATTGAAGGACAAAGGAAAAGATGAGCTTATCGAGGAGATTAAGAGAAGAGACGAAGAAATTGAAAAATTAAAGAGGGAGCTTCGTAAATACAAAAATTCAAACACGCCGCCCTCCGCCCATCCTCACTTGAAACCAAATGTTTCAAGAACAATAGACGTTAAACAGCATAAGAGGGGTGCTCCTGCGGGTCATCATGGAACAACAAGACCCAAGAAAGAAGCAAATTACAGCAATCACATTACCTCGGAAGAATGTCCTAATTGCCATAGCAAAGATATCAGCATCATTGATGAAAAGCATCAGCAACAAGAAGAGATACCTCCCGAAATAGAGCTAAAAGTCGTCGATATTACTCGTGATGTTTGCAAGTGCAATAAATGTCATCTTAAATTTATCGCAAAGGATGGCACAACTCCAATTCAAGGTAAATTTGGTATAAATTTGATGGTAATCATAATATTTCTTAAATTCATTGTCAGAGGAGTCTTACGAAAAACCACTTCTTTTCTGGATGCAAGCTTTGCCATGAAGCTTGCACCGGCAACTGTGCAAGCTATTATCGAAAGAGCTGCCAAAGCCGGAGAAAAAGAATATGAATTACTGAAGACAAAAATAAAGAATGCGAGGCTTCTTTATATTGATGAGACCAGCTTTAGTGTGCTCGGAAAAAATTGGTGGGTATGGGCTTTCAGGTCTGATACAGACCTGCTAATCATCATCCGCAACAGCAGAGGAAGTAACGTTCTTGAGGAAATCATTGGAAAGGATTATGCTGGCACAGTTATTTGTGACTGTTGGCGAGCATACGATTTCCTCATTAATGCTACTATTCAACGTTGTTGGGCACATTTGCTGCGTAAATCCGCAGAAATAAAAAGTGTTGCTGGAAGACATTTGGATAAAAAATTACATGAACTTTTTGAAGAAATAGTCAAATTCAATTGTAAAGAAAGAACCGATAAAGCAAGAATGCGCAAGTATAAACAAATGACTGCAAAACTGCAAAAAATAATAGCATATTATGAGCGATATGAAGAATGCAAAGAAACAGTGAAGTATATTGACTTTCATATAGAACAATGGTTTACATGCATTAAAATAGCTGGTGTCCAGCCTACAAACAACTATGCAGAACAAGCTGTACGAGAAAGTGTTATTGTGCGAAAGATAATCGGAGCATTCCGCTCCGAAAAAGGCACAAAAACATATGAAACTATTGCTTCATTGATTGCCACATGGCAATATCAAAAGCGAGATGTAAAAACAGAGTTGAGTAGGGTTCTATCAGCAAATCTGTGCTAAAGAGCTAAACAAATACTGTTTTTTCTTATGCATTACAAACCTTTTTACAATGAAGGCATTACAATTTTATCCATTTGCGTAGGGGTGCCGGTAATCTCGCCAAGGCTCGAAACCGCCACCCGCAAAGCAATTAAAGCATTACAAGCGCTTTAATTCCATAGAAACCAATCGCAGGGGTGCCGGAGTGGTCAAACGGGATGGGCTTAGGACCCATTGGCTTAGTGCCTCCGCAGGTTCGAACCCTGTCCCCTGCATTTAAATCCAATAAAGTGTTTCTAAAATATTTAATTGTTAAAAGTGTATTAACACGGGGACAGTCCCGAACCGTGCTCGAAAACTAGAAGTTTTCGGCACACCGAAAATGCGTTGCATTTTCGATTGCAGTGAGGCTACTGTCCCCTGCATTATGCAGCGCATGGCGCAGCGGCGCCTATGCATGCAATCTTTCCCTGTATTTGTTTTAATGCAGGCTCTGAGAATGTGTCGCCTCTTCCTTCTTCTGCGCTTTCAGGATTATTAGGCATCACTATATTCTTGCCCTGGTCATTCATTATTGAATTAAGCCTTGGCCTGAGCAGGTTCGCGCATCTTCTGTCACAGTCTCCGCCGCAGCCTGTCCATCCTTTATTCTTTGCCTCGTTCGCAAGCTCTTCGCCCCATTCTGTTTTTGCACTGGCGCAGTTTTGCCCTCTGCATTCATACGGCAGGCAGTTGGGTTTGCCGTACAGCCCTCCGCTTGCCAGATTAGGCGTATAATACTCATCCCATACTCTTCCAAATGAATGCCCAAATTCATGCACTGCAACAAG
>CAYSVT010000062.1:0-2668 GCA_964434685.1 Candidatus Woesearchaeota archaeon
GATTATGAATTTGAGCAGGGAGAGGGTAAGGCAGATTGAAGCCAAAGCATTGAGAGATTTAAGGCGTTCCCCTAAATCAAAAACGCTAAGAGAGTTGGTTTATTGCTAAAAGTCTTATCTAAACAGCATCTTGATAGCGGGGGCGAAAACAAGAGGGATATTTAAAAGTTTTTCTTAGAAAAAGAAATTCAGATTAAGCCTTAATATCAAATGGTTTATATTTAATTGTTGCTGGTTCTCCATTATGCAATAACTGAACAAGCCTTGCTCTTCCAGAATTAGCAACACTGACTTCTACAGTTATATTCCTTGTTGGAAGCTCCGCTCCTCTTTCAAAAAAGAATTGTTCAATGCCATATTCTACATTTGCTGTATTGCCATAAACACGCTTAATCTTTCCTTTGATGAAATCCTCTCTTTCTGGTTTTTCTCTTGATGTGCTTTGCATTCTCCAGACTCCTTCTTTATCTTTCTTTAAGATAACATAGATTGAATCGCCTGCTTCAAAACCTTCAGCATTATTCAGTGTTGAGATTTCATATCTTATACTCATATACTGCCCTCTGAATAAGTCAAACGGGTCAACAGGGCGTGTTGCAAGAACAATCTTCTTGCCGGTCAATAGCGGCCACTCATTGTAAAGTATGAAGGATAACACTATAATTAGAATAATTGAAACCACTAATGCTAATCCAATTATCTCCTTTTTCATTTGGCTGACTTTTGTCCTTCTTTTGGCTTTTCTATTTCTTCCGCTAACCTTCTCTTCCATTTAGGGATAAACAACGCACCTAAAATCAAAAGTATTCCGCCCAATATCGCAAGTACACTAAATGCAAAGTATCCTCTAAATTTTGCCCAGAAACCAATATACCTTGTGATTATTTCCAAAACAAAGAAGACCAAGGCTAAATCTATTAAATCTGTCGCTCCTGTATACTGCCCATACCAAGAAACCAGAATGATCATGCCTATAAACACGATATTATTTACAAGCCACCAAAACCATAAGCCAGCGGACATTTGTGCACCTCTTCCCAAAAAGGAATAGTTAGCTTCTCCTCCTACGAATTTCGTGGATAAAATCAAAAAGAACAAAACAGCCAACACGCCTATGAACCCAAGAATTTCGTTAATAGAGGTTGATGTTCTGCTTACAGCAAGCAACGCCCCAACAACAAAGCCAGAGAAGCATAATATAACGAACAAGACTGAGAAAAATGTAAATGCTTCTGCTTTAAGTGTATAGCTGCCGATTAACGGCAGAAGAGTCTGGAAGCTTAATATGTAGAATATCAAAAGAGTATAAAAGATTGTGCCATAATGGTATATATTGGTAAAGTTGTGTTTGAGAGAATTGTGCAATATACTCAATCCATAAAAAAGAGAACCTGCACTCAAAAGGATCAGCACATAGACGAAGATAAGCCCTTCAGCAGAGGTCACCGTGCCAATAGACGCAGTATATTGTAAAAAAACCCATATAAAAAACAGAATAAGAGAGATGCCTAAGTTTTCGCGGGAATCCACAAAATAAGCGGATATAAGAATAACTGTCCATGAAAAGAATAACAGCCATGCATAAGATTGCATCGTTGTAGCCAAGTGATAAATTTGGGATATTAAAAATAAACTTAGCATGTATAACAATGCCCCGAGGGTTATGAGCGCTCTTCCCACTCCCTTATGCCCACGCTCTTTTAAAAGTACTCCTGATATAAAGGCGGCAAGAGTGGAAAACACCAATATCAAGACTTTTAAAAAATCTGGGATTTGGTGCCAGTTAGTTGCAATCAACCAAGCAATCCCTACAAAGATAAGGGCTACTCCAATACCTGAAACAACACTTACAAATGTCGTCCCTCTTTTGTTTTTTAATTCCATATTCTGCTTAAGAGGAGAGGGTATAAAAAATTAACTAAATGACAAACCAAAAGGGTTAAAGATTTTAGGGTGGGGCTTATTAAAATTAACTTAGAAAGAATTAAATAAACAATTTCTTTTGGTTAGACATGGAAAGAGGGCTTTGGGCTGTTGCTGTTATTTTGTTATCATTTTTTGTTATTCTTTCTTCTCAAAATGTGATTAGTATTGGGGAATGCAACGAAAGCAATGACTGTAAATTAGGGGAATTCTGCCATCAAGATAACAAGTGTTATTCCTTTACGCCATGCTTCTTCCCAGATTCAAATATCTGCACTGCTGTTGGCGGCATAGGGCAGGTTGGCTCTGTAGGTCCTGAAATGGATTGCAGTTCTAATAATGATACAAATTGTTATATAAATTGTGTAAGGGGATGCGCGAAGATTGATGGCATTAAAAAAACAGAGATAAACAACGAAAAGGAATTTTTAGGATGGCTGTCAGTCGGGCAAGAAATAGAGATGGACAACAAAAAAATAAAACTCTTAGCATTATCTCCTGACATCCCTTTGAGTGAGGGGATGGCAACAGCATCCATTTCAGTTGATGGGCAAGAGATGATAATTCCAAAATATGAGAATGCCACAATCAAAAATATCTCTTTCACCCTATTTGGCTCTGTTAACAGCAGATTCCCTTTATGGGGGTATTCTGTCAAGATGGGCAATTTCCACATAAAAAGTTTGGATAATTCAGTTAAACCAATAATACCTGTAATAAAAGAGGGGATTCCCGACATAGTCGG
>CAYSVT010000063.1:0-2027 GCA_964434685.1 Candidatus Woesearchaeota archaeon
TAAGCCAGAGGATGAAATTGAAGAGGTTTCAGAAGCAGGCGAGGCAGAGGCAGACTAGGCATTAAAAATATTTCACTTGGATTTATTCTTTTGTGGATGATTAAGTTTGTAATTAAGGAAGGGACTTATTCTTGGTGATGATAAACCTTTTATATCGGTTTACTGTTGTTAGATTATGTTTGTAAAAGAGATTAATGCCCGTATCATCAAGGATTCTAGAAAAGAGGATACAATTGAAGTAGCTGTTAAAACAGCAGATGGCACATTTACTGCATCTGCACCGAGTGGGAAGAGCAAGGGTAAGTATGAGGCAGCTGCTCTTTCAGCCAGGGGATTTGAGTTCTCTATTAATTTTGCAAGGGCTTTGGGGAATAAATTGTGCCAGGATGCAGTTGCATTGACTGAATTTGCCGATTTGAGAAGGGTAGAGGGGTATGCAAGAACTGTTGATAAGACAACAAACTGGTCTGCTGTTGGTGCTAACACGCTCTACGCAATTGAGTCTGCATTGCTAAAGGCAATTGCCGCCTCTTATGATTCTGAATTATGGAGATTTCTCTGTCCCAAGCCCAAGATTTTGCCAATGCCCCTTGGGAACTGTATTGGTGGTGGGGTGCATGTAAAGCAGGAGACAAAGACGGATTTTCAGGAGTTCTTGCTGCTGCCAAAGACACAGCACTTCTTTGACGCATACTTTGTGAATCTGCAGGCATATAAGCATGCAAAAGGATTTTTGATGGAGCAGGACAAAAGGTATGATGGCATGCTGACGGATGAGCAGGCATTTGCGTCTACAATGGAAAATGAGCAGGTGTTATGGCTGCTTCTCAATGTAAAAAAGGAGATTAAAGACAGTCTTAATGTTGATTTGCGATTGGGTTTGGATGTTGCAGCCTCAACCTTCTTTAGGGGCAGTTACTTCTACCAAAATCCAGAAAGGAAGCTGAATGCAGAACAGCAGATATCCTACATTCTTGGGCTAATAAAGAAATATAATCTATATTATGTGGAGGATCCTCTTCGTGAAGAGGACTTTAAGGGATTCACAAGGCTGTTGAAGGAGGTGCAAAAGCAGAAGCTGAACTGCCTTATCTGTGGGGATGACTTGACTGCAACGCAATTTAACAGAGTGGAGAGGGCTGTAAAGGAAAAATCGATTAATGCAATGATTGTGAAGCCAAATCAGAACGGTTCATTGCTTGAAACTGAGAGGATAATTGATTTTGCCAAGGACAATGATATCATCCCAATACTCTCTCATCGTTCAGGCGAGACATCTGATGATACTCTTGCACACCTCGCAGTAGGATGGCAAGTGCCAATCATAAAGACAGGAATTTTAGGCAAGGAAAGATTTGCAAAGTTGCACAAGCTTCTCAGGATTGAAAGAGAGATTAACAAGAAACCGTAGCTTTTAGAGGGAAATTGATAAGAAACCGTAGGTTTCTTATTTAGAACACAGTCTCTTCAGGATAAATCATTATGCCATTGTCTAATATCTTCATTGGAAATATTTTCTGTGCATGCTTGCTTCCCCGCAGCTTGAAAATTTCTAATGCCCTCTCCCTTATATCCCCCCTTCTTATATTGTAAAGGAGTATTACACCATCCGCCTCGAACTCCATTATATTTGAGATATGCTTGTCAGGGTCAGGCTCCTGCTCTGATACAACAAGTGTTGTGCAGCCCCATTTGTACAGCATCTCAAACAAGCTCAATACAGCCTCTCTTGCAGAGAGCTCATTTTCATAAAGCAGGGTAAATGCAGTTAACGAATCTATAACAACCCTTCTTGCCCCAATTCTTTCAATCTCTGCTTCGATTACACCACCACCCTCTTGTATAACCTTCTTTACCTGTGCAGGCGTGTATTGAATGAATACAAATTTATTCCCCTTTTCTAATCTTGCCAAGTCCCATCCGAATGAAGCCATATGCTTGAAGAATTTATCCTTTGTCTCCTCAAAGCTAATGTATACACCGGGCTCATTATAATTTTTGATTCCATTAACAATAAACTGCATGCA
>CAYSVT010000063.1:2037-2576 GCA_964434685.1 Candidatus Woesearchaeota archaeon
GCCCCCCCCCCTACAAGATTGACAGAATTCCTCTCAAAGCCTCCACCCATCACCTCATCTAAGCCGGGAACGCCTGTTGGGATTCGATTGACACTAAGAAATTCTGTCTCTTTCGCCTTCTTTAAATTTTCCTCAACTGCCTTTTGTATTGCTCCAATATCAAAGTTAATTGTTGGAGCTACCTTTCCCCGCGCAATCTGCAAATCCTCTTTTGCAGGCTTCTCAAAAGTTCCTGCTTCGTCATTTGGTATTTGTATTGCAGCAATCTCAGGCCTGCTCACCTCAATCTTTCCTGTCTTAAAAGAAAATTTTGCCTCTTCTGTTGGTGTTGCAGTAGTTTCTGTCTTTTTTTCAGCTTCTCCAGAGAAATCAGGCACTTTTATTCCCTTCTTTTCATTCTCTTCTATCGACACCATAAATAGCTAAATTAAGTTCGGTATATAAATTTTGTCTTGTTCTTTTATTATAATAATCCACTAATGGGTTTTGTCTTGTTCTTTTATTATAATAATCCACTAATGGGTTTTGTCTTGTTCTTT
>CAYSVT010000064.1:0-2191 GCA_964434685.1 Candidatus Woesearchaeota archaeon
TACCATTAGGATAACCCGGCACGTATTATCAATAAAGAAAAGTTTAAAAGTTATTCCCCCCTTAATTATCAAAAGATGGTGAAGGTTGCGATTAATGGTCTGGGCAGGATAGGAAGGCAAGTGTTAAAGATTGCACTTGAAAAGGGGGTGAATGTAGTCGCAGTAAATGACCTAACTGACCCAAAAACCCTGGCTCATCTTTTCAAATATGATTCTGTTTACGGGATATTTAATGGAAAGATAAGCAGCACCGAGGACAGCCTGATAATTAATGGAAAGAAAATAATTGTGCTGAAGGAAAAGGAGCCAGAGAAACTGCCATGGAAAAGATTGGGCGTGGATATAGTTGTGGAAAGCACGGGCTTGTTTACAGACAGGAAGGGCGCAGCAAAGCATATCTCAACAGGCGCAAAGAGGGTTCTAATATCTGCGCCTGCAAAGAATCCAGACTTTACATTACTAATAGGTGTTAATGAGGATAAGCTGAAGAAGGAGCACAAAATTATCTCTGTTTCCTCATGCACAACTAACTGCCTTGCACCAATTGTCAAGGTATTACATGACAATTTCAGGATTAAAGAGGGATTTATGACTACTGTTCATGCATACACGCCGGACCAAAGGCTGCATGACGCCCCTCATAATGATTTGAGGAGGGCGAGGGCTGCAGGCATTTCACTTGTGCCTACAACAACAGGAGCAAGTAAGTCTGTTGCTGAAGTGATATCTGAATTAAAAGGGAGATTGGATGGCGTGGCTATTCGTGCGCCTGTTCCGTGTGGCAGCATAGTGGACTTTGTTGCAAGGGTTGGGAAAGAGATAAGTGTCGCAGAGGTGAACAATGCAGTCAAAAGGGCATCACAAAAGATTCCAAATGTGATTGAATATACTGAAGAGCCGATTGTTTCAGTGGATGTCATAGGAAATTCTCATTCAAGCATATTTGATGCATCAAGCACAATGGTCATAGGTGAAAATTTTGTCAAGGTTCTTGCATGGTATGACAATGAGTATGGATATTCTTGCAGGATGGTGGATGCTATAAGGCTTGCATCCAAAAAATGAAGGGGATTAACAGGATTAACCTGAAAAACAAGAGGGTTCTTTTAAGAATTGATTTGAATTCTGAGGTTGTTAATGGAAGGGTGTTGCTTTCCGAGAGGATTAAGGAGTATGCCCAAACAATTAAAAAACTTTGTGCAAGAAAGGCGGCAGTTGTTGTGCTTTCTCATCAGGGGAGGAAGGGGGATGAGGACTTTATCAGCTTGAGGCAGCATGCAAAACTGCTTAACAGATTTGTAAGGATAAAGTTTATTCCATCAATAATTGATGAAAATGCAATCTTAGAGATTAAGAAGTTAAGATCAGGAGAGGCGCTGCTCTTGGAAAATGTAAGATTTTTGCAGGAAGAGGACAATGGTACAGCAGACAATATATTTGTGAGAAGACTTGCCCCTCTCTTCGATATGTTTGTATTGGATGCATTTTCTGTTGCCCATCGCAAAGCCACTTCAATAACAGGATTTGCACAGGCATTGCCAGCTTATGCAGGAGAGGGAATGTGTGATGAATTGAATTATTTGAGAAAGATAAGAAACACGAAGGGAATTGTTTATGTTTTGGGCGGTGCAAAGATTTCAGAGAACATTGATTTGATGGAGTCTGCTTTAAGGGAAGGGAGGGCAAAGCAGATTTTGTTATGTGGTTTGTTAGGGCAGCTTTCCTTAATCTCACAAGGAAGAAATCTTGGCGCACAGAATAAATTTCTAGAGAAGAGGGGGTTGATGGAGTTTATACCTAAACTAAGGGAATTAATCTCAAAATATCAAAACAAGATTCTACTTCCCGTTGATGTTGCAGTGAAGACAAGGGGCAGGAGAAGGGAGGTTTTGATTAGCGACTTCCCGCAGGACGATGAAATATTTGATATAGGGCAAAGAACTGCAAATGAATACTCTAGGATTATCAATAAGAGCAAGAAACTTTTCTTTAAAGGTCCGGCAGGGTATTATTTCGAAAAGCAGTTTCAGTTAGGCACCAGAAAATTATTTAGCAGCATCCCACCACAAGCATTTGCAGTTGCTGGAGGGGGGGACACATCAACTGCAATCTCTATGACAAATACAAAGAAAAAATTTGATTACATCTCGCTTGCAGGTGGCGCCCTCTCAGAATTTCTTGCAGGCAAGAA
>CAYSVT010000065.1:0-535 GCA_964434685.1 Candidatus Woesearchaeota archaeon
CAAAAAAGCAATTTCTGCAATTATCGCTGTGGTATTACTCACCCTTATAACTGTTGTTGGGGTTGGGCTTATTTGGGTATCAATTATGCCTACAATAACAAATGCGCTCCAAATAGGTCAAATGTGTACAAATGCAATGATTACAATAGATACAAACCAAGGTTACAGTTGCTTTGACTCAACAAAAAATCAAGCAAGAATAACTGTTCTGCGCGGGCCAGAAGAATTCAATCTTTCAGGTATAAAGATTAGTTTGGCTTCTCCTGGAGAAACTAGAAGCCATGATGTAAGACCCGGTACACCCCCAGTCTTGCAGCTGAGTTTTGAAGAAGGCTCTGGATTAATTGCACACGATTCAATCAACAGTAATGATTGCAACTTAATTAATGGACCGGCTTGGACGACAAATGGAAAGATAGGCAATGCACTAAGTTTTGATGGTGTAGATGACTATGCTGACTGCGGGAATAAAGAAGGACTGAATATTACAGATGAAATTACAATAGAGGCATGGATTTATCCTACTGACCCTGGG
>CAYSVT010000065.1:545-2137 GCA_964434685.1 Candidatus Woesearchaeota archaeon
ATCAAGAGCCCAGAGTTTCTACTCCCCTGACAATATTTGACAGATGGTATCATGTTGTTGGAACATATGATAAAAATGGGGGGAGCAATAACCTTAAACTTTATATTAATGGCGATTTGGTGAGTGCACAAACAAGAACAGGGAGCCTTGATATCACTTCAAATAGTCTGCGTCTTGGGATGGACATGCAAGCAATGCCAGGAAGCATAGATAATGTCCGGGTGTATAATAGTGCATTGAGCCAAGAGGATATAAAAAAAAGATATGAGGAAGGGGAATCCAAAGAAGAAATAATACGTGAAGAACTTCCAAAAATGAATGAAGGCAGGACTTATAATATATTAGAGCCCAACGTGATAGAAGCAAGGGTTGCGCCAATTGTAAGAGTAGGGAATACCGAAAAACTTTGCGAGATAAAAAGCAGTATCAAACTGCCAAGATGCGCATAAAAAGGTTTTTTAATCAGTTTTAGCTAATTGTATTATCAAAAGAGGCAAAAATGTATGATATAATCTGTTATCAAAAGAGGCAAAAATGTATGATATAATATGTTTTGGTTCTGCAACTGAGGATGTTTTTGTGAATACAGCAGTGCATGAATTAATGAAAAAGGGGCAGAAGATAATTGGCTATCCTGCAGGCGCAAAGATTCTAATCAAGGATTTGAGATTCTCTACTGGCGGTGGGGGGACAAACACTGCAGTAAGCTTCTCAAGACTGGGCTTTAAAACAGGCTATGTCGGAAATCTTGGCATGGACTTTTCAGCACAGAAGATTCTTGAGGAATTGAAGAAGGAGAATGCCTATTTTTTAGGCTCAGTTTCAGAGGGTTTCAGCGGATTCTCGGTAATACTTGATAGTGCAGAGCATCACAGAACGGTTTTGACATATAAAGGAGAGAACGATAATCTGGAATTCTCTAAAATTAAGACAAAGTTAAATTCTAAATGGTTTTACTTCTCCTCTTTAATGAATAAGTCCTTTGAAACGCAAAAGAAAATCTTTGATTATGCCTCAAAGCAGGGGATAAGGATAGCGTATAACCCGAGCGAGTATCAGGTTAAGGAAGGGCTTTCTAAATTGAATGGAATGCTTGCAAAAACAGAAGTTCTTGTTTTGAATAAGGAAGAGGCGAAGCTATTGCTCGGATTCAGAATAGGCAAAAATATTCAGATAGAAACTCTTGCACAGAAGATAGCTAAGACAGGGACTAATCTAGTCTGCATTACTGATGAGGATAAAGGGGCATATGCATACTCCACTGATGAAAAAAGATTCTATTCACTCACTCCACATAAAATAAGGGTTGTTGAGAAGACAGGTGCAGGGGACGCATTTGCATCAGGGTTTGTTGCAGGATTAATGAAAGGAAAGAGCATAGAATTCTCTCTCCAGATTGCATTAGCAAATTCCGAGAGTGTGATAAGGTACTATGGGGCAAAGAATAGGCTTCTTACATGGAGAGAGGCAATATCAGAAATAAGTAAGAATCCAGCCAAGATAAAAATCAAACATCTTTGAAATGATTAGACTAAACAAAAATCAAACATCTTTGAAATGATTAGACTAAACAAAAATCAAACATCTTTGAA
>CAYSVT010000066.1:0-2023 GCA_964434685.1 Candidatus Woesearchaeota archaeon
ACTATTCAGAGAGAATTTGCTGAGAATGAGATGCTTCATTTCTATTGAGATGCCTGAGGCAGTAAGGAATGAACTCTTGCGCGTGCAGGAGAAGCTGCCAAATGCAATAATGAAATGCGTCGAGCCACAAAATATTCATTTAACCCTTGCATTTCTTGGAGAGATTACAGATTTTGAGATAAATCAAATCAAAGAGGCTCTTAAAGGGATTAAACAGGATGGATTCACCTCACATCTTGGCAAGGCAGGGACATTTCCCTCCGAAGATTATATTCGCGTTGTGTGGGCAAGCCTTGAGCCTGCCGAGAAGTTGAAAGAGCTTAACAAAAATATAATCTCTGCAGTCAAACCAATCCTCAAAGTGGATGAGAGATTTGAAAGCCACATAACCCTTGCCAGAATCAGGAGTATAAATGACAAGAAGGGGTTTATTGAAGGAATTAAAAAGATAGAGATAAAGCCGCTGGAGATGGGGATACAATCATTTTCACTTATGAAGTCCACCCTGACAGGCAAGGGCCCAATATATGAAGAAATTATAAGATTCTCTCTGAGCGCCTAATATCCCCTATTCATAATCTCATAAATAATTTGCGCCTTTTTCTTTCCCAATTTCTTTATTTCATTCAGTTGCCCAATGTCAAGATTAACTACATTCTTTATTGTTTTATGTTTATTAAGGAGTTCCTTGGCAATTGAAGGCCCTACCCCTGGGAAACCCTCCAGAATAAACTGCTGCTGCTCCTTTACATTAAAGCTGTTCCTTTTTGCCCTGAGGCTAAATTCTGTTTTACCCCCCTCAAATCTTTTTGCAAGCACAATCAGGAATTTTGCAGTATCCCTGTAATCCTTTGTGAAGATAATCGGGACATTGAATTCCAAGATGCACGAGAGAATCATCCCCCGGATAGCATTTGCATGCATGCCTTCGCGATCGTCCTCATAAAGGCTGTGCTCGTCTAATCCCTCTATTAAGAGGATTCTTTTTGGATATTGCTTTAGTCCTCCCAGCTGCCTTAACAATCTTTTATCTATCATAGAATTAACGAAGTCATGGACTGTCTTTCTCTCTATAGCCACATCTCCAATCAGATAATCTGCCACTTCTAACACCTTTAATTCTACCTCTGCCTTCTCAGAGACCAATTCGGAAAGAACAAGATTATTCTTTTCCCTCCTGTCAACTATTATCTGCATACCTTAGATTAGAAATAACCCTTCTTAAATCTTTTTTAATATAAGGATAAGGGTCTATTGGAAATAATTTGTAATTTACCAATTATTTCACAAAATATTTAAACTTCTTTGTTGTTAAACACAATAAAGAGGGAGAGTAAAATCAAAAAGAGGTTTAGCAAGGTTTCTAAAGGCACTCTTGCGTATTCTGTGTTAGCATTGGCATTTATCTTATCTTCCATACTTATCATCAAATTAGTTATAGCCTACACCTCTGGCAATTCTAATCTAAATCTTAACTATAATCTGATTACAGAAGACATTGCAGGCAGGCATTATACACCACAATGCTTAGGAACTTGCGATTTGGTTTTTAGTCTGAGTTATTCTGGTGCTGTTGCTCCAACCACTGTTACAATAGACGCAGACAAACTAACTGCACAATTCAACTGGCTTAAGGGACAGAATAAATTTCAAAGCAGCAAGATTTACTATCTAGATGAATACCAAGAGCAGGTAACTGATTATTCTACTATCTGTTTGCCTTACAATAACACAGAGGGATTTGAGGGAAACTGGACTTATTCTTTATTCCCGAATTGCACGAAAACATTAAGCGGCTCTCATGCTGTGAGCAAGCAGGAATGGAAAGAACTTACAAGTTTAACGTTGGAGAAGGGCAAGACTTATTATATAGATATTAGAGGCTATTTCAAGCCATCTTTAGGAGGCTTTAAGGTAGATATTATCCCAAACATAAATCTTGCTGGAAACAACTTCCAGCTGAGTGAAATGGCATGGTGGAATTCAAGTTGGGCAAATTCAAAAAATATAACAATAACCAATC
>CAYSVT010000067.1:0-1867 GCA_964434685.1 Candidatus Woesearchaeota archaeon
ATTAGGACAAGAACTGCAACAAATCCTATCATCTCCTCCTGTGCCCTTTTCCTTTGAATCATCTTAGATTATTTTTGTTTTGGTTTATTTCCTTTTAATCATCTTATTTAATCATCTTAAATTATTTGTGCCCTTTTCCTTTTAATCATCTTCCCTTTTTAGGCTTAAACTCCTCTATACCTACAATTAACCTTGCCAAATCGCAGTCCTGCCACTCATTCCAATCCCTATAGCGTGTAACGCATAATGTAGTATAGGTGGAATATGATGTGAAATCAGCATTCTTCTTGCCATCATAAATTATAATTGTCCTGGATTCATTTTTGGGATATATCTTAACCACGCTTATCTTATTGATGCCCTTCCACAATTGCTCATAGCCAGAAACATTCCTCAATGAGATTATCTTATCATAATCCATACCCCTTTCAACACCTGCAAATTCAGGCATTACAGAGAGCATATTAAGCATCCTTATGGCATTCTCAGCATTCTTCTGGTTTGCCTCTGCATATACACTAGCCAACTCAAGCCTGCTGTAGAATATAAATATCAATGCAAAGAGCATAATGAGTGCGAGCAGCATAAATGCCGTTTCCTGTATCTTTAGCTGTGCCCTTTTCCTTTGAATCATCTTAAATTATTTTTGTTTTGGTTTATTTCCTTTGAATCATCTTAAATTATTTTTGTTTTGGTTTATTCTCTTTGTCATCTTAAATTATTTTTGTTTTGGTTTATTTCCTTTGAATCATCTTAGATTATTTGTGTCTTTATTTGTGCTCTTTTCATGTTGAAAAGGGCCTGCAGGCAGCAAGCTCCTCATTTGCAGACTCAACCTCCTTTACCTTGTCCACTAAACCAAGTATATCTGCTGTCTTTATGAGTGATAAGGATAATGTGCTTAAATCCGCAAGTTTGCTCTTTAATTTTCCTGTGCTGCAGCCCCTTGCATCTAGAAGATATGCCTTCTCAAAATAAAGCTGTGAGAGCATATCTATCCTCTTCAAGATTCTCTGGATATTACAATTATAAATGTCTGGTGAGGAGAATATCGCACCATACATTAAGGCATCCCCATAATAATAGATTATTGTATTTTTTGTGTCGCTAAGAGGGTGCTCTACTAATCCGTAGCTGTACTGGTCCTCACAGCCATAACCAAGGCATTGAGGATGGACATTCACATTGCAATAGCTGGAGCCAAAACAGACTGTTACTGCATCCTTCCCACATTCCTGCTTTCTCTGCACAGCCACAATATTGCTTGCATTCAATGCCCTTATCTCTGATTCTGTCCTTTCAGGTGGATTGATAAAGCAGTAGCTTTTTGTTGTAGCAAAAATTAAATCTGACACATAAAAAGGCATTTTCATCTGCTTTGCAAACAAGTAAAGCGTTTTGCCCTCTTCAATCCCCTGAGAAAAGATGTACTTGTTGTTTATTGCAGTGGCTGTGCCGTATTCCTGCCATTTCTGCCCAATATTGCTGCTTGTTGAGATGCTTAACTGCTCTGTGCCCAGTCCCTTGTATGAACAGTTTAACTGAAACCTAGTCATTGTTTGGAATTTTATTGGCTCTGGCATAATATCCCCAAGAGAGGTTTGCAGTGGATTTAGGAGAATTGCAAGCCTTGCTGCTGTCTCACTATCATACTTAAATCTCTGCAGGTTCACATAGCTGTTAACAAACATAAATGCAAGGAATAATATTACTGCGCCTACAAGAAGTGCGAAAAGCCAGTTGAATGGCATAATCTGACACCGTTTAATTACTCTTTTCATATTGACATCCTATTAACATTTAATTCCTCTCTTCATATTGACATCCTATTAACATTTAATTCCTCTCTTCATATTGACATCCTATT
>CAYSVT010000068.1:0-1693 GCA_964434685.1 Candidatus Woesearchaeota archaeon
TTTGGCGGATGTCTATGATCTACAGAAAGAGGTAGCGCTGTCGGATGGATTTGAGAAAAGTTTCCAGGAAGGCGTTTTAGAACTCAAAAAACGGATAGAGTATTTTTTGACCCATGAAGAAGAGCGGCAAAAAATTGCCTATGCTTCATATACACGAACAATGGCATCAAATCTTTATATTCACAGAATGCAGGCAATTATAGACCGCCTTACGGTTGACAGACTCTGGAACAAAGAAAGAAAAGTTAGCAGGGAAAAGAGAGTGAAAAAACCTTTAGTTTCAATAATTACCCTGGCATACAATTGTGAAAATTATATAGGCGCTTGTATTGAGAGTGTGTTACAGCAGACCTTGCCAGACTGGGAGATGCTCATCATTGACGACGGTTCAACAGACAACACCTATGAGGCGGTATCTCAGTATAACGATCCAAGGATAAAATATTTCTATCAGGAACATTTAGGAATCTGGAAGATCGGGGCAGCATATAACAAGGCCCTATCGTATTGCGAAGGTGATTTAATTTCTATCTTAGAGGCAGATGATTTTATACCCCGATACAAATTGCAGACCCTTACAAAAGGCTTTGACAATCCTTCTGTAGTACTGGCATATGGGGTTACAGTTCGAACAAACGCAGAGGGCGGAATTATGGATGTATTGAGGATTCCGTCAGAAACAGCGGCAAGATTTAATAAACCAATGGGGAAGGCCATTAAATACCTGCTTCAGGGGAACAGTGCAGCTTTTACATTTCCATGCAGCACTATTATCAGGAAGAAAAGTCTATTAGAGATAGGTGGATTTATTCAACCAGACTACTTACCCTTGGTAGACCATCCAACTTTTCTGAATATAGCAATGAAAGGAGAATTTTATTTTGTCAATCGAGTCATGGGATTCTGGAGACGACACTGTATGTCGATTACATCAATGAATCCACTTATAATTAGTATAGGTAACTATAAGTACTCTATAGAATTTTATCAGCAGCACAGAAATAAATTGGATCTGTCTTTACAAGATTTGCGGAAAATCGAGATCAGCTGGAAGACAAGAATCGATGAAGAGTATTATAACTTATTGTCTTTGCGTTGTCTGGAGCAGGAAGGGGCGGCAGATTTCATCCCCCTGGGTTTTTTTAGAGATAGTATGAAATTCTGGTTATTTTGCAGTGAGGGATTAAAAAATTCTGTTTTGCAGCCAATAGCTGCTGACTGCCAGAGTAATAATGGATTATTATCGTTCAATCCATTAGGCAACATAATCAACATAACGAAAGATAGCATTAAGGATTTTAAAGGCCATGTTACTTCCATTTTGCAAACTCATTTTACATTACCATTGATAATTTTTATTATACAAAACATGGATAAATTACAGATGCGAAGAGCGGTACTTTCTTTATCAAGAATTTTCATTGGAAGTCTCATTGGAAAGAGAAAATGGGCGGTGGCTACGAAAGACACGAAAGGTATCTTAAAAAGAGAACTCTGTAGCATAACTTTTCCATTGGTTTCGAGGGTGCTCATTTTTCGAGGACCAGATCCGGGGATGGTGAATGATCTATATGATGTTCTAAAAGAGGTATATCCACAGATAAAGGTAACTCTGTTTATCGGAGACAAGAGAAAGACAAAGGCATTTAAAGGAAATATTCTGGAGGCATCTTACGGAAATGGATTTCTTTTT
>CAYSVT010000069.1:0-1393 GCA_964434685.1 Candidatus Woesearchaeota archaeon
TCGTTTGCTTATTACGAAAAGACAAAATTCGTTTAAGAAATTTTGCCTTTAAGTATAGTTCAATCTTTAATAACCAACATTTTTATATCTGCCGTGGTTTCTGGGAATTATGGAATACAAGGGATTGGTATTAGATAAATTCCAGGAAGATGCTATCAAAGCTATTGAGAATAACCATTCTGTTGTTGTTTCTGCTCCAACTGGCTCAGGCAAGACATTGATTGCAGATTACATAATTGACAGGGATGTAAAAAAAGGGATTAAAGTTATATATACTGCTCCAATAAAGGCGCTTTCTAACCAGAAATATAAGGAATTTACTGCAGATTATGGTGAAGGTAAGGTTGGGCTTTTGACAGGAGATGTTGTGATAAATCCTGGCGCATTGATATTGATAATGACAACTGAGATATATAGAAATATGGCTCTGACAAATGACAAGATGATTGAACAGGTGTCATATGTTGTTCTTGATGAAATCCATTATATAAATGATATTGAAAGGGGATATGTATGGGAAGAGTCAATTATCTTTTCTAAACCGCATGTAAGATTCTTATGCCTGTCAGCAACAATACCTAATGCAAAGGAGTTTGCTGCATGGATTCATTCAATAAAAGGGCATACTGTTGAGACCGTAAGGCATGAGCATAGAAGCGTGCCATTGCATAAAAGCTTTTATGATTCTGAGCTGGGGGTAACTACTCTAGAAGATATAAGGGAGATCAAGGATATTCCTGATTACAGGCATGTAATGGGTAGGAGAAGAGAGAGAAGGCCCAGGATAAAAGCCCCTAATCATATTGAATTAGTGAAGGAGATAAAGGATAAATTGCCATGCTTTTTCTTTAATTTCTCGAGGCAACGCTGCCAGGATTTTGCGCTTGAGATTTCTAAAGCTAAAATATTTGAAATGAATCCAGAGATAAGCACTATTATGCGCAAGAGATTGGAGAGTGCTCCTCCTGAGGTAAAAGGCCTTAAATCAACGCAAGTTTTGCGTCAGACACTGCCTTATGGAGTTGCATTTCACCATGCGGGCCTTATACCTCTTGTAAAGCTGGCTGTTGAGGATCTTTTTTCAAAAGGCATGATAAAAGTGCTTTACACAACTGAGACATTTGCAGTTGGAATAAACATGCCTGCAAAGACAGTTTGCTTTCAGTCGCTAAGGAAGTTTGATGGAGCTAATTTCAGATTCTTGAATTCTAAAGAGTATTTTCAGATTGCTGGCAGAGCAGGAAGGAGGGGCATTGATAAGGAAGGATTTGTTTATGCGATGGTTGACAGAAGGGATTTTGATTATTCTACTTTGAAAAAGATGACTGATGCTGATTTGGAGCCTATCAAATCACAGTTTAGGTTATCTGTAAATACTGTTCTTAATCTGATA
>CAYSVT010000069.1:1403-1685 GCA_964434685.1 Candidatus Woesearchaeota archaeon
GCATAGCCCTAAAGAAATTGATACAATCCTAAAGATGAGTTTCTATACTCACCAGAAAGGCTCGTATATTGAGATAAAGAATTCATTTGAGAGCATATGCAGGAAATTGGTTAAGAAGGGTTATGTTCATGAAGGTAAATTAACTTACAAAGGTGAATTTTCCTCTAAGATATATGCTGATGAGATTATTATAGGAGAGATATTTGCCACTGATTTTTATAAGGGGCTTAATGAATACCAGATTATGCTTATTATTGCAAGCTTATGCTATGAGCCAAGGGA
>CAYSVT010000070.1:0-1659 GCA_964434685.1 Candidatus Woesearchaeota archaeon
TATAGATATATCACGTTAGAGTAGTGTGCACACACTCATGGCTATTACCCCGCATGCTGCTCTTACTGATTTTTTAATCAAAATAAGCACCCAGAATAATACACCATTGATGAAATGAGAATTCTTATCTAGATGATCTTCCTTTGCTTTAGCAAAGGAGGTGGTGTTTATGCACTACGCAGGATTGGATATACATAAGGAATTTACAGTTGGAGTAATTAAAACAAAAGATGGAGAGCTGCTAAAGCAGGACAAATTTAGGAATACAGAAGAAGAAATAAAAGAATTCTTTGAGGGATTTCCCTCAAATGACACAGAGGTTGTAATGGAAAGCTGCTGTGTCTGGGAGCACATCTATGAAAAAATAAATAGTATGGGCTACAAAGTGAAACTAGCAAACCCATTAAAAACAAAAGCAATAGCTTTCGCAAGGATAAAAACAGACAAGATAGATGCAAGCACACTAACTGATTTGCTAAGAGCAAATCTGGTTGCAGAAAGCTATATTCCTCCAAAAGAAATAAGAAATGTTAGGGATGTAGTAAGGCAAAGAAGGTCTCTTGTTAGAGGAAGAACACAGATAAAAAATAAAATAAGTGCAATACTAAATAGAAATGGAATAACAACACCCCATAAGCATCTATATCCCGCTACAATTAACTGGTTGAAAGATACCATCGATGTAACAGATGTCCTTCAGTCTTATTTCAATCTTCATGAGCAGTATGAGAATGAAATAAAATTTGTTGATGAAGCCATACAAAATATGGCTTCAAACAATAAGCAGGCTCAGCTGCTTAAGACAATTCCAGGCATCGGCTCAATAAGGGCAATGGAATTAATAGCTGAAATAGGAGACATAAATAGATTCTCAAACAGCAGCCAGCTTTGCAGCTATGCTGGGCTTGTCCCCAGCATAAGGCAGTCTGGAAATTCATTAAAGTTTGGAGGCTTGATACGACAAGCCAGCAAGACTTTGAAATGCACCCTCATTGAAGCTTCATGGGTTGCTGTTGGAAGAAAAGAAGTTAATCCTCTTAAGTTACATTACTTAAGATTGAAAGACAAGAAAGGAAAGCAGAAAGCAATCTGTGCAACAGCAAGAAAAATGTTGTGCGTTGTTCATTCAATGCTGAGAAAAAATGAGGAGTTTAGGTATTAATGGTCCTATGAATTAGGATATTTGGTTCGGGGTGACTCTGGTTAGAACAATGACACTTTGATGCTGTCCCATTGATTAGAGCACCCCTCACCAAAATGCAAAACAACACCACGACTATTCATAGTGTGGCTTAAGTGACCACGTATAGGTGTTTGTCGTGATTGTTTCACAGAGGTAACAAAATGTTTATAAGATAAAAAGATTACGGAAAGGTAAGGCAGGGGAAAGATTATCGGGAAGTTAGTCTCCCGATAAGAATTCTCATAGGTGTTCTAACCTCTATTTTTAGAATAAACTACCATTGTTATATCAAAAAAACTACTGAATATTTCGCCTGTTTATTCTCCAAGAATATTGGTTTAAATACCACCGCTTAGTTACTACAAATAGAAAGCTTTATAAATAATTAATAGTTATAATAGTGCATGAGACTCACCTATTTATTGGCAGATGGAGATTTAGATAGATTATTTGGATTTAAAACAGAATTAGCACTT
>CAYSVT010000071.1:0-1635 GCA_964434685.1 Candidatus Woesearchaeota archaeon
AGCAACAAGTTATCATGAAATCTTTGCAAGAGTATCGTCTGGTGAAAATGCAACAAAAGTTGCCGATGATGTTATGAGAGAATTAAGAAATCATCGAAACCAAAAGAAAGGCACTGAAGATTTTTTTGTGCAGACATTTGAGCAGGTTATCCAAACATTTACGACTATCTTAAATGTGATAATTGCCATTGTTATCTTAATCGCGGCAATATCTGTAATAGTCGCATCTGTAAATATAATGAACACAATGTATGCTTCAATACTAGAAAGAACAAAAGAGATAGGGATAATGAAGGCTATAGGCGCAAGAAACAGTGAGATCTTAACAGTTTTTATAATTGAATCTGGAATCTTAAGTTTAGCCGGCGGGATAATAGGTGTGATTATTGGTTTAATTATTGCAAAGGTTGGGGGTGTGATGATCGTCGCTGCAGGTTACGGTTTTTTTAAGCCCTTTTTCAGCGGCCAAATGATTTTCTGGATTTTGATATTCTCTTTCCTTACTGGAGTAATAGCTGGATTTTTACCTGCAAGGCAGGCATCAAAACTCAAACCTATCGAGGCATTAAGATATGAGTGAGAATCACTGTTCTACCTAATTATTGATCCTCAAAAGTTTGCTAAGAATCTCTTTCAGAAGCAAAAGGAATCTTTTAAGTAAGGGCTCTTGTAAATGAAATGCATGCTGGGGACAGATTTCTATGCAGCAAAAACATCTTATACATCTTCTTCTGTCCAATACGGGATAAGGGTTCATTTTTATAGCAGAAACTGGGCAGTGCTGCATGCATCTCTTGCATCTTGTGCAACTTTTCTTGTTGACTGATATACTATTCTCCGGTAAAAGAAGGTAGAACAAAATAGCTAATTTTTCTTTGTAAAAGGAAGATTTATTTCTAGGCTGTTTATCATAATAGACATCTACTTTTTCACCTACTACCTCTATATCCTTAGATAAATTTCGCGAGATTGCCTCTTCATTTGTCAAGACAGTCTTAAAACCTAAAATATTTGCTGCAAAAACATCTACTGCAACACCATTCCTACCAAAAAGGAGCAAGCCTGTTTTTTTCAAACTTCCAGCACTTGGGCCCTCTCCTTCCATACTTACAACTGCATCAACAATATTCAATTGTGGCAGAATACCCTGATACACATCTACAATTAGTTTTGAGAATCTCTCTGCTGTAGAGGCTTTTTTATGGCATCTCCCCTTAAAATCTCCTGGCAAACAACCAAAAAGATTCTTCACACAGCAGGTTATGCCTGTTAGAACATGTGTTTTTAGTTTTGGTACATTAATAATCAAATCTGCCTCTTGGATTATTTTGGGGATATAAAATTGTTTAAGCAATTTACCTTTGCTGTTGCTTACTTGTACAAGTTGTGTCTTATCAAAGTTTATTAATTGACCATACTTTTTTGCAATTCTCGCAATACTGCTGATTGCGAGCAGCAGCTGCTACGCAGCTGTACCAGCAAAAATCAAATTAGCGTATACCTATTATAATTCAGGACATGGAATAAACAAAAACGATCCATTAGTTAACCATGGCATCAATGCTTTCATAATTGACGGCACATATGGGGGCGATGTAGACTATTCGGGGCTACAGGATAAAGTGCCAGATATTA